>CAYHHH010000099.1:14031-15899 GCA_964356125.1 uncultured Bifidobacteriaceae bacterium | reverse complement strand
CCTGCGGCAGCCGCTTCTCGGCGATGTCGAGCTTCGCCATGATCTTGATGCGCGACGTAATCGCGTCGCGCATCTTCATCGGCGGCGCCATGATGTTGTAGAGGATGCCGTCCACGCGATACCGGACGCGGAATTCCTTTTCGTACGGCTCGATGTGAATGTCGCTCGCGCCCTTCTGGATGGCCGACATCAGCACGACGTTCACGAGCTTGATGACGGGCGCTTCGCCGCCCTGCCTCTCGAGCGACTCGGCGCTGATCTCGTCGATGTCGTCGAGGATCTCGACATCTTCGGCCCCCGAGACCGACATCTCCTCCATGGTCTTGGTGGCCATCTCGAGGGCGCTCGCACCGCTCATGAGGCCGGTGCCGCTCGGCGCCGCCGGTTTGGCGAGGGCGTAATAGCGCGTGATGGCATCGCCCACGGCCGTCTCGGACGCCACGACCGGCTCGACGTTATAGCCGGTCATGAACTTGATGTCGTCCATGGCGAACACATTGGTCGGGTCGGTCATCGCGATCGTCAGCGTGGCCCCAGCCCGGCTCAACGGGATGATTTGATATTTCTGCGCGGTTTCGGCGGGGATCAGCTTGATGACGGCAGGATCGATTTCGAATTGCGCCAGATTGATCGACGGGACGCCGTACTGTTTGCTGAGCAGCGCCGTGAGCTCTTCGTCCTTGACGAACCCGAGCTTGACCAGATTGAAGCCGAGCTTCCCCCCATTGGCCTTCTGATAGTTCAAGGCCTCCTGGAGCTGATCCGGAGTGATGCGCTTCTCTTTTAGAAGAAGTTCGCCGATGCGAACTGCCATGTAGAATCTACGATTATGACACTAATTGTCAGCAAGTGACCTAAAATGTTACTCTAGCGCCGACCGTCCATTCGTTCTCATCCGATTCGTTGTGCTTGGTCAGCTGACCTTCGACGTGAACGGAACGGGGGAGTCTTGCGCTAAAGCCCCCTGAAACCGCCCGCCGTGAGTCGCCTAACGTGCTCCACCGCACGCCGCCGCGCACGCCGACCAGCCCTTTTCCCAGCCAGTATTCCCCGCCCGCCGCCGCCGTCCGCCGATCGCCTCGCACGTCCGGCGTTGTCGTCAGATCGGCATCGATCGCGAGGGAAAATGGTCCGTGCACCCCGGCCGGGAGCGCCCTCGGCGCGAGGGCGGCACCGACTCTGAATTGCCGCGTCATTCGCACCGTGCCCCCTTCGGTCTGAAACTCGGGTGCACGCAGGTTCCTGGCCGTCACGCCAAACCGCACGTCCCACGCCGACACCATGGCCCCAGCATCGAAATCGAACGTGGTCCGCCCGTCTGCCCCTTCGACACCGCCCCGAACCACCCGCGCCGTCGTTCCTATAACCAGCGCAGGAGCAACGGTTTGCACGATCGTCACGCCGAAATTCGTGGTCGTGAGAGTACGCACCTGCACCTCTCCCAATCCCCCGGTTTGTCGGTCCGGCGAGCCGGAAACTGTAGGTAAACCGGTCACCTCGCGTGTACGGTAGTAACTGGCGCCGAGAACAGGCAGGGCCGCCCCTATAAAGAGGTTCGAACCTGGTCCTTTGGCGACCTGCAGATCGAACGTCGCCCCGGTGGCGATGCCGGCGGGGTTCCAGTAGACGGCGCTCGCATCATCGGCGACCGCGACGAATGCGCCCCCCATGCCTTCGGCCCGCGTACCGATGCCGCCGAAGACCTGGGCGTGCACTGAAAGAGGGAGCACGAGAGGGAGAAAGAGTGCGAAGACGACGATAATGCGCATCCGTGCAGTTTACAGCCGCGACGGGAACAACGCTGCCGTCGCGCACGTCTTGTAACCGTAGGGCTCAACTTAAGTTAACCGTAGGGCTCAACTTAAGTT
>CAYHHH010000099.1:0-13931 GCA_964356125.1 uncultured Bifidobacteriaceae bacterium | reverse complement strand
TAACCGTAGGGCTCAACTTAAGTTAACCGTAGGGCTCAACTTAAGTTGAGCACTACATTTCAGTTGAGCCCTACAAGAAAGTTATAGCCGTTGGCTTCATCGTTTCCTCACGCGCTTCAGCGTCTCATCGGCATGGTTCGGTCGCCACGGGCAACGCTGACGGACGCGGTCGGGCACCCGCGCGCTCTCAATCTGGCAGTGCTGATCATCGTGGTCTCCGCGGTGTGCAGCTCGGGCTTCCTGATGACACGGGTGGGGCAGCTCGCGGCGCTCGACCAGCAGGTCCGCCAGCTCGAATCGTTCGGAGCCGTGGTGGCCGATGACACGTACGACACGCTGCTCGCGGTTGTGCCGTATCGACCGATCGTGAGCGCGGCGTTCATCGTGGTCGGCTGGCCTATCCTGTGGGCAGGCTCTGCGAGAATTCTTGTTGCCGTCTGCGATCGGGCCCTCGGCCTGCCGCGCGGACCTGATGAGGACACGGCGCGAAGGCGGCAGCAGGCGCTCGCGGTCGTCGTGCACGCGTCGGCGATCCTGGCCGTGCGCGCGGTCGTCGCCGCGCCGATCAACTACGCGCGCGAATCGCTCGGAGGCGCAACGAGCCTCAGCATCATCATGCCGGCGTTCGGGGAATCGACGTTTCCCGCGCGCCTGTTCGGCGCCGTTGACGTCTTCGGCGTGTGGTGGATCGTGCTCGTCGCGCTGGGTATGAGCATTCTGTATCAGACACGCACGCTGCCGGTTGCGCGATGGCTCTTTGGCGCGTACGCGGGGGGCGCCGCGGCGCTGGCGTTGACGCAAGCTTTGCGAGGAGGCGTGTAGTTGTCACGAAACAAGAAGATCATCATCGCCGTGCTGGCGCTCGTCGTCATCGGGTCGGCCGGTGGATTCGCGTGGTGGACGCGCCGATCGACGGCGCCGACCGTGACGGTCGAGTCGATCCGCACACGCGATCTGGAAGCCGTCGTGTCAGCATCGGGCAAGATCCAGCCGAAGCGCTTCGTCAATATCAGCGCGGACACGTCGGGCCGCGTCGTCGATCTCGCGGTGAACGAGGGGGACCGGGTCGACCTGGGTCAGTTCCTGATGCAGATCGATCCGCGGACGCTTCGCACGCGCGTGGAGAGCGGCCAGGCCGCATTGCAAGCCAACCAGGCCGGCCTCGAGCAGGCGCGGCAGGGCGTTGAGACGGCGCGCGTGCAATTAGCCGTCGCGCAGCAGAATCTCAAACGGCAGCAGGAGCTCTGGAAGCAGCAGCTGACGCCACGTGAAACGCTCGAGCGCGCGGAGAACGACGTG
The DNA here is from genome assembly GCA_964356125.1 of uncultured Bifidobacteriaceae bacterium. Lineage (GTDB taxonomy): Bacteria > Acidobacteriota > Vicinamibacteria > Vicinamibacterales > JAMQPK01 > JAMQPK01. Next base: position 12,632 of record CAYHHH010000099.1, on the reverse strand, counting down.
CGCCTCGCGCAGTCGACGCTCTCGGAGCGCGAGAAGCAGGTGCGCGCGCAGGAGGTCCGGCTTGGACAGGATCGTGCACAGCTGGCAAGCGCGCAATTCGATCTCAGCAAGGTGCGCATCGAATCGCCGATCGCAGGCATCATCACGCGCCGGAACATCCAGGAAGGGGAAACCGCGGTCGTCGGCACGATGAACAATGCCGGCACCGTGCTGCTGACGGTCGCCGACATGTCGGTCATTCAGGCCGAAGTCGAAGTCGACGAAACGAACATCCCGAACGTCAAGCTCGGCCAGGCCGCGAAAATCACCATCGACGCGGTCCCGGATCGCACGTTCAAGGGTCACGTCACGGAAATCGGCAACAGCCCGATTCAGGTCGCGGGGCAGGCGGCAAACAATCAGCAGGCGACCAACTTCAAAGTCGTTGTCGTGCTCGACGAGGATGTGCCTGACATTCGGCCCGGGTTCACGTGCACGGCCGACATCACGACGGCCACGCGCACGAGCGTTGTCGCCGTGCCGATTCCTGCGGTGGCCGTACGCGAGCTCGTCTACGATGCGAAAGGCAGCATCGTGCAGAAGCCGCGCCCGCAGAACACCGGGACCGCCCAGCCGGCCGCCGCGCCGGCGGAGCTCGAACCGGGGCAGACGCGGAAGGAGACCGAAGGAGTCTTCATGATTCGTGACGGCCGCGCGGAGTTCGTCCCGATCAAAATCGGCGTCGCCGGCGATCGGTACTTCGAGGTGCTGTCGGGGCTGAAGGCGGGAGACGAAGTCATCACCGGCCCGTACAACAACGTGCGCACGATGAATGAAGGCGACGCCGTGAGGGTTCAGCCTCCTCCGAAAACGCCATGAACAAGTACCTCGACGCGGCGGGAATCGCGTTGAGCGCCATCTGGGGCGCCAAGCTGCGATCGCTCATGACCGTGCTCGGCAACATCGTCGCCGTCATGTCGATTATTGCCGTCGTGTCGCTGATTCAGGGCCTCAACGCGTCGGTGAGCCGCGCGATTCTCAACGAGGCAGGAGCAGACTCGTTCATCGTCCAGCAGTACGGGATTGTTCGCAGCGACGAAGAATGGCTGCGCGTGCAGTCGAACCCGCGCATCACCCGATACGACGCGGAGGCGGTGAAGCGGTACAGCCCGCTCGTCTCTGCCGTCATGTTGAGCTCGCAGGCGCGGGCGCGCGTCATCTACCGCAGCGCGTCGATTGACGGGATCGAAGTGACGGGCGTCACCCCCGAATACGTCAATTTTTCGAACTACGATGCCGAGCGCGGGCGGTTGATCAGCCCCACCGAAATCGCCGTCGATCGACCGGCGGTCGTGCTCGGCGCCGGGCTCGCCGAACGATTGTTCGGCCCGGATGTCGATCCGATCGACAAGGGCATCCAAATCCAGGGGCTGCATTTCCGCGTCGTCGGCGTCAGCGCACGGCGCGGAACGGCACTCGGACAGACGCTGGATGAATTCGCGGTTGTGCCGCTCGGACAGTTTCAACAGATGTTCGGCGCGCGCCGGCAATTGTCGATGTCGGTCAAGCCGCGCGATTTCGATCGCATCAAGACCGCGATCGACGACACCACGCTCGCGATGCGGATTGCGCGGCGCCTGAAGCCGAGCCAACCGGACAATTTTGCGATCTTCAATTCCGACACCGTGCTCGGACTCTACCGGACGGCGACCGGCGGCATCTTCGCCGTCCTCGTCGGCGTCGTGGCGCTGTCGCTCGTCGTCGGCGGCATTGTCATCATGAACATCATGCTGATGGTCGTCACCGAGCGGACGCGAGAGATTGGGCTGCGCAAGGCGCTTGGCGCGCGGCGGTCGGACATCACGACGCAGATCCTGACGGAATCTGTCGTGCTGTCGGTGTTTGGCGGGGTCGTCGGAACGATTCTCGGAGCGCTCATCGCGATCGGCATTTCGCGATTGACGCCGGTTCCAGCCGCCGTGCAGCTCTGGTCGGTCGTGCTCGGCATCACCATCACCGCCCTGGTCGGCCTGTTCTTCGGCCTGTACCCGGCGATCCGCGCGGCGCGGCTCGATCCGATTGAAGCATTGAGGCGCGAATGAGCCGGGCCTTGGAAAGCAAGACCCGGCCTACCTACGTAGGGCGGGTCCTGCTTTGTGGACCCGCCAACTGATATGAAGACGCCCCAGATCCGGTATGGGCTCGTCAAGGAGGTCATCGTCATGGCCTTCGATACCGTGCGCACCAACAAGCTCCGCTCGGGCCTGACGGTGCTCGGCGTCGTGATCGGCATCACCTCGATTGTCGCCATGACGGCGCTCATTCGCGGATTCGACAAGTCGCTGCAGGACAGCATCGCGACCGCGATGGGCCCGCGGGTCATCTTCCTCCAGCGGTTCGGCATCGTGAGCTTCGCGAGCGGACGCGAGTTTTCGGACGTGATCAAGCGTCCAACCCTGACGATTGGCGATGCGCGCGCGCTTCAGGAGCAGGCCACGAGCCTCGAACTCGTGGACATTCAGGTCGGCCTTGGTCCCGGACAGCAAACCATGCGGAGAATCCAGTACCGCGATCAGAAGACACGGCCGATGATCGCGTTCGGTGCGGGCGAGCGATACGCGGAAGGCACGCGCATCCCGATGGAGCTCGGCCGGTTTTTCAGCGGAACGGAAGTGCAGCTTCGCAGCAACGTCGCCGTCCTCGGCAACGGCGCGTATCAGCTGCTGTTCAAGCCATCAGGCATCGATCCCATCGGCAAGACGGTTCGTGTCGGCACCGATCAATTCGTCGTGGTCGGCGTGTTCGCCGCCCGCCCGGCGCCGGGAAACTTCTCCCTGAACCAGGACGATTTCGTGGTGATGCCCTACACGACGTTTCAGCGCGTGTACGGCGTCCGCATCGTTCAGTCGTACCGCGGCCGGATGGGGGCGCCGGTGATGCTGTCCGCGATCCCTCGTGAGGGGGTCAGCCAGGAAGACGCGATCGCGGACATCGAGCGCGTCATGCGAAGCCGTCACGGCCTGAGGCTGGACGAGCAGAACGACTTCGACATCGTGACGCAGGACGCGCTCATGCGCGTGTGGAACCAGATCAGCCAGGCGACGTTCTTTGCGCTGGTCGTCATCTCCTCGATCGCGCTGATGGTCGGCGGCATCGGCGTGATGGCGATCATGTCGATCTCGGTGACCGAGCGCACGCGGGAGATCGGCGTCCGTCGCGCGCTCGGCGCGCGGAAGCGCGAAGTGCTCTTTCAGTTTCTGACCGAAGCCGCGGTGCTCACGTCGGTCGGCGGCATTCTCGGGATACTCCTCGGCAGCGCCCTCGGCCTCGCCGTGCACGTCCTCACCGGGTTCCCGGTGTCCCTTCCGCTGTGGTCGTTCGCGCTTGGAATCGGCTTCTCCGCCACAGTCGGCATCGTCTTCGGCATGTATCCCGCCATCCGCGCCGCCCGCCTCGATCCGATCGAAGCACTGCGGTACGAATAGCTCTCAGCGTTTACCGTTTACCGTTTGCCGTTTGCCGTTCACGGTCTGCCGCGCCTCGGTCTGAGGACGGCTGATTCTTTGCACTCCGAGTGCCGCCTAAACCCCGCATAGAAAGGAAATTGCAATGCAGGACTTCAGGAAGCTCGAAGCGTGGCAAAAATCTCACTCCATTGCGCTCCGCACGTACGCACAAACTGCTAACTTCCCAAAAGCAGAACTGTTCGGACTTACCTCTCAAATGCGGCGCGCCGCTGTCTCGATCCCCGCAAATATCGCGGAAGGTTGCTATCGCGGTCAGCGATCGCTGGCCCAGTCGCTCAGAATTGCGCTCGGCTCAGTCGGCGAACTCGAGTATTACGTCATCCTTGCGGGTGATCTCAAACTGCTGTCCGAATCAGACAGAAAGCTATTGGCTGCGGAAGTGTCAGAGGTGAAGGCTGTAACAACAGGCTTTATGAAATCCGTGAACGCGGCGATCGAAGCCGAGGACAAGGCGGCAAGACGGTCAACGCAACGGTGAACGGCGAACGGTAAACGGCGAACGCTGGAAGGCTGGCCCGCCGTGCAGAACGGATGTCCGTCCGGCACAGCGGGAGTGTTGGAGTGTGGTGACGTGTGGTTAGTAAAGGAACTCGCGACCGCGGGTCTCGCTTTCCGAATACCACGCTGTCACAGGTGGAGGCGTACCAGCAGGAGCTTCACCGAGCGAAATCGTGGCCTTGAGGGGGCCTTTCGCCTGGCGGTAGATGGGGCGCGTGAACTTCATGAGAAACACCTGCTTCCGGTCGCGACTCAGTACGCGAACGATGTCGCCCTGGCCTTCCGGATTCGCAACCTCGAAGATGTAAGTGCCCGCCGGCAGTGCGGCTCCGGGGATCTGCACCGTGCGGCTGAACGTGAAGCGCGTGGTACGACGGGTGTCGAACATCGCCGAGGCCGCGGATGTCGCGAACACGCCGAGAAGCACGACACCGCACGACATGTGGACGATTTTTCGAGCAAACATTCTGTTCTCCTCTTGATCGGGTTGGTCCCTAGTAAATGAACTCGCGGCCGGTGGTCTCGCTTTGCGGGTACCACGCCTTCACAGGCGGCGGGTTGCCGGCGGACGTCTCACCGAACGTAATCGCCGCGTCCAGGTTGCGTAACGCCGGACGATAGATGACGTTGGTCAACCTGAACGCGTGCACCGTCGAGCGATCGCGGCTTCGCACCAGGACGACGTTGGAGCCGCTTCCGGCATTCGAGATTTCGAACACATACGTGCCGGCCGGCAGCGTGACGCCGGGCAACTGCACGCTGCGGCTGAACGTGAAGTACGTCGCATGACGGGTGTCGAGCATCGCCGAGGCCGCCGACGTCGCGAAGACGCCAAGAAGAACGACACCGCACAACGTATGGACGATCTTTCGAGCAAACATTCTGTCCTCCTCTGAACCACTACTGCGTCGGCATGTGCCGTCCGCTCTGTTGTAGTTAACGCTCCTGCACGGGCGACCGAACTCGGCCGGCGAACACGTGCGAGCACACACACAAATGGCCGGCGCACAGGACGTGCATCCGGCCACGTGCCTCGCTTTTGAACAGAAGATCAAAAGACCAGAAGAAAGAGAATTCTTCTGATCTTCTGTTCTTCTGATCTTCTGATCTTCTGTTTACTTACGCAGCGCGGCGAAATCCACCGACAGGCGCTTGACGGCGCGGTTCACCGCCATCCTGGCGGCATCGACGGTCGGCATGCCGTACCGATGCGCGATTTCCGCGAGGCTCCACTGCATCTCGATGCGCGCGACAATGAGCGCCCGATCTTTCGGCGTCAGCCGCGATACCGCATCGCGGTAATGCTCGTACGCTTCGGCGCGAATGGCATCCTCTTCGGGTGACGTGCGATCGCACGGATGGTCGTCGGGCAGCTCGAGCGGCGGCGGCTGCCGGCCGATGCGCCGCACTTCGTCGCAGATGCGGTTGATGACCGATTGCCGCAGATAGGCCTGCATCGCGCCCACGTGCCGCGGCTCGAACGTGCCGAGATTGCCCAACACGTGCAGCGCCGCCTCCTGGACAAGGTCTCCGGTGTCCAGGCGGCCGCGCGCCCCCGGGGGCAGGCGGCCATGGGACCAGCGCTTCAGCGGCGGGAGGCAACGCTGCAACAGGGCTTCCATGGCCGGCATGTCCCCTTCCCGGGCCCTGGCGACCAGCTCAATCGTCGGCTCATGGCTCAGCAGCGGATCGCCGAGGTCGTTTCCGACAGGGCGCGCGTGTCCGGCCACATGGGTTTCGGGGCGAATCATCGTTATTTCTCCGGTGTGTAAGGGGGACAAACCGCGTTCCATCAGGTAACAACGTCGGGCCGTCCGAATCTGAACAAGGTAGCTCCCCTGCCGGATTTGTTTTGGGTATGATGGCCCTTCAGCCTCATTACCACGGGCTTGGGAGGGCTACCGCCTATGAAGGTCTATGACGCGGCGAACATCCGTAATGTCGCTCTGGTCGGCCACAGCGCTTCCGGTAAAACGCAACTCACATCGGCCGCACTGTTCGATGCAGGCGCAGTCAACCGGTTCGGAAAAGTCGACGACGGCACCACGATTACCGACTACGACGACGAAGAAATCGCCCGCAAGCACACGCTCTCGGCCAGCCTCGCCTACGCCGAGTGGAACAAGACGAAAATCAACTTCATCGACACGCCGGGCATGGCGAATTTCCTGGCGGACACGCGCGCGGCGCTGAGGGTCGCCGACGCGGCGCTCGTCGTTGTCGACGCCGTCTCGGGCGTGCAGGTGCAGACGGAGAAAACGTGGCAGGCGGCCGAAGAGGCCGGGCTGCCGAGGCTGGTCGTCGTCAACCGCCTCGATCGCGAGCGCGCGAGCGTCGAGCGCACGCTCAAGTCCATTCACGCCGCGCTGAACCGCACCGTCGTGCCGATTCAGCTGCCCCTCGGCGAGGAAAAATCGTTTCGAGGCGTCATCGATCTCGTCGCGCAGAAAGCGTACGTGTTCCCGCCCGACGGCGGCGGAAAGTGCTCAGAGTCGGATATCCCGGCCGACATGGCTGCCGAGGCGGCCACCGCGCGCGACGCGCTCATCGAGATGGTCGCGGAAGCCGACGAAGCGTTGATGGAGAAGTTCTTCGAAGCGGGAACGCTCACGCAGGAGCAGCTTGTCTCAGGCCTGCGTGCGGCAACGGCGTCGGGGAAAATGTTTCCGCTCCTCTGCACCTCCGGGGCGCTGAACATCGGCATCCAGCCGCTGCTCGACGCGATCGTCGCCTACGTGCCGTCGCCGGTCGAGCGCGCGATGAAGATGATCAATCCGAAGACTGGAGACGAGATCGAGCGTCCGTTCTCAGAGAGCGGTCAGCCGACCGCGTTCGTCTGGAAGACGATTGCCGATCCGTTTGCGGGCCGCATCACGATGTTCCGCGTGACCTCCGGCGTGCTGAAGGCGGACTCGACGGTGCACAACAACACGCGCGATACGCCTGAGCGGCTCGGGCACCTCGTGCTGCTCCAGGGGAAAACGCAGACGACCGTGCCGGAGTTGCGGGCCGGCGACCTCGGGGCAGTGGCGAAATTGAAGGACACCCTCACCAACGACACGCTCGGCGACAAAACCGATCCGGCCATCTTTCCCGCTCTGAAATATCCCGAGCCCGTGCTGTCGTACGCGATCGAGCCCAGGAGCCGCGGCGACGAAGACAAGATCAACCAGTCGATGCACCGCCTCGAGGAAGAGGATCCCTCAATCAGCTACAGCCGCGACCCGCAGACAAAAGAGCTGTTGCTCTCCGGCCAGGGGCAGCTGCACATCGAGGTGACGGTCGCGAAGCTGAAGCGCCGGTTCGGCGTCGACGTGAACCTGAAGCCGCCCCGCATTCCCTACCGCGAGACGATCAAGAGCTCGACGGAGGCGCACGGACGGCACAAGAAGCAGACGGGCGGACACGGGCAGTTCGGCGACTGCAAAATCAAGGTCGAGCCGCTGCCGCGCGGGACGGACTTCGAGTTCGTCGACGATATTTTCGGCGGCTCGATTCCGCGGCAGTTCATTCCGGCCGTGGAAAAGGGGATTCAGGAAACCCGCGTACGCGGCTATCTCGCGGGCTACCCGATGGTGGATTTCCGCGTGACGGTGTTCGACGGTTCGTATCACGACGTGGACTCGAACGAGCTCTCGTTCAAGATGGCCGGCCGGCTCGCCTTCAAGGACGCGATGACGCGCGCGAGGCCGACGATTCTCGAACCCATCATGAACGTCGAGGTGTACGCGCCGTCGGACTTCGCCGGCGACCTCATGGGCGACCTCAACAGCCGCCGGGGCCGCATCGCGGGCATGGACACGCGCGGCGCGACGACGATCATCAAGGCACAGGTGCCGATGGCCGAGATGCTTACGTACGAGCAGCACCTCACGTCCGCGACCGGCGCGCGCGGCAGCTACCACATGGAGTTTTCGCACTACGACGAGGTCCCGCCGCCGCAGCAGGCCAAGATCATCGCGGCGAGCAAGGCGGAGCGGGGGGCGGAGGTGGAAGCGGAGTAAGCGTCCCCGTCCAAGGCGTAGGCGCGCAGCGTGTAGCTGCCCGGGCGATCGAACGTGACCTTCGTGCTCGACTTGCCCTCGGTGGGCGTGGGTCTGCTGTCGGCACCGAGCACCACCGATTCATCCGGTGCGATTCGCGCCTTCCCGGCGCCGCGATACCGCACCCACTTCACGCGGAACTGACCGCGCGCAGCCTCGGCGAACGGATCCGGAGTCGCGGCGTTCGGCGGCGTGCCCCGCCCTCGCGGTCCGCCGGTTCCGCGCGCGCGAATGTCCGGCGTGGGCAAGCCATCATCCTTCACGGGCTCGCCGAACGTGCGTGCCGTTCGCTGTGGGGGTCCACACGTATCCCTTCGAGTGCTGACGGTCGCCGGGAGGAGAAGCGCCGCCAGGGTGCCCGCGCGCATTACGGTGTCAAGAATTCTGCTAGACTCCGGGGTTTCAGGAGGCCCTTAGATGACCCAGCGATTTCGCGCGTTTTCCGCACTTCTCTTGACGGCCGCACTCGCCGCTCCCGTTGCCGCGGCGGCACAAGCGCCTGCGGCCCCAGCGGCGCCTGCGGCTCCCGCGGCGCCTGCGGCTCCCGCGCGCGGCCCCGCCGGCCCGCCCGTCCCGTGCGGCCCGGGCGTCACAGGCAAGAACATCGCATCCGATTCGCGCTGCTTCGAGCTGCGCACCTACACGGTCAGGGCCGAAGGTCCCGGCTCGATAGACGTACTGCATACGCGATTCCGCGATCATACGAACCGCCTGTTTCGGAAGCACGGCATGACGATCGTGGGCTTCTGGCAGCCGAACAATCCCGGCATGGAGCGAACGCTCATCTACGTGCTCGCGTACAAGGACAGGGCCGCACGTGATGCCGCGTGGAAAGCGTTCCAGTCGGATCCAGAGTGGGTGAAGGTTCGAACGGACTTACAGGTCGGAACTCAGGTCGATGCGGTCTTCATGAACTCGACCGATTACGGCCCGATGAAATAGAACCGTGGAGTCGCTACGCTGCCGCTTTCTCCCGCCGCGCATGACCAGACCGAGTCTTCAGCAGCGAGAGCACCGCTGCTTCATTCATCGACAAATGAGCGATGCGAGGACCCGGCTCCGCGGCGGCAATCGTCATGCCGCGGCGATAGGCGCCGAACACGCCCGGATGGATGTAGCTGCTGCGGCAGACCGCGCGCGTGTTGCCGAGCTTCGCCGCGACCGGATCAATCGCCCGCACGATGTTCCGCTTGAAGGCGGTGTCCGACGTGCACTTCGGGAGATCGCAGACAGCCTTCGCCGCGAGCACCGTCGCGGCCCAGGTTCTGAAGTTCTTCGCCGTGAACGATCGCCCCGTGATTTCTCGTAGATGCGCGTTCACCGCGGTCGAGTCAACGACCTGCCGTTTTCCCTTGCCGTCGACGTACTGAAACAGCGCCTCGCCGGGCAGCTGGCGGCATCGCTTGACGATGCGCGCGACCGCCGGGTCGGTGACTTCGATCGTCTGCATCACGCCGCTCTTGGCGCGGAAGTGAAACGTCACCGATGCGCCCTTGATCTGGACGTGCTGATCCAGGAGCGTCGTGAGGCCGAACGACTTGTTCGCCCGCGCGTACTCCTTGTTGCCGACGCGGATGAGCGTTTTCTCCAGCAGCCGGACGACCGTCGCCAGCACGTACGGTCGCGAAAGTGGAGCGGTCTTCAGATCGGCGTGCACGCGCCTGCGGATCGCCGGCAGCGCGTGGGCGAAGTCGATCATCTGGCCGTACTTCGATTCGTGCCGCGCGGCCGTCCATTCGGGGTGATAGCGGTGCTGCTTCCTGCCGCGCGCATCCCGTCCCGTCGCCTGCATGTGGCCGTCGGCGCGCGTGCAGATCCACACGCGCTCCCACGCCGGCGGAATCACGAGCGATCGAATCCTGTCGAGGGTCCGCGCGTCGCGGACGGGACGCCCTTTCGCGTCACGATAGGCGAACGTCTTCCCTCGCCGGACGCGGGTCAGTCCAGGCTCCCCTTCGACCACGTAATGCAGCCCATTGGCCCTCGCCACCCTGGTGCCCGCCATATCGGTACGTGCCGCCACGGGGCGTGCTGCTGCACAGCCGGTACCAGACCGCTTGAGACTCAATTGTGTTTGGAAATACTACAGAAACGGGGGGTGTTCCGGGTTCCACGTTCCGAGTTCCACGTTCGGCTGTCACGAACGTAGAACACGGAACTCGGAAGTGGTACACGAAGTTGGAACCCGGAACTGGAACTTGGAACCCTAGCCGGCCTTCTGCGGAGTCGTGCGCTTTGCCGATCGGCCCTTCGTCTGAGCCGTGCGCGCGCCCTTCTTGCTGCCGGGATCGGCATCCTCCGAGCTCTTGCCGCGGAGGCGATCCGCCGCCGCGCGCAGACGGCCGCCGACGCCGGCCTTCGGCTTGGCTGCCGCAGATTTGGTCTGCGTCGGCTCGGCCTTCGGGTCGTACTCGCTGCCGACGAGCTCGAGCTGCGCCATCTCCGCGCTGTCGCCGCGGCGGAAGCCGAGCCGCAGGATGCGTGTGTAGCCGCCGGGCCGCTCGGCGAATCGCGGCGCGATCGTGTCGAACAGCTTGATCACGACTTCGCCGTCGACGAGGTCGCGCCCGACGAGCCTGCGCGCGTGCAGGAGCTTGCCGTTGCCGTCTCCGGCAGCGACGCCGCGCTTGGCGAGCGTAATAAGCCGCTCGACGAACGGCCGCAGTTCCTTCGCCTTTGGCACCGTCGTCTCGATGTGCTCGTAGCGAATGAGTGCGGTGGCCTGGTTCCGCAGCATCGCGAGGCGATGATCGGTGACCCGGCCCAGTTTTCGGTGTGCAACTCTATGACGCATGGTGATTCTCTCTTTAGGTTCGTGGGGTTCGTGGGGTTCGTAGGGTTCGTGGGTTCTGCCCCACGCGCCCCACGCGCCCCACGATCCCCACGCGACCTGTTATTCGCGGCTTCCCGCCGGCTGATCGACCCGCATGCCGAGACTGAGCCCCATGCTGTGCAGGATCTCCTTGATCTCGTTCAGCGACTTGCGGCCGAAGTTCTTCGTCTTCAGCATCTCGCCTTCGGTCTTCAGCACCAGCTCGCGAATCGTCCGGATGTTCGCGTTCTTCAGGCAGTTGTAGGACCGCACGGAGAGCTCGAGCTCTTCGACGCTCTTGTCGAGGTTCTCGTTGAGCGACCCGGCCTGCTGCTGCTCGACGTGCGCATCCGCCTGCTCGTCGGCGGATTCGTCGAGGTTGATGAAGATGTTCAGGTGGTCGCGCACGAGCTTCGCCGAGAGCGAGATGGCGTCGCGCGGCGTCACCGACCCGTTGGTCCAGATGTCGACCGTGAGCTTGTCGTAGTCGGTCGTCTGGCCGAGGCGCGCGGCCTCGACGAGGTAGTTGACCTTCTTGATGGGCGAATGCACCGAGTCGATCGGGATCCAGCCGATGCCGAGATCCTCGTCGAAGTTCTTGTCGGCCGAGATGTAGCCGCGGCCGCGCTTCACGCGCATTTCCATGTTGAGCTTGCCGCCCACGGAGACCGTCGCGATACGCGCATCCGGCTCGAGGATTTCGACGTCGGCGTCGGTCTGGATGTCGCGCGCCTTCACCTCGCCCGCCTTCTCGACGCGCAGGTACAGCGTCTTGGTGGCGTCGGTGTGCATCTTCAGCGGCACCTGCTTGATGTTCAGGATGATGTCGGTCGCATCCTCGACGACGCCCGGAATCGGCGAAAACTCGTGAAGCACGCCGTCGATCTTCACCGCGGTCACCGCGGCGCCCTCGACCGACGAGAGCAGCACGCGCCGCAAGGCGTTCCCGATGGTGGTGCCGAAGCCGCGCTCGAACGGCTGCGCGTAGAACCGGCCGAACCGGTCCGTTAATGTTTCACGCTCGAGCTCGAGGCGTTTTGGACGCTGAAAACCTTTCCACAACATTGTTCTTATCCTTCCCTACGGGGTGCAGTAAAGGGGTAAAGGGAAAGGGGTAAGGGGTAAAAGAACGCACGTTCTATTACCCCTTGCCCTTTGCCCCTTGCCCCTTCCTTTTCCCTCAGACCTGCAAGTGTGATCACCGGCCTCCCACCGCAGGTCTGTAAGGCTGCGGGCCGGTGACTGGGTGTTCCGCCGTTTGCCGTTTACCGTTTACCGTCTTGCCGGTAAACGTCCACGGTGAACGGTAGACGGTGAACGGTGAACGCTATTTCGAGTACAACTCGACGATGAGCTGCTCCTGCACGGGCAGGTTGATCTGCTCGCGCGTCGGCATCGACGCGACCCGGCCGCTCATGCCGTTGGCGTCGAACGACAGCCACTCGGGAATGCCTCGGCCTTTCACTTCTTCGATGGCGTGCAGAATCGCCGGCGTCGCCTTGCTCGTCTCGCGCACCGTGATGACCTCACCGATGCGGACCGAGTAGGACGGCACGTCCACTTTTCTGCCGTTCACGAGGAAGTGGCCGTGGCGCACCAACTGGCGCGCCTGCGGTCTCGACGTCGCGAGGCCGAGCCGGTAAATCACGTTGTCGAGCCGGCGCTCGAGCAGCTGCAGCAGGGTCTCGCCGGTGATGCCGCGCTGACGTTCGGCCGACTCGAAGTAGCGGCGGAACTGGTCTTCGAGCACGCCGTAGGTGCGCTTGACCTTCT
>CAYHHH010000098.1:0-15973 GCA_964356125.1 uncultured Bifidobacteriaceae bacterium | reverse complement strand
CTGTTCGGTGGCAGCAACCGGAAGTCCGAGGAGCATCTGCGGAAGGCGCTCACTTACAACCCGCAGAGCGTCATCTCGCACATCTTCCTCGCCGATACGCTGGCCGACATGGGACGGAAGGGCGAGGCGCGCCGGGAGTACCAGGCGGCGATCGATTCGCCGTTCGACCACGTCTTCGTCTGCTTCGTGCTGGAGCACCTCGCGCGGCCGGTCGCGGCGCTGCTGGCGCTCAAGGAGGTTCTCAAGCCAGGGGGCACGATCACTGTCATTGAAGGCGATCACGATTCGGCGTATTTCCATCCCGACAGCGCCGCCGCTCGCAAGGCCATCGCCTGCCTGGTGACGCTGCAAGCCCGTGCCGGCGGCAACAGCCCGATCGGCCGTCAGCTCTATCCCCTGCTGGTGCAAGCGGGCTTTCAGGCGATCCGCGTCTCCGCGCGGCCGGTCTACGTTGATGGCAGCCGGCCCGATTTGATTGACGGGTTCACGCGAAAGACGTTCACGGCGATGATCGAGGGCATCCGCGAGCCGGCGATTGCGGCGCGGCTGATCGCGCCGGAGCGGTTCGACGAAGGGATCCGCGATCTCCATCGCACCGCGCCGCCCGATGGTGTGTTCTGCTATGCCTTCTTCAAGGGGGTCGGTAGCCGCTGAGCCGGCGAGACACCTCAGGCCTTCGCCGGCGGCGGCGCCAGCAGCTGGCCGCCCGTCGTGGCGCCCACGATCTCCTGCGGCGTGGTCGGGTCGCTGACATCAAACAGCCGCAGGTGGGTGTACTTCCGGCCCAGGTTCTGCGACCCGGCGACGTAGGCGCGATCGCCGATCACGGCCATGCCGCCGGCCGTGAAGGTGTCGGTGGTGCGGCCAATCGCTTCCGGCGCAAACGTCGTGAAGCTCGTCGTGTAGGCAGCCAGTGGTTTTGGCGCCGGCTGATCGGTGGCGTCGCGATCCGTATCCTCAATGCCGCTCGACAGGCTCAGCGTATAGACGGTGTTGTACGTGAGGCCGGCCATCGGCTGGATGGTGACCGACGTCACCACGCTCGTGGGCGTCAGGTCGGCGACCGGACCATTCGGCCCCACGCCGGAGAGCGAGATCCCGACCGATTGCCCGGCGGCGTCGGTCAACGTCACGTTGCCGGGCAGGTTCTTCACCGGCTCCGTGAACACCACCTGCGGCAGCACGCCAATCGGCACCCCGCGCGCATCTCCCTTCGGCGTCGTCCGGGCCGTGATCACCGAGGGTGGATCGTTCGGCAGCGCATCGTTGTTGGAGCCCCCGGGCGCGACCGCGCGCACGACGACGTGGCCGGTGACGGCACCGGCGAAGGCGCCGACGGCGGTGGCGGTCACGGTGTAGCTGCCCGGTAGCGCGAACGTCACGCTGCCATCGGCGATCACGTCCGCGGCGAGCGGGTCTTGCCCCGCCAGCGGATCCACGCGCACGCCGTATTCCTGCGTCTGCGAGCCGGACACGACATCCATACGCTGCACGGTCATGCCGGCCGCCTTCACGCCCAGCACCAGCGGCTCGCCCGCCACCACGATGCCGGTGGTCAGCTTGCGCTGGCCTTCGGCGTCGAGCGTCATCACGCTCACTTGCACCGGCGAGGGCGGCACCGTCGGCCCCGCGACCGGGAACGTGATGTTGGCGTAGGCGACATTGCGCGCGAAGGCCAGGCCGGGGCTCTTGGCATCCTGCGGATGGGCTTCGTAGGCGGTCGCGGTGCGCGTGACGCCGTCGAGCGTGGCCGAGATCGTCACGGCGCCACCGGTGTACTGGCGGTCGAACAGCGAATAGGTGCCGTCGGCCTGGCTCACCGCGAACGTGACCGGCGACGCGGCGCTCGACTGGCCAAACAGCGGCTGGCCCTGCACGTCGACACCAGACACAATCGCGCCGGCGACCGCCACGTAGGTGGGCGTCGTCGACCCCGGCGCCTGCGTCACGCGCAGCACGCGGCCCGTGATGGCGCCACCGAGCGCCCGTCCCGGCAGCGCATCATCAAACGCCCACATCAGGATGGCGTAGTTCTCGAACTGCGAGCCGATCGCGCCGGAGTGGTCGATGCCGCTCAGCGAGTAGCCATTGACGCTCTGGCGATAGCCGGAGAACGGATACGACGAGGTGACCACCTTCGCGTCGGCGCCCTCCCCTTCGACATCGGCGTAGTCGAGGGCCTCGTAGGCCATCTGCCCGTGCGGTCCCGTCATGCGGCGATAGATGAAGTAGGTCGCGTCCTCGGGCGCATCGGCCGGCTTCGGGAACGCCAGGTCCACTTCCTTGTCGAACGCCGGCGGGTCCGGCGACTCGATCTTCAAGATCGTCCCGAGGGTCGCGTCGGCGATCTCGGGCAGGAAGCCGGGCGGCAGATCCTGCGGCAGCAGGGCCGCAATCTTCAGGATGGCCGCCACGCCGTTCATCACCGCGTCTTCCGGGATGCGCACTTCAACGCCACCAGGGGCCTGGACCTCACCGCCGCCGTTGCCGACCGCGGTCGTGCCGTCTGGTGCGACGTACTCGCTGCGCTTGAACGTGGTCGTACGGCCCAGAAGGTCGGTGATTGTGACGATCAATCGATCGGCGACATGCGCGACCAGCTGGCCACCAACGTCGCTGACCGAGCCGTCGTTGTTCACGCCAAGCGTGCTGACCTCGCCGGTCGATTCGTTCACGACCAGAATCGTCGAGCCCGGCGCGAGCGTGCCCGGCGGACCGTTCAGGGTCACCCAGCCCTGCTCGTCCGGGAACGTGAACACCAGCTGGTTAAGGTTGTAGACCGGCGCCGTGTTCGACTGCGTCGTGAACGTCGTCGCCGGCACGGTGATGGCGCCGCCCACGGCGTCGGCCAATCCAGTGACGCTGACGGCGTGCTCGACGCCCTCAACGAGCCGCGCCCATCCTTCCTAATGGATCAGACTGCCCGGCGTCTCTTCGGCCACTCCTTGCCCCGGAGTTTGTTATGATGCGATCGTTGGTTATGGATCATCTGGCTCTGAACGCAATCGAACTGATCGGGGACGTGGACGCCGACCATCGCCTGCACGCCGATGTCCCCAAAGAGGTGCCGGCCGGCCAGGTCCGCCTGATCGTCCTGCTGCCCGGCGAGGATGCCGCCGGCAGCGCGTGGCCACAGGGCATTGCCGCGGACTGGTCGGCGGAATTGCACGATGCCCGCGAGGACATCTACACGCTCGACGACGGCCAGCCCGCAAATGCGGCCCGGTGAGGTCTACTTGGCACGCTTTCCGTTTGGCGATGTGCCCGGGATGAAGTTACGCCCGGTGCTGCTATTGACCGAACCACTCGGATCGGTTCCCGAAGTGCTGGTGGCCTATATCTCGTCGGTGCTACCTGCGCAACCGCTGCCGTCCGATCTCATCGCCGATCCGTCTGTCCCCGCCTTTCAGGCCACGCATCTCAAAGTGCCGTCGGCGGTTCGCCTCCACAAACTCGCGACTATTCATGCGTCGAGTTTGTCGCGACATCTGGGCCGCCTGGACTCGCCGCAACAGGCGATCGTCGCGGGAACACTTCGGGCGCTCCTCGGGCTGACGACGGAGCCGGAGGCCCCGAGCGGCTCGTAGACCACAGTCCGAGCTCGACACGCGGGCCTCGCCGTGCACTGCCCATGAACTCATCGACGATTCATCCGATGGATCACCGTTGGCGCATGACAGCATGGGGCCATGCGTCGTGCCGTCGATGCGCGCCTCCGTGCCGTTCTGATCTCGATTCGACTCTTGGGCCAGACCCTGGGTCTGCGGCTCGCGCGCGAGGCGTTAGGTCGTCACGCGGCGGCCGCCACCATTCTGGAGTTGCGCCTCGCCCTGGCGCGCGCGGAGCAGGAAATTGCCTGGCTCACGGCACGCTTGGCCCGGGTGTCGCCACGGCATCGGCCGCATTACACCCCCACTGAACGCTGGCGCTGGCTCGAATGCCGGCACCTCCACGGCTGGAGTCTGGACGAGACCGCGCGCCGCGCGCTGGTGACGCCGGCGACGATTGCCCGATGGGAACGCGACGCGGTTCGCGCGGCAGACGGTCGCGCCCGAGTGGCGCGGCCGACGCCGCCGATCCGCCGTTTCTGCGACGCGCTGCGCGCCCTCGTGCAGCTGATGGACCGCTGCGGCGTCGGCGGCAACGCGTTGATCGCACGCACGCTGCTGCGCGCCGGCTGGCGCGTCTCGCCCGAGACGGTGCGGCGTATTCGCCGCGAGCGACCGATCGTGGACCCGACGGACATGCACGGCACGGGTGTGATCGCGAGGCGGCCGAACCATGTCTGGCTGATCGATCTGACGAGCATCCCGAGTCTGTTCCGGGCGACCACCGTTCACCTCGCGGTGATCCTCGATGCGTTCGCGCGGCGACCCCTCGCCTGGCGGGTCTTCGAGCAGACCCCGACGGCGCGGCAGATGACGCGACTGCGGCAGGCCGCGACCGATCGGTGCGGTCGACCGCGTCATCTGATCAGCGATCGCGGGGTGCAGTTTACGGCGAAGATCTTTCGCCGACGGCTGCGGCGGCACGGCATTCGACCCCGCTTCGGCGCGGTCGGCCGGTCGGGGTCGATCGCGCTGATCGAACGCTTCTGGCGCACGATCAAGGAGGCGGTGCGCGTGCGGCGTCGGCCGCCGCTCAGCGCGGTGACGCTCGAGGCCCGTCTGCACGTCACGCTCGCGTGGTACACCACCGTGCGCCCGCACAGTGCCCTCGACTGTGCGACGCCGGGCGAGCGGTATCAGGGACGATTACGCAAACCCCCGGCGCGCTCGCCGCCGCGAGGCCGTCGTGGCGACGGCACGCGGGACACGCCGTTTACAATCACCTTCGTCGATCCGGATCGCACCTTGCCCGTCCTCGTTCGTCGCGCCGCCTAATCAACCCGTCCTGTCACCGGAGAGTCGGCACGCTCGACGTGTGCGCGCGCGGCACGCACACGCCGCCGCCACGCCAACAAACGATCAACTCACTGGTCGAAACGCTGCAGCAAGTGGCGGCACAACGCCGATCCGGACGTGAAACGTCCGGATCAATTCCCATTGAGGTATTACACATCCTGCGGTCCTGCCGATGACACAATGCCGTCGGCAGCTCGAAGCAGTTCTCGCAGCGCATGCAGTCGCTCGTCGGTATCGCTGGACCGAAGTTCGAGTGACAGCATGCCCATCGTTCCAGTCTGGCCGACCGCAAGCGCCGGTTGCGACAGCATCATCGAGACACCCAGCACGCGCACGAAGGCTACAAGGGGAGGGCATGGACGCTCGCGCAGATTACCTCTTCACCGCGGGGTACTTCGGGTCCCTCACGTATTGGCCATCAATCAACTTAAACCGCACTGGTCCCAGCTTGGGGCCGTTTCCGGTCGCGTACCAGACAGACCCGACCAACTCGGTCCTACCGTTGGCTTGCCTGTCGAATTCGATGCGCCCATCGACGTGTCCATGAATGGCGCAGGTAGAGCCACCTTCAACTGCGGGATCGCCCGGGCCGAGGTACCAGCTTCCCGGCTCGCACACCGTTTGTCGCGTGATCTCTCTGCCGCGAGAGTCGAACGCGGTAAATGTCCACCCATCCCGCCCCTCTCGGCCAGTGGCGACAACCTCGAGCACTCCGTCGCCGTCAAGGTCCTGGTAGTCGAGCCTAAATGCGACGTCGGTGGTCATCAGGGCCGAATCCCAGTGGGGTACGAATCGTCCCCGCTCAATCTCGCCGTAGACAACTCGACCCAAGCCACGCGGCTCTCCGTAGACCGCAACGATGGACTCGGTGCCCTTCTTGAGCTCTGGGACGTCGACAACGACTTGCAAGGTTATGCGATCGCGCGCCTTGCCATCCTCCCTGCCCAGCGGATGGTCCGCAATCATTGGCGGACGAGCCACCGCCCTGACGCTCTCCACGATCGAGTGCAGTTCACTCTCGGACAGCTTGCGTCGGCCCTCGAATGACCATTCCTTGATCGCTTCGCTGACCGCCAGCCTGTTCCACGTCGGCGCCGACAGTATCGGCTGTGTCGACCACCAGGTGGGGTAGACAAAATCCCATCCACCGGCCTTGACAACTGTCAGCGACAACTTCGCGATGAGCCGCTCGAAATCCGTGTTGTTCTGCGGGCAGGCATCCGTCGTCGCCGGCCAACGCGCGTCGACCGAATACAACAAGGGCTGTCGCCCGACGACAGTGGCGCACGCGCTAAGCCGGTCGATAGCTGACGGGTTCAGGTGGACCATGCGACTGCCGGTCGGACTCGGGAGTTGCGCTACGGGACTCGCGACGCTAGCGAGGCTCAAGAGCGCGAGCTTGACGAGCAATCTTGCCGTCTTTGTAGCCATCTCCGTCCCTATTGTAGGCCAGTAGAATGTCGTCCCAGAGCTTGCGCCATTGGCTCGCGGAGCAGGCGGCGCACACCTTTTCTGCCGACTGGAGACGACGATACTCCAACTGATGGCGTTTGGCGCCCAACTCAATCCCTTTGGCTTCGTCGGTTAGCAAGTGAAATAGACTTGTTTCAGCGTCGGCGGTAATCGGGAACAAGTCTCGATAAAGAGGGCCCATCGCCGCGTCCTCCCACTGATCCGCCAGCACCTGGAGTAGCCCATACGACGAGGAGATATATGGCTGTGCAGTCACTGCTTCGAATCGAGGATCGAGCGGCGTGGTCGGCAGGCCATCCGCGCCCACGCGGAACTCCAGCTGCTGCTCGGAACGTACTCCCGTGAAGAACACCCCCCTCTTTCGTCGGTCGCTCCCTTTCAGGTTCTCCCGGAAGTGATCCGCCAGGCTCTGCTTTACGTTCGGTGACGGGTAGTCTCGCCGGACGTCCGAGCGAACTACCCGGCGCTGCCGTGCGTCAACTTGCATCAAGTCAAAGGTCGCCCGCTCTCCGTGCGGCAGCGAAGCTAGGTTGTTGGCGAGATCGCTCCATTGGACCGTTAACGTCTCACCGGCATTGAGTGGCCGGCTCAAGGTGACGGTGCCGGCCGCATAGTCGACGGAGAACATACGGGTGCCGATTGCATGGGCCGGTTCAGTCACGCCCTTCGGCTGATCCTTGTCCAGGCCGGACTTGCGCCAGATTGGATAGTCGGACGATAGCTGGAGGGACAGCGGATTCGCGCCATTCTCGCAACACAAGGTGGCGTCGACGCGTGCATCCAGTGTCAGCGGGTTACTCAAGTCTCCCTTGCGAACCGGCAAGCCCGAACCGCGCTTCACTTGCGAACGAGTGGCCTGGCCGGCATAAAGATCGAAGACGGCACTGCTGGTGGGACCGGAATAGGTCCGCTGCCGGCGGTTACCGGCAGGTTCAGGAGCTATCAACCGATCGCCGCCGACGACATATGGCGCCAACGACAGAGTCGTAGTCCACGGCACGCCATTGCCGGCCTGCTGACGGCGCGGATCGTCCCCGGGCATATAGCTGAAGTCTCGGGTCAGGACCTCATGCCGGAAATTCTTTGTGAACTCTCCAGACTCCCGCATCGCCTGCGCCTTCAAATACTGTGGCGGCACGCCCACTTCGTCTGCGATCCGATTGAAAGTGTCGTCCAATCGCGGGGCTCTCTGGCCGATGGCCTTCGCGACAACCCTGACGTCGTAGCTTCGGGTCAGCCCCTGGAAGGATACGCGGAGGACAGCTGGCGCTCCCGTCGTGAATCCAGTCCCCCGCAGCGCGATGCACGTTTCGGCGGTCACGACTTCGCGTTGAACTACCCGCAGTCCGCTCGGTCGCATCGGATTCTCCGCGTCGGCGACTGAGCATGTCGCTCCCTCCAAGACAGGGTAGAGATTCCGCAACGGAGCCGATAGCGACGGCCGGACGCTTCGTACCCGTGTCCCAGTCTCCTGAATCAGGACGAGTTCGCGTGGCTCGGTCAAACTGTCGGCATAAGCGACAAAGCCAGCACGCCCCCCCAACGCGATCGCGAATGGCTCAGCGAGCACCACCGGTGCCGGTGGGCCTATCACCGGAGGCTGCTGGGGTGCATTTACCCTTACGGCAACCTGCAGGTAGGCGTGCCTGGTGGCTTCGAACGGAACACGAGCGACCCAAGAACGCAAGCTGCTTGGCCCGGCGGCGGCCGACAACGCGAACGTCGACGGCGTCGTTAACTCGACAGCGGTGGGGAACGTTCCATTCGAGGTCCGCACTTGGACTTGTGGCGCCTCGTCTGCTCCAACCGTATCGATAAAGAGCTCCTGACCCGGAACGTTCCAAGCCAATTCCGAGCCGACTCGCGCGACGATGGGGGTCGGTGCCACGCCGTCCTCGGCGAGCCGATCGTAAGAGCTCGCTAAGTCCGACAATGGGTCGGCCGCGTTTCTGCTGATGATGGGCAACGGTGTCGAGAGCGACAGTCCATCGACCGACTCCACTGCGACGAAGAGATCGTCCGCTAGACCAATGGTTCCTGGCGGCAAGGTCGCTTCGAGCACGTTCGGTTCCAGCAGCGTGGTCTGCAGGCGGACTCCCGGTATGCTTGCTCGGCCGAGTACTACGGCCATCCCCTCGGCGAGCCCATCACCCTCAACAATGAGACGAGCTTCCGAGCCGACGATCTCTTGAGGCGTCACACTTGAAAGCGTAACGTCGGAGAGCGTGCTGGGCGTTGCCCCGATGCGGTCCGATACAAGGAATGCGACACCACGCTCGTCGTCCTGGGCCGGAGCAATCAACAGGAAGCCGGCCGTCGCCAATAGTTCGGCGGGCAGGCGGAATGTGACTGTGTTGGTCGTAACATTGGTGACTTCGAAGTCGTGCCAAACATCTTGGACGTTCCGAACCGATACCCTGCCGCCGGGGAACCGCATATTGGAACTGATGACTACGTCGACCGGTCCGCCGCCGCGAGGCACACTGGCGGGGGTGGCGCGACTAAATTCTAGGGCGGGATAAACAATCCGTTCGTTTGCCCGCCTCGCCGAATCCAGCTCACGACGGTCGCTGATCGTCGTCCGGAACACTGGCATCGGCACTTCACCAGGTATTCCGATCTGAACTTCCGCATCGGGCGATGGAAGTGATGTAGCAATACCTGCGGGGAAGATCACTTCGAAACGGCCGGTCGTCGGGGCCGACAATGGCATCGTCGCCAAGACCGGCTGCGCGGTCCCATCCGAGAACACCTGCCTGATCTCAACAGTGCCATCAGATGCGTCACCCGCTACGATCAGCCGATACTTCACGGTCAGTGGCTCAAGGGTAAGACCAGTATCGTCCACGCGAACGGACGGCGCGCCCTCAACGAAGGCCACCGTTCCTAACGCTGCGGTCCTGATACCCCCGTCGACATGAGCAGTCTGCGTCAGACCGCGATAGGTGCCGAATAGCAAGCCGTTGTCAGTAAACGTTAGCCTGCCACTCACGCTCGGAATCGTGCCCACCAGTCTCGGCTGTGACGGCTCCGCCACGCTCACCACCAGCGTCCCCGTCGTCGTGCCGATGAACACGTCGCTGCCGCGCAGCACCACGTCGTGCACGTTGGCGGCGGCTCCTGGGAGCTCGACGGTCCCAAGCGCCACCGGCTGCCGCGGATTCGTCAGGTCCACCACGGCCAGCAGGTGCGCCGGACCCGCTGCTCCACCGACGCCCTGCGCGCTGACCACGGCGATCGGCGTGCCCGACACCGTGCCTGCGGCGATGCCGTAGCCCCAGCTGGTGAGCGGCTCTCCGCCGGGAGTCGCGGTGATCTGCCCGTTGTAGAGCACCTCGCCGGTTTGCGGGTTGGCGACCACCAACGGACTGCGCCCCGTCGCGACGACGCCGGTCTGGAAGACCTCGTCGATCGTGAGATCGGTCACCGCGAGATCCCACAGCTGCGAGTTCTGACCGCTGCCGGTGTCGACGTAGATCGACTGCGCCATCGCCTGCTGACCAAAGCCATCAGATCCGTTCAGCAAGCCCTGCATCTGCCAGAAACCCGCCGACTGTTCTCCGCCGACCGTCGCCGTGCTGAACAGCTCCTGCGCCAGGCCGAGGTCGATCACCTGGATGCCCTTGCCGACGCCCGCGGTCGCGGCGTAGAGCACGTGGCCGCGCAGGCGGATGCGGCGGATCATGCCGTCGGTCGGCTCGCGGCCGAGCGTGACCGCGCCAATCCACCGCCACGATTGATCGTCCGTGGTGTCATACAGGCGGACGTTCGCCGGGTGGAACGGCGGCGTAAACGGATTGGTGGCGACCGCGACCAGCGTGCCGCCGGTCAGCGGCGACTCCGCCTCGCCCACCACGTCCACCGGCAGCCCGAGCCACGACGTCGGCGGCGGCGTGATCAGCTGCCCAGCGGGCGCGTCGCCCGTCATCTCCTGCGGCAGCGTCGGGTCGCTGACATCAAACAGCCGCAGGTGGGTGTACTTCCGGCCCAGGTTCTGCGACCCGGCGACGTAGGCGCGATCGCCGATCACGGCCATGCCGCCGGCCGTGAAGGTGTCGGTGGTGCGGCCAATCGCTTCCGGCGCAAACGTCGTGAAGCTCGTCGTGTAGGCAGCCAGTGGTTTTGGCGCCGGCTGATCGGTGGCGTCGCGATCCGTATCCTCAATGCCGCTCGACAGGCTCAGCGTATAGACGGTGTTGTACGTGAGGCCGGCCATCGGCTGGATGGTGACCGACGTCACCACGCTCGTGGGCGTCAGGTCGGCGACCGGACCATTCGGCCCCACGCCGGAGAGCGAGATCCCGACCGATTGCCCGGCGGCGTCGGTCAACGTCACGTTGCCGGGCAGGTTCTTCACCGGCTCCGTGAACACCACCTGCGGCAGCACGCCAATCGGCACCCCGCGCGCATCTCCCTTCGGCGTCGTCCGGGCCGTGATCACCGAGGGTGGATCGTTCGGCAGCGAATCGTTGTTGGAGCCGCCGGGCGCGACGGCGCGGACGACGACGTGGCCGGTGACGGCACCGGGGAAGGCGCCGACGGCGGTGGCGGTCACGGTGTAGCTGCCTGGCTGCGCGAACGTGACGCTGCCATCGGCGATCACGTCAACGGCGAGCGGGTCCTGACCGGCCAGCGGATCGACGCGCACGCCGTACTCCTGCGATTGCGTGCCGGACACGACATCCATACGCTGCACGGTCATGCCGGCCGCCTTGACGCCCAGCACCAGCGGCTCGCCGGCCACCACGATGCCCGTGGTCAGCGTGCGCGTACCGTCGGCGTCGAGCGTCATCACGCGCACCTGCACCGGCGACGGCGGCACCGTGGGCCCCGCGGCCGGGAAGGTGATGGTGGCGTAGGCGACATTACGCGCGAAGGCCAGGCCGGGGCTCTTGGCATCCTGCGGATGGGCCTCGTAGGCCGTCGCGGTGCGCGTGACGCCGTCGACGGTGGCCGAGATCGTGACCGCGCCGCCCGTGTACTGCCGGTCGAACAGCGAATAGGTGCCGTCGGCCTGACTCACCGCGAACGTGACGGGCGACGCGGCGCTCGACTGCCCAAACAACGGCTGGCCCTGCACGTCGACACCAGAAACAATCGCGCCGGCGACCGGCACGTAGGTGGGGGTCGTCGACCCCGGCGCCTGCGTCACGCGCAGCACGCGGCCCGTGATCGCGCCACCCAGCGCCCGTCCCGGCAGCGCCTCGTCAAACGCCCACATCAGGATGGCGTAGTTGTCGAACTGCGAGCCGATGGCGCCGGAGTGGTCGAGGCCGTTCAGCGAGTAGCCATTGACGCTCGCGCGATAGCCGGAGAACGGATACGACGAGGTGACCACCTTCGCGTCGGCGCCCTCCCCTTCGACATCGGCGTAGTCGAGGGCCTCGTAGGCCATCTGCCCGTGCGGTCCCGTCATGCGGCGATAGATGAAGTAGGTCGCGTCCTCGGGCGCATCGGCCGGCTTCGGGAACGCCAGGTCCACTTCCTTGTCGAACGCCGGCGGGTCCGGCGACTCGATCTTCAAGATCGTCCCGAGGGTCGCGTCGGCGATCTCGGGCAGGAAGCCGGGCGGCAGATCCTGCGGCAGCAGGGCCGCAATCTTCAGGATGGCCGCCACGCCGTTCATCACCGCGTCTTCGGGAATGCGCACTTCGACGCCGCCAGGCGCTTCGACCTGACCGCCGCCGTTGCCCACCGCCGTCGTGCCGTCCGCCGCGACGTACTCGCTGCGCTTGAACGTGGTCGTACGGCCCAGCAGGTCGGTGATCGTGACGATTAACCGGTCGCAAGTCTGGTTCCTTGAGATTGAGAGATGAGGCGTTGACAGGTTGGGCGGGGGTTTCTAGACTGCCTCATGGAACTCGACCTCGCTCCGGAGACGGTCAAGAAGCTCACCGACTTGGCGGCGACCACCGGACGCCGGGCTGACGATCTGGTGCAGGATGCGCTCAGCGGCTACCTCGAAGAGTTAGCGTCGTTGCGAGAGACCCTCGATACCCGCTATGACGATCTGAAGGACGGCCGGGTCCAGCCAATCGACGGCGAGGAGGCACGGCGTCGCTTGCGCGAGCGAAGCGACCAGCGGCGCGCGCGGCCAGCGTGATCGGGTACGCCTTCCACCCGGACGCGTTCGCCGATCTCGATCAACTGTGGGAATTCATCGCCGCGAACAATGTGGATGCCGCCGATCGCGTGATCGCGGAGGTCTTCGACACGCTCGGTACGCTCACCGCGTCACCTCACATCGGTCATCGTCGCCCCGACCTCACGGCCCGCCCCTTACGCTTCCAGCGCGTGCGTGATTACTTGATTGCGTACGCACCTGACGAGCAACCTCTATTGGTCGTGGCCGTGCTTCACGGACGGCGCAATCCACGAGTGATAGCGGCGATTCTCCGCGGCCGCCAGGGAGGCGCGCCATAGCGCCTTCGGCCGGATAGTGACGGACGGTCCGACGCCGGTGCCACGTGTGACAGCATGCGCCGATGCGTCATACCGTGGATTCGCGCCTCCGTGCCGTTCTGATGTCGATTCGACTATTGGGCCAGACCCTTGGCCTGCGGCTCGCGCGCGAGGCGTCAGGTCGTCACGCGGCGGCGGCCACCATCCTCGACTTGCGCTTCGCCCTGGCACGCGCCGACCAGGAGATTGAGTGGCTGACCGCGCGGTTGGCCCGGGTGCCGCCGCGACATCGGCCGCATTACACCCCCACTGAACGCTGGCAGTGGCTCGAATGCCGGCGCCTGCACGGCTGGAGTCTCGACGACACCGCGCGTCACGCGCTCGTGACGGCGACGACCATCGCGCGTTGGGAGCGCGAGGCCACCGCGGCCGATGGTGATCGCCCGCCCATCGCGCGGCCGACGCCGCCTATCCGACGTTTCGCCGATGCCGTCCGTGCGCTGATCCAATTGATGGATCGCTGCGGCGTCGGCGGCAATGCCCTGATCGCACGCACGCTGCTGCGCGCCGGCTGGCGCGTCTCGCCCGAGACCGTGCGCCGAATTCGCCGCGAACGGCCGATCGTCGGGCCGACCGACGCGTGCGGCACGGGTGTGATCGCAACGTGGCCGAATCACGTCTGGTTGATCGACCTGACGAGCATCGGCGGAGTCTTCCGCGCGACCACCTTCCGTCTGGCGGTCGTCCTCGATGCGTTCGCGCGGCGACCCCTCGCCTGGCGGGTGTTCGCGCAGACGCCGACGGCGCGGCAGATGACCCGATTGCTGCAGACCGCGATCGATCGGCGCGGTGGGCCGGTCCGGGTCGATCGCGCTGATCGAACGCTTCTGGCGCACCATCAAAGCCGCGGCCCGTGTGCGGGGTTGGCCGCCGCTCAGCGCGGCGACGCTCCAGGCCCGTCTGCGCCTCTCGCTCGCGTGGTACACCACCGTGCGCCCGCACAGTGCCCTCGACGGCGCCACACCGCACGAGGGGTATCAGGGACGACTACGCGCAGTCGCGGTGCGCGCGCCGCCGCGAGGACGTCGCGGCGACGGCACGCTGGATACACCGTTCACGATCGCCTTCCTCGATCCGGATCGCACCTTGCCTGCCCTCGTTCGTCGCGCCGCCTAATCGACCCGTCCTGTCACCGGAGAGTCGGCACGCTCGACGTGTGCGCGTGCGGCACGCGAACGACGCCGCCACGCCAACAAACGGTCACTTCGTGGTCGGATCCCTGCGGCGAGTGGCGGCACAGCGCCCATCCTGGACGCGAAACGTCCGGATCAATTCCCATTGAGGTAGTACAAGGTAGCACACCGGCCTTCGGCGTCATCCTGGCCGTGATCACCGAGGGCGGATCGTTCGGCAGAAAATCGTTGTTGGAGCCACTGGTGGGCGACAGCACCGATGACGACAGGACTGGCCACCTTGCCACCACGGCCGATGGCCGTCACGGTCCAACTGCCGGGCAGGGCCCACGTCATGGGACCGTCGGGCAATCACTGCGATCGCGTGCGGAACCGGCGACTGCAGGCGACCGTTCTGCTCACTCCGAGTTCAGGGCACGACCGTGATGCTCCACAGGTCCTGAATGCCGGTGATCGCTTCACCGGTGACGCTATCTCGCCAGATCGGAGCCCGCGCCGCTACCTCGGACCATCGAGCTCTTGCCAACCGAAAGTCATGCGCTTCACGCCAGTCAGTGAACCGCTGCAGCTCCTCAAGAAACGCCGAGCCTGACTCACTTCCAATAGGAGTTGATGAATCTCGAGCAGGGCCCCCATCCGACAGCGAATACCGGACCGATGCCATGGTCCCGGCTTTAATGTTTGGTTCCACGGTCCATAGATGCCGCCCATCAATGCGAAACTGAGAGGCTGCAAAGCCCAACTCACCCCAGCGTTTGTAGGCCATGGCGCGCCCTGTGTTGGTTCGACGCGCGCACTTTAGATTTGCGGGAGCGCCGATGGCCAGGGCGACCAATTCAGAACCAAAGAGAGGATCGGCCCAGCGCGACACATCCACCCACAACGGCCAAGCCGACCCACCAGCCGGCACGAAGGTAGGCCCGGCCACCGGTCGCCAACGCCACCACCCAACTCAACACTGAAACGGGCGCCAGCGCCATAGCGGCCAGCTGGGAGAAGCCGTAGACCATCGTGAAGTTCGGACCGAAGGACCGGCCTCCTCTCATCTCTCCTAGGAAGAAGGTCGGTAAGTATACCGCCGCCGCGAGTGCCATCAACACAAACAGCCCAACAGCTACCGGCGAATGGCCAAGATCAGATGTCTCAGCGTTGCTTATTGTTTTAGCCACTTTTGTATCTCCCGGTAGAGAGGAGCCGTCTGAAATACTGCCCTGGACGTTGGATACGTGTGCGAGTCGGTACCGGTCCCCGCTACGTTCGCGTCCACTTCGAAGTCAAAATCGGTACCAATCGCCTTTGTACCCGCCGGCTGGGAAACCGGCTGAAACCAGAAAGCGAGTTCGGCCCATCCCCGTACCAAAGTCGGACTCAGCGTCGTCGGCTGCAGTGTCTCTTCTGTATGCTCGAGTAGTCCAAAGTACTGCACGACTTCACTATCACGTGCGAGACCCAGACCGAAGGGATCCAGAACCGAGACGTGGGGTTTCTGGAACCGTTGATCAAAGGGCCAAATCAAGCCGTCCGCACGCAGGGCGACGTCGTAGGGATTGTATGCGTTCATTGTTGGCACCCGCGACAGGTTGAGCGCAAAAATTCCTTGCCATGGGCTATCCGTAACGGCACCCTCCCGCGTCCAACGCCGAACATAGGCGGCCTCAAGCTGGGACTCCGAAAGATTACCCAGTCCCCGTTGGGCCATTTTCTGGGACCAACGATCGTATAGGCTCAGGCAATCGCCGGTCCGACTGCAAAGGAGCGGATCGGACGGAACTGACCTCGTCGCGACCATCCGGTTCCAACTCTGTTGCCATATCGCATCATCGGGGTATCCGTTGGCAGCGGCGCAACCCGTGCAGTCAACTAGTACGACTTTGTCACTTCGCCAGATTCCCGAAGAAAACGTCGAGTGATCTAAATTGAGGACATTGTACATTTCGCCGAAGTTCAGCGTCCTGGCATCGCCGGGTTTCAACGTCGCGATCGACTGCGACGCGTCTCCGA
>CAYHHH010000097.1:4186-16127 GCA_964356125.1 uncultured Bifidobacteriaceae bacterium | reverse complement strand
CGTGTAAAGTATCGCCCCGGAGGACAGATGAGAATGAAACCTTGGTTGATTGCCGGGTTGGCCCTTGCGTTCGCGCATCCGGCGTTCGCCCAGCTTGCGCCCCACAATGAGGCCGGTGTCACGTTCGGGCACGTGCACCTGAGCGTCGCCGACCCGAAAGTGCACCATCAACTGTGGGTCGAGCAGTTCGGCGGCGTCGTCTCCACCAAAGGCACCTTCACGATCGTCAAGCTGCCCAACATGATGATCGCGTTCCGCGGCACCAAGCCGACCGGCGGCACCGAGACGACGGCGCTGAACCACTTCGGGCTGAAAGTGCCGAGCATGGCGAACGCTGTTGCGAAGTGGAAAGCCGCGGGCTACGAAGTGCAGCGCGAGTTCAAGGGCGGCGAGGGATTTCCGAACGCGTTTCTGATCGGTCCCGACGGGCTGCGCTTCGAGCTCCAGGAAGACACCACGCTGAAGGCGCCCGCTGTCGCGTATCACCTCCACTTCCAGGTGCCAGAGCCGGCGACGCTCCGCGACTGGTACGTGGACACGTATGGGTTGAAGGCGGGCAAGCAGGGCAACTTCGAAGTGGCCGAGGCGCCGGGCATGCGTCTGCTGTTTGCGCCGTCGAAGACAGCGCCCACGATGGGCACGCGCGGCACGACGGTCGATCACATCGGCTTCGAGATTCGCAACCTCTCGGAGTTCCTGAAGAAGCTCGAGGCGAAGGGCATCAAGCTGGAGACCGCGTATCGCGAGGTTCCCGCGATTGGGCTCAACATCTCGTATCTCTACGATCCGATGAACGTGTATATCGAGATGACGGAGGGGTACACCGGGTACTAAGAGTCGGGGAGTCGGGGAGTCGGAAGAGTCCGGGAGTCGGAAGAGTCGGGGCGTCGGTGCAGGCTGTCGCCCCGTTTTGTTGCATGAGCGGATTGATCGACCTGGAAAAATGGAAACGGCGCGACCACTACATGTGGTTCCGCAAGTACGCCCAGCCGTTTTTCAGCGTCACCGTGGACGTCGACGTCACGTCCGTCTGGAACGCCTCGCGCACGCGCGGGGCGCCATCCTTCTTTCTGTCGTCCGTGTTTGACATGTTGAACGCCGTGAACGATGTCGAGGCGTTCCGCCTGCGCCTGCGCGCGCGCGGGGTGTGGCGCCACGATCGCGTGGCCGTAGGGCCGACCATCATGCGCCCGGACGAGACCTTCGGCTTCGTGCGCCTGGAGCCGGCGGCGACCTTCGCGGAATTTGCGACGCACGGGAAGGCGGCGATCGTGCAGGCGGCGGCGCGGAAGGTGCTGGCGCCATCGAGACAGATCACCGACGACATCGTCTTTCACTCTGTGCTGCCGTGGCTGCGGTTCACCTCGTTCACCAACGCGCTGCCGGGCGGCGGCGACTCGATTCCGCGGATCGTATTCGGCCGCTGCGCGCGCCAGAACACGCGCATGAAGATGCCGGTCGCGGTCGAGGTGCACCACGCGCTCGTCGACGGCCTCGACGTCGCGAGATTCTTCGACCGGTTCAACAACTACCTCGACCGCGGTTGACTGCCGACCGACGCACGGACGTCTGACCGACGCACGGACGTCTGACCTATGTACGTAGTGCTGACCTTTAGGTCAGCCGTGGAGCATCAATGACACGCGTATCGCTCGTCCTCGCCGCCGCCGTGTTGTGCGCCGCATTTCCCGCTGCGCAATCGAAGACGCTCGACATCTACGTCCTCGACGTTGAAGGCGGCAACGCCACGCTCTTCGTGACGCCTGCGCGCGAGTCCGTGCTCATCGACACGGGCAACGGCGGCCCCTCCGCCGCGCGCGACGCGGATCGCATCATGGCCGCCGTGAAAGACGCCGGGCTGGCGCAGATCGACGCGCTCGTGACGTCGCACTGGCACACCGATCACATGGGCGCGATGGCCGAGCTGGCCAACCGCATCCCTATTCGTCACTACATCGACCACGGCGCGAACGTGCAGCCGGCCGCCCCGATCGACGCGTTTCTGAGGGACACCTATCCGGGTCTGCTCGCGAAATCACGACACACGGCGGTCAAAGCTGGCGAGCGGCTGCCCTTGAAAGACATCGAGTGGCGGTTCGTGACGTCGGGGCGCGAGAGCATCGCGAATCCGCTGCCTGGAGTGGGGCGCGCGAACCCGCACTGCACCGGGTTCACGCCGCACGAAATGAATCCGGTGTCGGGGCAGCCGGTCGGCAATACCGAAGACGAACACTCGGTCGGCTCGCACGTGACGTTCGGCAGATTCCGCGCGCTGTATCTCGCCGACTTTCCGTGGAACAAAGAGTTCGAGCTGATGTGCCCCGACAATCGGCTGGGGACGGTGGAGTTTCTACTGGTGTCGCGCCACGGCCAGCACAGCTCGAATTCTCAGGCGCTGGTGCATGCGGTGCGCCCGCGCGTCGCCGTCATCAACAACGGCATCCGCAAGGGCGGACAGCCCGAGACGATGAGGGTGCTGCATTCGAGTCCGGGGTTGGAAGACATCTGGCAGGGTCACGTCGCGCAGCTCAGCGGGCCGGAGCATCAGGTGCCGGGGCTGTTCGTCTCCAATATCGTGGACGATCCGCAGCACAACCCGGCGTATTGGATAAAGGTGTCTGCGCAGGCGGACGGCTCGTTCACCGTGACGAACAGCCGCAACAGGTTCAGTAAGTCGTACTCTATGCCGCTTCCGCGGTGAGGATCTTTTCGAGCCGCTGCACGACCTCGCGATAGCCGAAGCGCTTGTAGAGAAGGTGAGCGCCGTGGCGCTGGATGAGCTCGTCCTCGGTTTCGTCGACTTCGGTCACGCCCGTCAGCACCACCACCGGCACGTCGTCGTAACGCTCGTCGAGCCGCATCTGTTCGAGCACTTCCAGCCCCGAGCGCTCGTCCGCCAACCGCAAGTCGAGGATGACGGCATCGATCGTGGCCGACCTCAACCGCAGCAGGGCCGTCTCGGGATCGCTCGCGTGCAGCACGTCGCAGCCTGCGCGCGCGAAGAACTGTTCGAGGATGCACCGTGTGGTCAGCGCGTCCTCTACCACGAGGACGGTGCGCCGGGGACGGGCCTTGAGGATGGTCATGCCCCTCGGTGGGGGCAACATCGATACCATAAACGGCTGTCGCATAACCCCTGTGTTTCAGGCCCTTTCAGGGGTGCACAGTCCTGCGCTGCGGCACCTGTGTGCCGTGCTGGAACAAGTCAGTTGCACCGTTGTAAGCGGTACTCTACCGTTAGAGAATGAGAAAATTCGCCGCCGCGGCACTCCTGATGAGCGCCGCCGCTGTCACATACGCTGCTCAGCAGGAATCCACGCCCATTTTCCGGGCCGGAACGACCCTGGTCGAGTTCTCGATCGTCGCCACCGACGAGCGGGGGCAGCCGGTCACCGATCTGAAGCAGTCCGACATTTCGCTCGTGCAGAACGGCAGGCCGCAGCCGGTGGCGTTCTTCCGGTTCGAAGGGGCCGCGTTCGCTCCGGATGCCTCTGAGCCGAAGCGCGAGCCGATAGCACCTGGCATCTTCACCAATCGCATCGAGTACTCGCCGGGGCCCGCGCGCAACGTCACAGCCATCGTGATCGACACGCTCAACACGCTGCCCGAAGACCAGGTGGCGGTGAAGGCGCAGGTCATGCAGTACCTGCGCGCGCTCGCCCCCAACACGCGCGTGGCGGTCTACATGCTCGGATCGAACCTGCGCATCCTCCACGATTTCACCGACGATCTCGAGGCGCTCCGCGCGCGGCTCGCGAAGTACAGCATCGAGCTCAATATTCAGGCGCTCTCCGCCGACGAGCTCGTCCGGCGGCAGCTGCAGGAGGCCGAGCACTTCAATGACGCCGTCGACGAATACGTCGACGATGACGCCGATGCTGACGCGCAGGCAGAGGCTGAGGCGAAGGCAGAGCTCAACAGGGTGCGCGGCAATATGGCGCGGGCTGAGGAATATTTCCAGGAACAGCTGCACATGCGCCGCATGAACCAGACGGTCGCGTCACTCGAGGCGCTGGGCAATCACCTGTCCGGTGTTCCCGGGCGGAAGAACATGGTCTGGATCAGCGGCGGCATCGCGGTGCTCACGCAGGGCGCGCAGGATCGCTGGGTGAACACGTACGCGTCGCAGGTGCGCGGCCTCGCGCACCGGCTCGCGACGCAGGGCATCACGGTGTATCCGGTGCAGGCGACAGGGTTGCAGGTCGGCATTCTCGGCACCAGCACGACCGCGCAGGGCTCGAGCAAGGGGCAGGAGGAAAAGGCGCACCTGCGCCCGATGACGAGGGAGAACGACCTTCGCATCTGGGGCACGATGGACATGCTGGCCGACATCACGGGCGGCCGCTCGTTCCGGAACACGAACGAGCTGACGGCCGGCGTTCGCGCGGCCGCGACCGATATGCGCGGCTCGTACTCGGTCGGCTTCTACGTGCCTGAAAACTCCGACAACCGCTGGCGCGAGTTCGACGTGCGGGTGAGCCGCCCCGGCGTTCGCATCCTGCACCGGAAGGGCTATATGGCGCTCGCGCCGGTGAGGCAGCCGGTCAACTGGTCGCAGGCCGAATGGCAGGCCGCCATGCAGAACCCGCTGGGGTCGACGGCGATCCGGCTCGATGCGCGCGCCGATCCCACGGCGGACGGGCTGAATGTCCTGATACAGATCGCCGCGGACGATCTCTACTACAAGCGCGTCGCGGGCTCGCCGGTGACCGATCTCGAGATAGGCTTCGGCGAGCGCAACACGAAGGAATGGACGCGCGTACGCCGCGACGGTGCGACAATCACCATCAAGGAAAACCCGCAGCAGCCGGTGAAGGCGTCGATCGTGCGGTTCCAGAAAATGTGGACGATCGAGCCCGACACGACGCAGGTGCGGCTGATCGTGCGCGATCGCATGACGGGGCGCTTCGGCGTGCTCGACATGCCGCTGAAAGATATTCGACGATAAATTGATTGGAGGCTGCCGTGCGACGACACTTCGGCACGTTGGTGTTGCTCGTCGTCGTGCTCGTGGTCTCCGCGCTCGCCCAGGCCCCCGACTTCGCACAAGGCTTCGGCGGGGCAGGCCCGTCCGAGCCCAGCTTCCGCGCCGGCACCACCCTCGTCGAATTCACCGTCGTCGTCACGGGCGAAGACGGCAGGCACGTCACCGATCTCAAGCAGGAAGACCTGTCCATCGTCGAAGCGGGACGCCCGCGCGAGGTCGCGTTCTTTCACTACGAGGGCGCACCGCCGGCGGCGATCCGCGTGCGGTCGGAGCCGCTGCCCCCCGGCATCTTCACCAATCGCCCGGAATACGCGCCGGGTCCGCCGCGAAACATCACCGCTATCCTGATCGACTCGCTGAACACGCGCGCGGAAGACCAGGTGAAAGTGCTGGCGCACATCCTTGCGTTCGTCAGCTCGGTGCCGCCCGACACGCGCATCGCCATTTACCGCACGGGCGAGCAGGTCCGCATCATTCACGATTTCACCGACGACGTCGAAGGGCTCCGCAAGCGGCTGCTGAGAGATGGCCTGGCCGCGCCGAAAGACAGCCAGCAGGGTGTCGCCGTGCAGGCGATGATCATCGAGCCGTGGCAGGCTGCGGTGATGGCGGCCACGATGGAGGCGTCGCTCGAGCTGGCCTATCAGGAGATGGCGGGCGTCGAAGAGCGATCGACGCAGTACATGGAAAGCCGCCGCGTCGAGCTCACGATGAACGCGCTCGAGGCCGTGGGCAACCATCTCTCGGGCATTCCGGGCCGCAAGAATCTCATCTGGATGACGAGCGGCGTGCCGATGATATCGGGCCAGACGCGCGATCCGTGGCCGGAGAATTATGTCAACACGCTGCGTCGCGTGGCGCAGAGGCTGGCGAGCCAGGGCATCGCGATGTATCCGGTCGAGGCGGCGGGGGTGCGGCCTCTCTATCTGAACGTGAACGCGGGCGTCAGAGGGTCGACGCGCGGCGTCGAAGATTCAGTGACGTCGGGGGACGACGCGCTCGCGCGCACGGCGGCACGAGTCGAGGCGCGACAGATCGCGCGGGGCGCCACGCAGTCACCGTCGCAGATGTCGACGACACCTGATGCGCCGCGCTCGCTCGCGACGATGGATCTGTTCGCGGATCTCACGGGAGGGCGTTCGCTGCGGAACACGAACGATCTGCTGGCCGGCATCAAGGCCGCGGCGGCGGACATGCGCGGCACGTATTCCGTCGGCTTCTACTCGCCGCACGAGACGGACGAGCGGTGGCACACGTTCAACGTGAAGGTGCAGCGTCCCGGCGCGAAGGTGGTGCATCGCCAGGGATATCTCTCGTCGGCCGCGGCCAGGCAGACGGAGCTGTGGCTGGCGGATCAATGGCGCGCCGCGGCGAACAATCCGCTCGGCTCAGCGACGGTGCGTCTCGACGCGCGCTTCGAGCTGAAGGCGGACACGCTGAGCGCCATTCTCCAGATTCCCGCAGAAGATCTC
This sequence comes from uncultured Bifidobacteriaceae bacterium, assembly GCA_964356125.1. Taxonomy (GTDB): domain Bacteria; phylum Acidobacteriota; class Vicinamibacteria; order Vicinamibacterales; family JAMQPK01; genus JAMQPK01. The sequence continues at coordinate 9,668 of CAYHHH010000097.1, read as the reverse complement.
AGCTTCAGGCCGCTCAACGGCACGACGGCGTGCACGCTCGAGATTGCGATCGCCGAGCGCACCCCGGAAGGGCTGCTCGGCATTCGCCGCGAGCTCGGATCGTTTGCCATCAAGGAGGAGCAGACGAAGGATCTCACCGCCGTCACCGTGCGCTTTTCAAAGCAGTGGACGGTCGACGCCAAAACGTCGCTCATCCGCGTCGTGATTCGCGACCGCTACACCGCCCGATACGGCACGCTGGATGTGCCGATTTCGGCGTTGCGGTAGCGCGCAACTCGGTCCAGCTCGACTTTGCCACATCACAGAACTGCCGCGCGCAACCAGCTCGCGTGCGATCCCGGGAGTCAGTCTGCAAAACGCGGCGGCGGCCATGTATTTGCTGAGCGCGGAGACCCCCATCCCCACGCCCAGTCAGGCCTTCGCCGCGTTTTTCTATGTTCGTCCGAATTCGCGTGTCTGCGGGATCGCACTGCGAGCTGGTTGCTCGGGGCATTGGCAAGATGCGACAAAGTCGAGCGAGTCGCCCGGCACGCTCGGTCCGGACCGAGCTGCGCAAGTTGGGCGGTTTATTCGGCGCGCGCGCCGAGAAATATTCTCACGTTTCAGATTTCGTGCAGAAAACGCTTGACAGCGCCCGAACAGCGCGCGCGATTCCCACGGTTCCATCAGCGCAGATCGGCGCTCAAATCGACGACGATGCCGTAGGCGCGGCGATGATTTGCGAGACGACAAAATTAGCGATGGAAGTGATCGTCGTGCTCTGTGCGGCCGATGTGAGCGCGGAAAAAGGACGATGGTATATGTGGAACATGACATCACCATCAACGCGTGCCAGCCATCTTTCAGATTGCGATCTCTTGACCGAGGTCGAACGCGCGGCGGGGAGCGAGCGACACGCGACGGCGCGGCTTGTTGCGCTGCTCATGGAAGTCGACTCGCGGAAGCTGTTCGCGGGACAAGGCTGCTCGTCACTCTTCACCTACTGCGTGCAGCGTCTCCACTTGTCGGAGCACGCCGCTTACCTGCGCATCGAAGCGGCGCGATTGGCGCGGCGCTTCCCAGTAATCCTCGACAAGCTGTCAGACGGGTCGCTGCACCTGACGGCGGTCAGTCTTCTCGGACCGCACTTGACGGCCGGGAATCATGTTGAGCTTCTGGATTGCGCAGCGCACAAGAGCAAGCGAGACGTTGAGCACTTGGTCGCGCGCGTGCGACCGCAGCCGGATGTGGCATCAGTCGTTCGCAAGTTGCCAGCGCCTGCGAGCGTTCCGGTTACAAGTTCCGAGTTCCCGGTTCTGGTTCCTGTTCCGGATTCCACGTTACCGGTTCCGGTTGCCGATACTGTACCGCCCGATATCGCCGCGCAGGCCGCTCCAAGGCCGCCAGAGATCAAACCGCTCGCGCCTGAACGCTACAAGGTGCAATGCACTGTGTCCCGCGAGACGTATGAGAAGTTGCGCCGAGTGCAGGATCTGATGCGTCACACGATCCCCAACGGTGATCCCGCTGTGATTCTCGATCGTGCGCTCACGCTGCTGCTGGCTGAACTCTCTAGCAAAGTTCGCGGCGACCGATCGCCCGCAGCGCGTTTCAAGGCGAACTGGGTCGCTGCGCCGAAACGGGCTTCTTGAAATTTCATCACGTCGTGCCGTACGCAGACGGAGGAGAGACAGCCGCGCGCAATCTGCAGCTGCGGTGCCGGGGTCACAACCAATACGAGGCGGATCTGTGGTCTGGGGCGGCGCAGCGCACGATCGCCGCAAGAGAAGCGCGCGCGGTGTTTGGCACGTGAGCGCGACTCGGTCCGGACCGAGCTTGCGCAATTTTGCTCTTTGCTGTAAGCCCTCGGCTCGTACATGCGCTATCCTGTACCCGCCAACGCCACAAGTCGGTTCCGGAGCCCTACATGCGTCGTATCGCCATCGCTGTCCTGGGGGTGCTGTTCGCAGGCTCGATCGCAGGGAACGCCCAGCAACCGGCACCACCGACCTTCCGCGCCGGCACGACGCTGGTGGATTTCACCGTCGTCGCGGTCAACGCGCGAGGCAACCCGGTCACCGATCTGAGACGGGACGAGATTTCGATCGTCGAAGACGACTCGACGCGCGCCGTCGCGTTCTTTCAGTTCGAAGGCGGGTCCGCCTCCGCGGCTTCGCCGCTTCGGCGCGACAAGCCCGAAGCGCTAGCGCCGGGCACGTTCACCAATCGCACCGAGTACGCACCGAACGCGCCGCGACATCTCGTCGCCATCGTGCTCGATCTCATCAACACTTCCATCCCGGGGCAGGTACAGCTGCAGACGGAGCTCGCGCACTACCTCAAGCAACTTCCCCCGGACGCGCATGTCGGTCTGTACATGATCAGCGAGCATGCCGTTGCGATTCACGATTTCACGCAGGACGCAGAATCGTTGCGCGCGCGGGTCGAAAAAGGGGAGATCTCCATCGGCGCGCGAGGGTTTTCCGGCACGCGCGACACGCAGGGCATGCTCGCCAACGCGGGGCCGGATCAGCAGTCGTCGCTGTCCGCGATGCTCGATGCGCAGGGGAGAGCGGAGGGCGATCTCAACATGCAGATTGCGAAGCTCAAGCGGAGGCTCACGCTGGCAGCTCTCGACTCGATCGGGCACCATCTCGCCGGTGTGCCCGGGCGCAAGAGCCTGGTGTGGATCTCGCACGGCTTTCCGTTGACGGATGACTACGGCACCTACACCGATCAGGTGAGCAATACGTCGCATCGGCTCGCCACGCAGAACGTCGCTGTCTATCCGGTCGAGGCGAGTGGCGTCGCAAGCGCCGGCACTGCCGCCGTCGTCGATCAAAGCTTCGGTTCGACCAAAGGACGTGCAACTCCACAGAGCACATTCGGTGTGACCGCTGCGAATCACAACGCAGCGGTTGCGCATGGGCGGAATCAAGGAACCGGAGAATTAATCGCGGCGATCACCGGCGGGCGCGTCGTCAGAAATAACAACGATCTGACTCAGGGCCTGCACGCGGCGTCCGACGATTTGCGCGGCACATATTCCGTCGGCTTCTATGCCACCAGCAATGCTGACAACCGATGGCATCGCCTGCGTGTAAGCGTGTCGCGACGCGGCGTCACCCTTCGCCATCGTCAGGGATATCTGGCATTTTCGACCGCAGCCACACGGACGCAGGATTGGCCGGAAGCTGAGTGGAACGACATCGCCTATCGTCCGCTGATTTCGACGGCGGTGCGGCTCGACGCGCGTGCAACCCTTACTGGCCGTGCGCTGAAGGTGTCGCTCGATGTCGCGAGCGACGACTTGTATTTCCGTCAGACGGACAGCCGCCTTATCGCTGACGTCGACATTGCGCTGGTCGAAAAGAGCACTAAACCGACGAATGTTCGTGTGCAAACCGCATCGGTTGATCTCGCCCAGGCGGCGACCCTTCCGTCAACGGTCTCCATCGCGCGCGAGTTTATGCTCAACCCGCAGACCGTTTCTGTTCGCGTCATCGTGCGTGACAAGTCCACCGGGCGGTATGGATCGGTCGATCTGCCGGTGGCGGCGCTGAGGTAATCGTGTCTCACCGCAGCGCCGCCTTTCTACTTTTCACTTTTTACTTTTTACTTTTCACTTTCCGCTTACAGGCACAGGAAACCCCCGTCTTCCGCACCAAAACCGATCTCGTCGTCGTGCCGGTCACGGTGACCGATCGCGCGCGGCGATTCGTGCGCGGCCTGACCGCCGATGAGTTCGAGCTGATTGATGGCGGCGCGCGGCGGACGATTGCGCACTTCAGCGCGGAGCGCGCGCCGATCAGTCTCGGCATCCTGCTCGATATCAGCGGCAGCATGGCGAGCGACGCGAGCGCGCGCGCCGCGTTGCAGCTGCTCGTCACGCGCCTCGCGCCGAGCGACGAAGTGTTCTTTGCGGTGTTCAACGACAAGGTGTCGCTAAGTGTTCCGTGGACGCAGAATCACGCGCGCGTCTCACGCGCGATTGACAGCCTCAGACCGGGAGGTACGACGGCGCTCCTCGATGCGGTGAAGTTGATGGCGCCCGCGTTCCAGTTCGCGCAGTATCCACGTAAGGTGTTGCTGCTGATTTCCGACGGCAACGACACACGGCTGCCGCCGGCGCTCCCGTCTCAGTTCGAACATGGCACTCAGCAGCAGGCCGATGCCGCCGAGCGCCGAAGACGGCTGCGGGACTTGATGATTGGGGGGACGACCGACGCGATTGCGAAATCGGAAGCCGCGCTGTATGCGATCGGGCTCGGCCCCGATCCGCAGCTGATGAACCTGCCGCTGCTCGAGACGTTGACCGCCGAGTCGGGCGGCTATGTGGAATTGCCGCGCGAGCTCGCGGATTTGCCCGCCGCGATCGCGCGCGTGTGCGACGAGCTGCAATCGCAGTATCTGCTCGGCTTCGAGCCCGAACGCGCGGATGGACACATGCATCGCATCAAAGTGACCGTCAAGAAGAGCGGCGTCACCGTGCGCGCGCGAGCCGGATATGTGGCGAAGTAAGCTCGTCGCTCGCGCCGCGATCTTATCCTTTTTCGTTTTTCCTTCTTCGTTTCACGCGCAAGGCACTCCCATCTTTCGCGCCAAAACCGATCTCGTCGTCGTACCGGTCACCGTCACGGATCGCTCCGGGCGTTTCGTCCGCGACTTGACGCCGGAGGAATTCGAGATCGTCGACGGCGGCGCGCGCCGTCCGGTGCTGCAGTTTGCCTCCGAGCGTGTGCCGGTCAGTCTCGCTATCCTCCTCGACATCAGCGGCAGCATGGCAACCGACGCGAAGACCCGCGCCCTCGACGATGCACGGTGGGCCGACACGCGGCGCGCGCTCGAGCTGCTCGTTCAGCGGCTGAATCCAGACGATGAAGTGCTCTTCGCCGCATTTGCCGACAAGGTCGGACTCGCGGTGCCGTGGACGCGCGACCATCAGCAGGTGCCGCGCGCGTTCAATACCGTGCGGCCGGCGGGCTACACGGCGATGTTCGACGCGGTGAAGTTGATTGCGCCGGCCTTCCAGCGTGCGTCACACGGCCGAAAGGTGATGCTCGTGATTACCGACGGCCGCGACAGCCTGGTGCCGAAGATTACGGGCGCGCCCGTCTATCGATATCCGCTGTCGCGCGAGCAGCAGGTGCAGCTGGAGATTTATACCCGACAGAAGGCGTTGCGCGACGCCGCCATCGGTGCGATGCAGCGTGGGGTGACGAGCTCCGGTGCCGCCGTGTATGCCATCGGAATGGGGACCGGCAAGGATGCGTACGTCGATCTGCCGAACCTGGAAACCATCACCGTGAATTCCGGCGGCTATGTCGAAGCGATCAGCGATCCCGCGGAAATCACCGCCGCCGTCTCCCGCATCTTCGACGAGCTGCAAACGCAATACATGCTCGCCTTCGAGCCGGCGCACGCCGATGGCAAGTACCACGAGATTTCGGTGACGATGAAGAACCGGGATCTGCGCGTGCGCGCGAGGGCGGGGTATGTGGCG
>CAYHHH010000097.1:0-4086 GCA_964356125.1 uncultured Bifidobacteriaceae bacterium | reverse complement strand
GGTGACGATGAAGAACCGGGATCTGCGCGTGCGCGCGAGGGCGGGGTATGTGGCGCAACGTTGACAATGTAGCTACATGAGCCTACATTAGGTCGTATGAAGACCGTGGGCGTTCGAGAGCTGAAGAATCGTCTCAGCGAGTACTTGAGGCAGGTGCGATCTGGAGAGGGTGTCCTCGTGACGGATCGTGGCGAGGTCGTCGCCGAGCTCACGCCGCCGGGACTCGGGTCTACAGACAGTGCTGTGCCGCCAGGGCTCCTGGCGCTCGCCAGGCGCGGCCTCGCCACGCTCGGTACGCCCGGCGAGAGTGCGCCGCTGTATCCTGCGCTGCCGCGCATCCGCCGCCGCAAGCTCACTGCTGCGCAGCTTCTCGAGGAAGAACGCGGCTCGCGTTGAAGGTGTACGCGGAGTCCAGCGCGGTCCTCGCGTGGCTTCTGGGCGAATCGGCTGGTGCACGGGTTCGCGAGCTGCTTGATGCCGCGGAGCTCGTGATCGCTTCGGACCTCACGCTTATCGAATGCGATCGCGTCCTTCTGCGCGCCGCCGCGCTCGGTGATCTGCTTGAAGCCGAGGCGGCGGATCGACGCGCGCACCTCACGGCCGCCGCGGCGCACTGGCACCTTCTGCACATCGGTGCCGAGATCGTCGACCGCGCACGCCAGCCTTTCCCCGGTGATCCCATCCGCACGCTCGACGCCATCCATCTGGCGTCGGTGATCGTCGCCCGCTCGGCTGTCGCCGGTCTGGTGCTGCTCACCCTCGACGATCGAATACGCCGGACCGCGATCAAGCTGGGCGTGGACGTTCGACCAGCCCAGTGAGGCGCGCGTTCTACCGTGTTCGTTTTGCGTCGCACCTCCCTTTACCGGTAAAGTAACTCCTTCACAGGAGACTCGACATGCACCTATCCACCCGAGCCGCTCGGGACCTGCCTCGCCGTAGCCGCGCAGCGCGAAGACGGGTGCTGGTCGCCGGCATCGCCGTCGCTGCAGCCGCCGGTCTGGCGCAGCGGGGCTCGCAGGCCCAGCAGCCCTTCGACGCTGCTCAGGGCAGGCCGCAGCCTTATACGAAGTGGGATCAGTACGGCGGGGCCTCCGACTCGATGCAGTACTCGGCCCTTGCGCACATCAACACGTCCAACGTCAAACAGCTTCAGCGCGCGTGGTTCTATCACGTGGCCGGCGAGCCTGAACGCATCGTCTTCAACCCGCTCATCCTCGACAACGTGATGTACGTGAGGGGCGCCGATGGCGTCATCACCGCGCTCGACGCGGCGACCGGCAAGCAGTTGTGGATGTCGACGGTGCGCGGCACCGAGCGCGGCCTTGCGTACTGGGAGAGCACGGATCGATCGGACCGGCGCCTCATCGTCAACGCGAACAACGGCATTCGCGCAATCGACGCGCGCACCGGACAACAAATCATGACGTTCGGCACGAAGGGATTCGTCGACATGCGCGCCGGATTCCCGCGCCGCAACGGCGGACCCAGCAATAGCCCCGGACGCGTCTTCGAGAACCTACTCATCGTCGGATCGAACACCGGCGAACTGTATGGATCGCCAGCCGGCGACATCCGCGCCTACGACGTCATCACCGGCAAGCTCGCGTGGACGTTCCATACGATCCCGCGCCCCGGCGAGTACGGCTACGAGACGTGGCCGGAAACCGCGTTCAGGTACGTGGGCGGCGCGAACGTGTGGGGCGACATCACGGTCGACGAAAGGAATGGCATCGTGTTCCTGCCGACCGGCTCGCCGACCTACGACCTCTACGGCGGCGATCGCCAGGGGGACAATCTGTTCGGCAACTGCCTGCTCGCGCTCGATGCGCGCACGGGAAAGCGGTTGTGGCACTTCCAGATCGTCCATCACGATGTGTGGGATTACGACAACACCTCGCCGCCGAAGCTGCTGACGGTGCAGCACAACGGGAAGCCTCTCGATATCGTGGCGCTGGCCGGAAAGACCGGCTTCCTCTACGTGTTCGAGCGGAAAACGGGCAAGCCGCTCTGGCCGATCGAAGAGCGGCCGGTTTCCAGGAGCAACGTGCCGGGAGAGTTCTCATCCCCCACGCAGCCGTTCCCGACCAAACCGCCGCCGTTCGCGCGCCAGTCGATGACGCCGGAGGAAGTCACGCCGTTCGTGAGCGTCGAAGAGCAGGAGAAGCTGAAGCAGCTCGTGCGCGAGGCAGCGAACGAAGGTGTGTTCACGCCGCCGAACCACGAGCGGTACGCCATCCAGTTCCCGGGCGCGTGGGGCGGCGCGAACTTCGCCAGCGCCGCCGGCGACCCCGCGACCGGCATGGTCTACATTCGCAGCTGGGAGCAGATCAGCTATCGGAAGATGAATCCGGTCGATCCGAGTCGCGGCGGCCCCGACAGCAGCGACGGCCCCGGCCGGGGCGCTCCACCTCCGCTCGGCCCACGCGAGCAACAGGGGATGGGCGTGTACATGAAGAACTGCGCGTCATGCCATGGACCCGGGCAAATGCCCATCCGCTCGCTGCAAGCGACCGGGCAGCAGCAGTTCAGAGCGATCGTGCGGCGCGGCAATCCGCCGATGCCGGCATTCCCCGAATCGACAATGTCAGACGATGCGCTCGACGCGCTCGAGCGTTACCTTATGGCGCTGCCGACAACCGACGAGCAAGCGGGGAATCCGTCCGAAATCAGGCTTCCGCAGAATCCCAACCGGTATCAGGGACCGCCCGTACGGTATGGCGGATCGTCCTTCGCTGCGGGCTGGTACGCGAGCAACACCTATCCTGTCGCGGGCCCGCCGTGGTCGCAGCTCACCGCGTACGACCTGAACGAGGGCACGATCAAGTGGCGCATCGCCGACGGCGCGCCGCCCGCGCTTGCGGCGAAGGGCATCAAAAACACCGGCACGATGCGGCCGCGCAATGGCCCCGTCGTGACGGCGGGCGGATTGGTGTTTCTGGCGAACACGCAGGACGGTTTTCTGCGCGCGTTCGACAAGGAGACCGGCGCGTTGCTGTGGGAACACGAGCTCGACGGAAATCCCGAGGGCATCCCCGCGGTGTACGAAGTGAACGGCAAGCAGTACGTCGCGTTCGCCGTCAGCGCGTGGGCCGGGAGCGAGCAGGAGCTGAAGCGGACGGATGCGCTGCAGCGCAAGTTCGGAAAGGTTGAAGCGCAGGGCTATCACGTGTTCGCGTTGCCGTGAACCGGCCTTTACCGGTAAAGTAGCTCGCCTCAGGAGACACTGATGCACCTATCGACTCGAGCCGCGCCGAGCCTGCTGGTGGGCATGGCTGTCGCCGCGACCGTCACCGTCGTTCAGCATGTGTCGCAGGCCCAGCAGCCCTTCGACGCTGCTCAGGGCAGGCCGCAGCCCTACACGAAGTGGGATCAATACGGCGGCGCGTCCGACTCGATGCAGTACTCGGCGCTCGCGCAAATCAACACGTCCAACGTCACACAACTCGAGCGCGCCTGGTTCTATCCGGTGCCGGGCGAGCCTGACCGTCTCCAATTCAATCCGCTCATCGTCGACAACGTCATGTACGTGTCGGGCGTCCGCGGGGTCGTCCTCGCGCTCGACGCCACGACCGGCAAAGAGCTCTGGATGTCCACGCTTCAGGCCCCAAATCGCGGCCTGGCGTACTGGGAAAGCAAGGATCGATCGGACCGGCGGCTCATTCTCACCGCGAGCAACGGCATCCGCGAGCTCGACGCGCGCACCGGGCGGCAGATTCTGACCTTCGGCACCAACGGCTTCGTCGACATGCGCATCGGCGCCCCTCGCCGCAACGGCGGGCCCAACAGCAGCCCGGGGCGCATCTTCGAGAATCTCCTCATCGTCGGATCGAACGTCGGCGAGGGCTACGGCTCACCTCCAGGAGATGTTCGCGCGTACGACGTGCTCACCGGCAAGCTCGCGTGGACGTTCCACACGATTCCGCGCCCCGGTGAATATGGATACGAAACGTGGCCGGAGACCGCCTTCAGGTACGCGGGGGGCGCGAACACGTGGGGCGATATCACGCTCGACGAGAAGAACGGCATCGTCTTTCTGCCGACCGGATCGCCGACGCACGATCTTTACGGCGGCGATCGTCAGGG
>CAYHHH010000096.1:5769-16349 GCA_964356125.1 uncultured Bifidobacteriaceae bacterium | reverse complement strand
CCCCTATGTTAGACTCAAGGGTCGGTTTCGTGGGCGCCCATAGCTCAGTTGGATAGAGCGTCTGGCTACGAACCAGGAGGTCGCAAGTTCGAGTCTTGCTGGGCGCACCAACCTTCGCTCCACCCACTTCGCTCCGAGCTTTGGCTAGGCAGGCCTTAATCCTGCTATATTGAACGTCCGGATTCCCCAGTTCCGCAATACGGGCATGCCTGTGACATCACGCGGACAGGTGAGCCCATGTTCAATCTCGCGCTGCACGATCATCTTCACCTGACATTCAACGAAATCATCGAGCGTCACTCCGCCCACGCAGGGAAGGCACACGCGCGCGCTGGAGCGCATCTGTGGGACCTGCGCGACGGCGCGCTCGCCATTGCCGACGCGCGGCTCCGCCGGGACAGGCTGATGGATGAGCTCAGAGCGATCTACGAGACGACATCGGTGATCGCGCTCGAACATGACGTGATGCCGCTCGAAAAGGCCAGCTAGGGTAACCTTAAGACATGGCAGACACGAAGGACCCCCATCGCGAACGCATCGAAGATCTCGGCCGGATGAACACGATGTATTCCGAGCGGCCGTGGCACGACTGGAAGCCCGGCACGCCGCCCAAGCACGATCACTTCACGCACGATAATCCGCCCAAGGTGGATGACGAACATCCTGACAAACCTGATCGCGACTGACCTAGGGATTAGGGGTTGGGGATTAGGGATTAGCGCTGCGACGGCTGTACATAACCAGGGCGATGGCGGCGACCAGCAAGACGCCATCGCGGACAAGCGTCTTGGCCGATAGCGGTTCACCCACGCCAAAGCAGCCGCAATCGATTCCCGCTCCGCGGAAGTACGACACCACCATCACGGAAAAAAACAGGCCCAGGATAGCGGCGGCGACGATGGAGAGATAGCGCAGCCACACGCCGGCGATCAACAGAACGCCGAGCGCCAGCTCGGCCGAGGGCAGGGTTCTGGCGACGGCGTACACCGCCCATTCCGGCAGCAGCTGATACGAGTCGATGGAGAGGGCGAACAGCAGCCACGACTGCCGCAGCTTCGTGTACGCCGCATAGACGAACACCGCGCCGAGCAGCAGGCGAAGCGCCAGCGTGACGCGTCGACTCACGGTCCTGTAATCGTGTTGAGGTACTTGCTGAAGACCGAGTAGCTCACCACGCCGACGACAGGATTCGGCTTTCCGTCGTGTGTCACGATCATCGTCGGCGTCGAGCCGACCTTCATGCGATGCCCGAGCTGAATGTCGCGCTCGATGTTGGCGAGAATCGCCGGGTCCTTCGCAATCTCGCGCAGCTTCTTGCGTTCCTCAGGCGTCAGCACGCTGTCGACGACCGCGTCGACGCCGCCGGCTTTGCTCCATGTGTCCTGCTGGCGGAACAGCACGTCGACGACCTCGTCGTACTTGCCGAGCCGATCGGCCGCGGCCGCCAGGATGGCCGCCTGTCTCGCGTGCTTGTGCTGCGGCAGAGGAAAGTCGTGGTGCACGAGCCGGAGTTTTCCCTTCAGCGCGAATTCTTCCTTGACGCGTGTGATCGTCTGCTCGTGCAGCGCTTTGCACGCCGGGCATTCGAAGTCGCTGAAGAGGTCGATGCGGACCGCGGCGGCGACCGGACCGACGGCGCGCGTCGATTTCGTCTGGGCCGACGGTGCGCTCATGACGAGCGCGGCCACGAGGAGAGCCGATGCAGAAAGCTTCATGATTCATAGTAACCTGCCCGCGTGCCGGCTGTCTCACACGACGAATTGATGCGCGCGGCGCTGGCCGAAGCGCGCAGGGCGATGGCCAAAGACGAGGTACCGATCGGCGCGGTCGTCGCCATCGACGGCGCGATCGTGGCTGCGGCGTTCAATCAGCCGATTTCCACGGTCGATCCGACGGCGCATGCCGAGATTCGCGCCATTCGCGCCGCCGCGCAGGCGGTCGGCAACTACCGGCTGACAGGCGCGACGCTGTGCGTCACGGTCGAGCCGTGCGCGATGTGCGTCGGCGCGATGGTGCACGCGCGCATCGGCACGCTGATCTATGGCGCGCCCGAGCCGAAGACGGGCGCGGTGGTGTCAACGTTAAAGCTCCTGGACGACCGGAGCTGGAACCATCGCATGACGGTGGTGGCGGGGGTGATGGCGTCTGACTGCCGTGCGCTCATGCAGGAGTTTTTTCAGAAGAAGCGAGCGCTCGCCAAACGGGACTAGGGACTAGGGACTAGGGATTAGGGATTAGTACAGTCGAGAGTCCACAGTCGAAAGTCACAGTCGCGAGTCGACAGTCTCTTGTCGGTAGGGTCCGGCTTCAGCGGTAATAATATACTTGACTAACCATTAGGACTCTGCCATGATTCGTTCATGGCAACCAAACAACCCCAAACCCTCCGCGATGCAATCCTGTTCTTCGCGGACTACGAGAACTGCCGGAAGGCCGTCGAAGCGATTCGCTGGCCCGATGGCGTGGTTGCCTGCCCGACCTGCGGCTCCGAAAAGGTCAGCTATCTGGCGACTCAGCGGCGCTACAAGTGCTACGGGAAGCACCCCAAGGCCCAGTTCTCGCTCAAGGTTGGAACCATCTTTGAGGATTCTGCTGTCGGCCTTGAGAAGTGGTTGCCCGCGCTCTGGCTGATTACCACCTGCAAAAACGGCATCTCCAGCTACGAACTGGCCCGCGCTCTCGGTGTCACTCAGAAAACCGCGTGGTTTATGTTGTCGCGTCTCCGTCTCGCGCTCCAGAGCAACCACGGCGGCAAGATGACTGGCTGTGTCGAGGCCGACGAAACTTTCATCGGCGGCAAGGCGCGCAACATGCACGCCGCGAAACGCAAGCGCCTCGGTATCTCGCAGAGCCGTTCCATGATCGGGAAGGTTGCCGTCATGGGATTGCTGGCGCGTCACGGCGAGAACGGGAGTCAGGTTCGCACTCAGGTCATCAGCAATCGGAAGAAGCATCAACTTCGCAAGACCATCGGCGAGAACGTCGAAGTGGGCGCGGCGCTCTACACTGACGCGCTCCGGTCCTACGACCGTATGGGTGACGCTGGCTACATCCATCAGGTTATCGACCACGCCGAAACCTACGTTGACGGACAGGTCCACACTAACGGCCTCGAAAACTTCTGGTCGCTGTTGAAGCGCGCCATCAAAGGCACCTACGTGTCGGTCGAACCGTTCCATCTGTTTCGTTACCTCGATGAACAAGCGTTCCGTTTCAATAACCGTAAAGGAACCGACGCTATGCGTTTCGCGCTCGCGCTCAAAGGTATCATCGGTAAGCGTCTGACCTATACCGCCCTGACTGGCGCGATGGAGCCGGAAACGTGCTAAAAAAAGCTTTCCGCAAGAAAGACGCGGACGACATTCCAGACGTGCGGGCCGATGAACCAGAGAAAGCAATGGAGCAATTCACGGCCGGACTCAGGCGCGTGCTTACTGCACACAAGCGGAAAGCTCCGCAGGTAGAATCCAGCCGTGGCCCCCGTTCACACCCTCGGGTTCGACACCGCTGACGAGCGGGCTGACCACTTTCGGAAACATCGGGTGGAGTTTTACCCTCAATTTGCCGATGAAACGGCATATGAGGACGCGGCAGACGCATTTGTGGGAGGGCCGCTCCCGGCGGGTATACGCGAATGCACGGCGAGGGATGGACGCCGCTTGAGGTTCTGCCCAACGACGAATAGACTTGGGGCGGTTTCGGCGGATAATAGGATCTTGACGTTCTTTGTGCCGCACCCGAGTCGGCACAGATTCGCCACGAACATCGCGTATTTCGTGGATTGCTGCAACAAACGCTAAGACGATGGCTTATAGCTGCCCAGTATGCGCCTACGACCGGATGGTGAAGCCACCCGTAGACTTCACTATCTGTCCGTCTTGCGGAACTGAGTTTGGATACGACGACACTGGGCGCACCTACGATGAATTGCGCGCCGAGTGGGTCGATTCTGGTGCTCACTGGTTTAGCCATTCCAAACAACCGCCTGCCGGATGGAACGGTTATTCACAACTCCTGCAAGCTGGTTACGCCCTGCGGCCAGAGGCTCGCTCTGCCGATACGTATTTCCAGCAAGAGGTACAGTTCTCTGCTCGAATGCGCTTCTCAGCTTCAGCGGCATAACGATGCCTAAGTTGTTGGTGTTTGCTCCTTGCGAAAAAGTGATCATCTCGCAGGATGAAAACAACCCGACCCTCATCGCGATACTCACAGCCTTCACTCTCCAAACTGACGCCGAATCGCTAAAGAAGGCCATTGGTGAAAGCACTAGCGCCGATGCTGGCATAGCGATGGTGCCTCTTCGCTGGTCAGTGTTCTGCCTGTGGCAACGTGAACCGTCCGACGGGGAACAGGAGTTCACGCAGACGATCGACATTGAAGCGCCAGGCGGGGACCGCGTGATCATCAGTCACCGAAACACGTTCTCGTTCACACCGGCCGCGAACACCCATCGCATTAATCTCAACTTTCCAGGGTTCCCAGTCGGGGAACCAGGGGTCTATACCATCCGGCTATCGCTCGACAGTAAGCCCATCGCTGATTACGCGCTTGAGCTGAAACTCGCACCACAAACCACGGAAGCCGCAACAACAAGTTAAGCTCGCCCTACGGTTAGTCAAGTATATTATTACCGCTTCAGCCGGACCGTGATGAACGGCAGCGCAGGGCTTCAGCCCTGCCGACGAATTCAGCCACGGTAGGGCGCGACTTTCAGTCGCGCGACAGAATCAGGTAAAATACAAAGTTCTGCGCCACTGATTTTCCCTCTGCGGAGAGGTACCGAAGTGGTCGTAACGGGGGCGCCTCGAAAGCGTCTTGCCCCGTAAGGGGCACGGGGGTTCGAATCCCTCCCTCTCCGCCAACCTTCGCTCCCATGTATGATTCGGCGGAAACAGCGTGGCGGAGGTGCGTATGACTGTTCGCGTGCTTGGGTGCGTGGGGCTCGTCGCGTTGTGTTCATCGTTCACAGCAATGGGCCAGCAACCGCCACCCGCCGCGCCCGCCGGGGTGATCGCGCCCGATCAGAACCTGCCGCCGCACATTCGGAAGCTGACGGGGTTCGGTGAACGTGCCGAGTTCTCGTTGGATGGCACACGCGTGCTCTTTCTCTCCAAGACGTTCGGCGACGCCATGGAGATCGATCTGGCAACCGGCGTCATTCGCAACCTGACCGCGCACTTTCCGCACCTCGGCTTCACGCGCGCGCTCTATCTGGCGAATAGCCACATCCTGTTGTCAGGCCCAACCGAGTTCAACCCCGCCAACGTCGGTGCGGCGCGCACCAATTGCTGGCTGTTCGTGCTCGACCCCGCCGCCAACGCCCGCCCTCAGCCTCTGGGCGTCAAAGCTGCGGAAGGTCCGGTGCCCTCCCGCAAAAGGATGCACATCGCCTGGTCGTATCGGGCGGCGCAGTTTCCGGGAGGCGACATGCCGGCCGGATCATCTCAGATGCACGAAGCCGACATCGTGTATGAGAACGGAGTGCCGAAGCTGGCCAATCGGCGGAAGATCCTCGACAGTCGCGACCTTCCCTTCACAGCCACCCTGGAGCCTCAGAACTACCGTCCGTCGCAGGAGCGGGAACTGATCTTCAGCGCGTACGACTACCAGCAGACGGAAGTCTTTGGCGTGGACCTGACGACGGGGAAGCTCACGAACTATTCGAACGGGCCGGGAGTGTATGACGAGCCGGAAGGCATCTTTCCGTCAGGCGAGTTCACGACGGTCGAGTCGGACAAGCACAACCCGGCAGGAAAGGGTTTTGACCGCGCTGACATCCACAAGCTGAAACTTGATGGCAGCGGTGCGATGGAGCGTCTCACATACTTCGCGGACGTCCCCACGTATCGCGCGTCGAATCCTGTGGTCAGTGACGACGGGCGCTACATGGCGTTTCAGATGGGGCGGTCGGGAGTGGCGGCGGGTATCGGATACGGGCTCTTCCTGTACGACTTCACGAAGGCGCCGGCCAGCGGTTCCCGATGAGGCGCGTGTGACAGGTCCGATGCCGGCGATGTAAAAAGGCGTATGATTCGGCGATGTCCAACGACGCGCACATTCCAGCAGGCGAGCCGCTTGCGATGCCGTCGCTCATCAGTTTCACCGCTCACGGAATCTCCAGTCGAATTCTGGCGAAGACCGGCGGCGGCAACGTGACCCTGTTCGCCTTTGACGCAGGCCAGGGGCTTACCGAGCACACATCGCCTTTTGAAGCGCTCGTCATGGTGCTGGAGGGTTCCCTCACGCTGACGATTGGCGGGACGCCCGTCCTGGCCACTCCGGGCACGATCGTCCGCATGCCCGCCAACGTTCCGCACGGCCTCGACGCGCCGGAACCGTGCCGCATGCTTTTGACGATGCTGAAATAGTTCGACGATCACGGTCCGGCTGAAGCCGGACCCTACCGATAGGAGACTGTCGACTGGCGACTATGGACTTTCGACTATCGACTTTCCTAATCCCTAATCCCCAATCCCTAGTCCCTAGTCCCCAATCCCTGGTCTTTAGCCCACATCGACCCAGTTCAGCGTGCGCTCCACGGCCTTCTGCCATCCGCGATACGACTCCTCGCGACGGTCCGCGCTCCACGCGGGCTCCCACTGCCGGTCGGCGCGCCAGTTGTTTCGCAGCGTGTCGAGGTCTTTCCAGAAGCCGACCGCGAGGCCGGCCGCATATGCCGCTCCCAGCGCTGTCGTTTCGGCCACCACAGGGCGGACAACCGGCACGCCCAGCACGTCGGCCTGCAACTGCATCAGCGTGTTGTTCACCGTTGCGCCGCCATCCACCTTCAGGACGGCCAACTTCACGCCCGAGTCAATCGTCATTGCATCCAGCACGGCACGCGTTTGAAAGCAGATCGCCTCGAGCGTCGCGCGCGCGAGATGACCCTTCGTGTTGAACCGCGACAGGCCGACGATCGCGCCGCGCGCATCCGAGCGCCAGTAGGGCGCGAACAAGCCCGAGAACGCGGGGACGAAATACGCGCCGCCGTTGTCTGGCACTGTGTTCGCCAGCGCCTCCACGTCGGCCGCCATCGTAATGATCCCGAGCTGATCGCGCAGCCACTGCACTGCGGATCCGGTCACCGCGACCGATCCTTCGAGCGCGTACACCGGCGCGGCGTCGCCGAGCTTGTAGCAGACGGTCGTGAGCAGTCCGGTCTTCGACGGCGTCGGCGTGTCGCCGGTGTTGAGCAGCATGAAGTTGCCGGTGCCGTACGTGTTCTTCGCTTCGCCGACCGAGAAACACGCCTGTCCGACTGTCGCGGCCTGCTGATCGCCGAGATCGCCGCACACCGGTACCTCTGCGCCCACCGGTCCATTGCGTCTCGTCATGCCGTACGCCTTCCGCTCGGATGACGACTTGATGGCCGGCAGCATCCGGCGCGGAATCCCGAACAGCGCCAGCAGTTCGTCGTCCCAATCGAGCCTGCGCAGGTCCATCAGCAGCGTGCGGCTCGCGTTGGTGACGTCGGTGACATGCACGCCTTCGTCTGCGCCGCCGGTGAGATTCCAGATCACCCACGTATCGACGTTGCCAAAGACCGCCTCGCCTTTTTCGGCGGCGGCTCTGACACCTTCTACGTTCTCGAGAATCCATTGCAGCTTCGTGCCGGAAAAATACGTCGCAGGCGGCAGCCCAGTGCGGTCGCAGAGCAGTTGTCGATGGGGTTCGAGCGCGGTGACGATCCGATCCGTTCGTGTGTCCTGCCAGACGATCGCGTTGTACCAAGGACGGCCGGTCTTCGGGTTCCACACGATCGTGGTCTCGCGTTGATTGGTGACGCCGATCGCTGCGAGATCTGTTCCTTCGAGATTCGCCACTCGCAGCGCGCCGGTGATCACCTCGTTGGTGCGCGCGGCGATCTCCACGGGATCGTGTTCCACCCATCCGGGCTTCGGCATGATCTGCGCGTGCTCGATCTGGCGCCGCGCCACTTCCGCGCCCGCGGCATCGAACACCATGAACCGCGTGCTGGTGGTGCCCTGGTCGAGTGCTCCGACGTAGCGTGCCATGCGCCTCCCTTAAAATCCGACGAAGGTATACAGTGCGGCGCCTGCGATGGCGCCGGCGATCGGCGCGACGACCGGAACCCAGGCGTACGCCCAATCCGACGTGCCTTTGCCTGCAATGGGAAGAATGGCGTGCGCGATGCGCGGCCCGAGATCGCGCGCAGGGTTGATCGCGTAGCCCGTCGGTCCGCCGAGCGAGAGGCCGATCCCGAGCACCAGAATGCCGACGAGCAGGGGCTGCATGGCGCGGCTGAAGACCTGCGACAGGTCCACGTCACCGGCCTGCGCCCATCCTTCGGCGTTGGCGCCGATCGCCAGCACGCTGAAGAGCAGCATCGCGGTGCCGATCGCTTCGGTCACGAAGTTGGCTGCCGGGTGTCGAACCGCGGGGGTCGTGGAAAACACCGCCAGCTTCAGGCCTGGATCGTCCGTGAGCGCCCAGTGCGGCAGATAGGCGAGCCACACGAGGACGGCGCCGAGCAGCGCGCCCGCCATTTGCGCGGCGACGTAACCAGCCACATTTCCCCACGGAAAGCTGCCGATCGTCGCGAGCGCAATCGTGACGGCGGGATTCAGATGCGCGCCGCTGATGCGGCCGACCGAGTAGACCGCGATCGTGACCGCGACGGCCCAGCCGACCGCAATCACGATCCAACCGGAGTTCTGACCCTTCGACCGCGCCAGCAGCACGTTCGCGACAACCCCGTCGCCGAGCAGAATCAGAATCATCGTTCCGACGGCTTCGGCGACGTAGGCATTCATGGCGGAAGCCTTATCGAGGTGTCAGCTTCAACAACTTACTCGTGGGCGGCGTGTTCGCGCTCATCGACGGCGTGCCGCTGTCGGTGAACACGTAGACGGCGCCGTCGGGTCCCACGCGCACGTCCCGAATCCTCGAAGCGAGATCCATCAGTAGCGGTTCCTCCGCCACGACTTTGTCATTCGCGATCTCGAGCCGGACGAGCATCTCGCCCCGCAGGCCTCCGACGAAGAGGCTGTTCTTCCACTGCGGAAATAAATTGCCGGTATAGAAGGCGAGCCCTGATGGTGCGATGACCGGATCCCAGAAATAGACGGGCTCTTCCATCCCGTCCTTGCGCGTCACGCCGATGGGAGCGCCCGGGTAGTCGATGCCGCGCGCCACCGTGGGCCATCCGTAGTCTTTGCCTTTCTCGACGATGTTCAGCTCGTCGCCGCCGCGCGGCCCGTGATCGTTCTGCCACAAGCGTCCGGTTTTCGGATCGTACGCGAGTCCTTCCGGACTGCGCATGCCGTACGCCCAGATCTCGGGCAGCACGCCGGGTTTTCCGATAAACGGATTGTCACGCGGCACCGTGCCATCGGGCGCAATGCGAATCATCTTGCCGAGATGGTTGTCGAGCTTCTGCGCCACGTCCCAGGGCGGGGAGTCCGAGCGGTCGCCGAGCGTCATCAGCAGCGTGCCATCCGGCGCGATGACGATGCGCCCACCGGTCTTGGCGCCAAGCCGCTTCGACGGCATCACGGGCAGCGCGCGGAAGATGACGGTGACGTCGGTCACCGCGAGCGCGCGCTCATCGAGCCGCGCGCTGGCGATGCAGGTATTCGTGTTGGTGCCGTCGATGTAACTGAAGAAGCTGAAAAAGATTCGACGGTTCGTTGCGAACGCGGGATCGAGCACCACGTCGAGCAGTCCGATGTCCTTCGCGCCGGGCGCGGCCGCCACCGATACGCCCTTCAGTGGCGCCGACACGTTGCCGTTCGTGTCGAGGATGCGCAGCCGGCCGGGCAGACGCTCGGTCAGGATGATGTTGCCGCTCGGCAGGAACGCCAGGCTCCACGACACTTCCAGGTTGTTGATGAGCGTCGTCACCTTGAACGGCGGCGTCGCGCGATACGGCGCGCGCGTCTGCTCGGGAAACGCGGGCGTGTTGTCCGGTTTTTCCGTCGGACGCGAGTCGATCGGTTTGCCCGCTTCTCTGACCACCCACGGCATCTGAGCGGCAAGCGTCACGGGGAGGAGCGTCAGGCTCATCAGGAGCACCAAATACCTGTTCATGCGTAAGTCCCTCATTTTCCTCGCATTATATGATGGCCGTTGTGCTGACCGGCCGGCGGCCGGGTACGCTATCGTTTCCCTCGGATGATTCAGATCTCGCTCGACAAGCCGGGTCACTTCACGACCGGCGAAGGCCCTTCACCTCGTCAGGCGCCGGGCGATGCGCGCGTGCGTGTGCACCGGATCGGCGTGTGCGGCACCGACCTGCACGCGTTTGCGGGGAGGCAGCCCTTCTTCACGTACCCGCGCATCCTCGGACACGAGCTCGGCGTCGAGGTCATCGACGCCGGCAGCACGCCGCACGGTCTCGAGCCCGGCGATCGCTGCGCGGTCGAACCGTATCTCAATTGCGAGCGCTGCATCGCCTGTCGGGCCGGGCGCCCCAACTGCTGCGCATCGCTCGAAGTGCTTGGGGTGCATGTCGACGGCGGCATGCGCCCTGAAATCGCCGTCCCTGCGCGCAAGCTCCACCGATCGCGCACGCTCCACTACGATCAGCTCGCGCTGGTCGAGACGCTCGGCATCGGCGC
>CAYHHH010000096.1:0-5669 GCA_964356125.1 uncultured Bifidobacteriaceae bacterium | reverse complement strand
GATACTCCGCGACGGTTTCCGGACATCGCCGCAGACCCTGGCGTGATCAAGACCATCATCACCGTCGGCGTGTGATGCGTCAGCGCCCACGATGAAGATCGCCACCTGGAACGTCAACGGCATCCGTGCGCGCGACGCGCAGCTGCAGGAATTCATCGAGAGCGAGCAGCCCGACGTGTTGTGCCTGCAGGAACTGAAAGCCGCGGTGGAGCAGCTGCCGGTGTGGCTCTGCCAGTTGGAGGGCTACTGGTGTTACTGGCACGGCGGCAAGGGCTACTCGGGCGTCGGCCTCCACGTGCGCAAGGACACATTTCCCACGGCTCCGGCGTTTCACCATCCCCAATTCGATTACGAGCACCGCATCGTGCTCGCCGAGCTGCCCGCATTTACGATCGCCTCGATCTACGTCCCGAACGGCGGCAAGGATTTTTCCGCGAAGATGCGATTTCTCGATGCGCTCGAGCTGTTCGCCGCTGATTACGAAGCATCGGGACGTCCGCTGGTGTTGTGCGGCGATTTCAACGTCGCGCGAACCGACATGGACGTGCATCCCAAGGAACGAAAGCCCGGCGTCATCGGTCAGCGGCCGGACGAACGCGCGCTGCTCGAGCGCATCGTCGGACACGGCCTCGTCGACGTCCACCGCAAAATGGAGCCAGACAACGCGGAAATCTTCACGTGGTGGGCGCCGTGGAGGCAGATGCGGCAGCGCAACATCGGCTGGCGCCTCGATATGGTGCTCGCCAGCGCCGCGCTGGCCGACGCCACAACCTCCTGCGTCGTCCAGCGTGAGTTTGGGACGAGCGATCACGGCCCGGTCGTTGCCGAGCTCCAGATTCCATGAAGCACGTCCCATCGTAGAAGTGCTTCTTCAGGAAGATGCGCGCGCGAGAAAAATCGTGTGGTGCGGGCCCCCTTTCTTGAGGCGCCCCCGCACGTGTTCGACGGTGACATCGAATTTCGCATAGCGCAGCCGCTGCACGAACTTCATGTTGTCCCACGCAGACCAGATCGCCAGCACGCCGCCGTCCTTCAGCGCCGCCCGCGCAGACTTCAATCCACGGTCGTCGTAGAGGCCCGCGTTCGCGGCAGCGGTGAACGGAGCAGGGCCGTTGTCCACGTCGAGCAGGATCCCGTCGAACTGCCTGCGGCTCGACGCGAGCACGCCGCTCACATCGCCGACGACGATCCGGACGCGTGTGTCTTTCAGCGGATGATCGGCCAGCGGGCCGAGCGGCCCGCGGTTCCATTCGACCACGGCCGGCACGAGCTCGGCGACGGTCACGGTCGCATCCCGCGGCAGCAGGTCCAGCGTCGCTCGAAGCGTGAAGCCCATGCCGAGGCCGCCGATCAGCACGCTCGGCGCTTCCACGGTGCGAAGCCGCGGGCACGCGAGCGTGGCAAGCGCTTCTTCCGACCCGTGCATGAGGCTCGACATCAGGCTCTTGCCGTTGGCCAGAATCACATATTCGCGGTCGCGCCGCGTCAGCGCCATCGCAGTGCCGTCGGGCGTCTGCGTCTCGCCCAGCACCTCCCACGGTTTCACGCGTCCCAGTGTAGACTGGCTCTTGCCAGCCCCAATACGCACTTCCGTAGTGCGCAACTTAAGTTGCGCCCTACCGATCGCGGTACCAAAGATCCCGAATGTCGCCTACCGCCGCGCAGTCTTAATCCACTCGTTGACGCGGTCTTCGAGAATGTTCAGCGGCACGGCTCCAGATTGCAGCACCACGTCGTTAAAGTCGCGGAGATCGAACTTCTCGCCGAGCGCCTTCTCCGACCGTGCGCGCAGCTCCTTGATCTTCAGCTCGCCAATCTTGTACGCGAGCGCCTGGCCGGGTACCGAGATGTACCGATCGATCTCGGTCGTCACGTCGTTCTCCGTTTTCGCCGCGTTGTCCGAGAAGTACTTGATGGCGCGCTCGCGCTCCCACTCCATGGCGTGGATGCCGGTGTCGACGACGAGGCGGACGGCGCGCCACATCTCGTAGGTGAGCTGGCCGAACTTCGAGTACGGATCGTCTTTGTAGAGCCCCATGTCCTCGCCGAGCGACTCGGCGTAGAGCCCCCATCCCTCGACGTACGCCGTGAAGAACGCATGGCGGCGGAAGTTCGGCAGGTCGCCCAGCTCCTGCGCCGTTGAGATCTGCAGGCAATGTCCGGGCATCGCCTCGTGCAGCGTCAGCGCCATCATTTCCCACTTCGGGCGCGTCTCGGGCTTGTAAAGATTGGCGAAGAAATACGCAGGCCGCGATCCATCCGGCGCGCCGCCATTCGCGAATGCCGTCGGCGACATCGGCGCGATCGCGTCTGGAATCTGGATGACGCCGTACGGCGTGCGCGGCAGCGTGCGGCTGATCTTGATGAGCTCGGGATCGATGCGTTTCGCGACCGCGCGATACCCCTCGAGCAGCTCTTCGCCCGTCTTGTAGAAAAATGTCGGATCCGTCCGCAGGTGCGTGAAGAACTGCTCGAGCGTGCCGGTGAAGCCGACCTGCGTCTTGATCGTTTCCATCTCCGCGCGGATGCGCGCCACTTCCTTCAGGCCGATCGCGTGAATGTCCTGCGGGGCGAGATCGGTCGTCGTGTGGTACTTCGCGAAGTAGCGATATCCCGCGAGCCCGCTGCTCGTCCGCCACCAGCCGACGCCGTCGTAGGACGCCTTGAGGTACTCGCGGTCCATGAACTCGAGCAGTTTCGCGAACGCGGGCTGCACGCGCGAGCGGACGCGCTCGACACCCGCCCTCGCGAGGCGCTCGCGATCGGCGGCGGGCAGCGAGCTCGGAATGCTGCGAAACGGACGGTAATAGCCGCTCTGATCGGCCGGCTGCGTCGCCAGCTGCGCGATCTGCGGGCGCACGCGCTCGGCGATGATCTTCGGCAGCAGCACGTTGGTCTTCATGCCCTCGCGCATCAGCGCGATGTTCTGGTCCATGTACGCGGGAAACGCGTCGAGCCGCGCGATCCAGTCGTCGAAATCCTTGACGGTCTGAAAGCGCAGCGAATCGACGACGAACTCCGTGCCTTGCACGCCGCTGAGCGTCGAGGTGCGAATGAGATGCTGGCGATGTTGAAACCCTTCCACCGTCATCTGATATTGATGGCGGAACAGGTCGTAGTTGAGGCGGTCCGCAGGAGAGAGCTGATCGCGCGGGATCGCTGCGAGATGTGTCAGGACAGATTCGCGGTGTGCCTGTCGCGCGGCGAGCGCGCCGGTACTGATGTCCTCCCAGCGGTCGTTCCAGCGGCGGTCGCCGAGATAGGACGCCCACAGCGGATCCTGCGTGAGCTCCCATTCCCATTCGCGATCGAACAGCGCGTGCAGCGCAGCACCGGCGGTGTTCGTCTCCGCCGGCGTTTGCGCATATGTGACGGCGGTCAGCAGCACGCCGAGGAGGATGATGCCGTGTGTCAGCCTCATGACGAACGAGTATAAGCCGACAACTTCAGGCGGGTGACCCTCTCCGCCAGTCGCGGGTTGCCAAGTGTTTCAACCGCCGACGCAAACGCCGGTGTCGCCCCCTTCCAGCGCATCTGATCCACATCTTCGAAGAGCAGCACGTCCGTGCGCAATGTTGCCAGCGTCTTGAAGAGCAGCGCGCGCTCGCGGTTCTCTCCGATCGCGCTCGCCGGAAACTGTTCGATGTGGCCGTGCTGCGTGATGAGGCGCGCGGCGGTTTTCGCGCCGATGCCCGCGATGCCGGGATACCCGTCCGACGCATCGCCCACCAGCGCGAGATAGTCGGGGATGTACGCCGGATCCACCCCGAATTTTTCGCGGACGCGGGCGGCGTTTCGAATCTGGCCGCTGCGCCGATCGACCTGGACGACCCGATCGCTCGAGACGCACTGCGCCAGATCCTTGTCCGGCGTCCAGATGCACACCTTCGCGACCCGTGGGTCCTGCGACGCCAGATGCGCGGCCGAGGCCAGCGCGTCATCGGCCTCGAGCTCCACCATCGGCCACGTCATGATGCCCATCGCCACCAGCGATTCTTCCAACGGATGGAACTGGGCCCACAACGCCGGCTCGATCCCCTCGCCGGTTTTGTAGCCGGGCCACAGCTCGTTGCGGAACGATTCGATCACATGATCGGTCGCCACGCCGAGGTGCGTGGCCCCTTCCTGGAGCATCTGCACGACCGTCCCGAGCACGCCGTTGACGGCCCCCAGCGGCTGGTCGGGGAGATTCGACCGCCGAAACCCATAGAAGTGGCGAAAGAGCTCATAGGTGCCGTCGATGAGGTGGACGATCATACGTTCAGATGTATGACATATGCTAACATACCCTCATGAAGCGCACGACCATCTTCGTTCCCGAAGCCCTCGAGCGCGACCTGCAACTCTACGCTCGCCGTGAAGGGAAGCCGACAGCCGCCGTGGTCCGCGAAGCGCTTGTCGCCTACATGGCCCAGCGGTGTCCAGCGGCCGAACTGCCGTCCTTCGCTGCGGCGTTCGACAGCGGCTTCACCGATACGGCTGAACGCCACGAGGAGATCCTGTTCAGGGGCCTTTCGCCGCATGAATCCGAGGCCGCGCCCGCGGCCCGACGAAGGCGAGCCGGGAAGCGCCGCTAGCAATGCCCCTTCTGGTCGACACCGGAGTGCTCTACGCCCTGGCCGATCGCCGCGATGCGTGGCATGCGCGTGTGCGCACGTACCTGCGCGCACATCCTGAAACACTCCTCGCTCCTGTCACCATCCTGCCAGAGGTGGCGTATCTTCTGCGGGATCGCATCGGCGCCCATGCCGAGCTCGCCTTCGTCCGTTCGATTGCGAAGGGGGAACTGGCCGTCGAATCCGTCCACCGGGCCGACCTGTCGCGAGCGGAACAACTGATGGAAACGTATGGCGATCTCGGGTTCGTCGATACGACGGTCGTGGCGATCGCCGAGCGCCTGAGGGTGCCGTCAATCGCGACAACCGATCGCCGTCATTTTTCCACCGTGCGTCCGGCACACCGTGACCGATTTGTCCTGGTTCCCTGAGCCAGCCCGTCAGCTCGACTAAAGTCGAGCCCTACCGGCATCGCGCAGCTGCTGCTTGGCCGGGCACGATCCGGCTAATCCCCAATCCCTAATCCCTAATCCCTTCCAGCGTAAGATGGCGTGTCGTGGACGTCTTCGCCGCCGTCATCACGCTGCTGCTCATCATGGACCCGATTGGGAACATCCCGCCGTTTCTGTCCATTCTGAAAGCCGTGCCCGTCGAACGCCGCCGCTTCGTGCTGATGCGCGAGATCCTCCTGGCGTACGGCGTCCTGCTGGTGTTCCTGTTTCTGGGCAAATACCTTCTTCGCTTCCTCCGGCTCGAGCAGGAGACGCTGAGCATTGCGGGCGGCATCGTGCTGTTCCTGATCGCGCTGCGCATGATCTTCCCGCGCGAGGGCGCCGGCGTCGCCGGCGAGCCGCTCGAAGGAGAGCCGTTTCTGGTCCCGCTGGCGATACCCCTGTTTGCGGGTCCCTCGACGCTCGCGGCGCTGCTGCTGTTGCAGCAATCCTCGCCCGGCGACAACGTGCCGCTGTTCATCGCCGTGACGATCGCGTGGGCGATCGGCGGCGGGATTCTGCTGAGCTCCACATTCTTCTATCGCCTGCTGCGCGAGCGCGGCCTCATCGCCATCGAGCGGCTCATGGGGATGCTGCTCGTGATGGTGGCGGTGCAGATGCT
>CAYHHH010000095.1:0-16430 GCA_964356125.1 uncultured Bifidobacteriaceae bacterium | reverse complement strand
CCTTACCCCTTACCCCTTACCCCTTACCCCTTACCCCTTATCCACTGTACTCTTCTCCCCCCATGTCCACGCTCATCGCAGCCATCCGGTCGATTGCCGCGTATGTCGCCGTCTCGTTGTACGTCGCGATCGCGGCGCCTATCGGCATGGCGCTGGCGCTGATGTTCCGCTGGAAGAGTCTCCTGTACGTGCTCGGCCATTGGGGGGTCACTATCGGCACCTCGCTGGCCGGCATCCGCATTCGCGTGGCCGGCCGCGAGCATCTGCGCGCCGGCGAAACCGTGGTGTTCTGCTGCAACCATCAGAGCAACATCGATCCGCCTATCCTGTTTCAGGCGCTGCATCCGCGGCTGCATGTGCTCTTCAAACGCGAGCTGACGAAGCTGCCGCTGCTGGGTAAAGCATTTCAGGTTGGTGGGTTCGTGCCGATCGACCGCGCCAGCCGCGAGCAGTCGATGGCCGCCATCGATCAGGCCGCCGCGTCGCTGAGAGCGGGGAACTCATTCCTCACGTTCCCCGAAGGGACGCGCAGCCGTACCGGCGCGCTGCTGCCGTTCAAGCGGGGCCCGTTTCTGATGGCGCTGAAAGCGCAGGTGCCGGTCGTGCCGGTCGCCATTCAGGGAGGCGACGCGTCGATGCAGAAGGGCAGCCGCATCGTGCGGCCGACGACGGTGAGCGTGCGGATTGGTGTGCCCGTCGAGACGCGCGGAATGGATATTTCCGATCGCGAACAGCTGGCCGACACAGTGCGCGCGCGTGTGGAAGAGCTGCTCGCCCTGGGCCCTGTGAAAAATCACTGCCCTCCGTAGGCGAACGTCAGCTGCCAGGGTCTGAGCGCCGCGCCGTCGGTGGCGGCGATGCCGGCGCGCAGCTCCAGCACCACGTTGCGGTACGAGGCTGAGTCATCGAGCGCGGGGCGAATCTCGAGCGCGCGCTTCGCGCGGTCGTACTTGAACTCCGGTATCCGATCGGCTTCGCGAGGTGTGCTCGATCCGACATTGGCCGCATCGACGGTCGTGAACGTCCAGCGCACGTTGCCCGTGAAGGTGTCGGGGTTCATCTCGCGGGAGAACTGCAGGCGGATAGGCGCCTTCAGCGGCACGTCGATTTCCCCTTCTGCCGGGTCGGTGAAAATCACTTCGGGCGGCGGGCCCATCTGCGGAATGGGCGGCACTTCGGCGTTCCGCGTTTCGAGCGTGGGCCTGGTCAGCGCGATCTGCTGCCCTTCGATCCAGACGAGCCCTTTTCCCTCGCGCACGACACCGGTCGTTTCGAGCCATGTGCCCGTGTCGACGCGCGCGCCGACGTCGAGGTTGAATCCTCTTCCGCGAGGCCGCAGGCCTGTAATCCAGACGGCCGCGTCGGCGCTGCGGAGCACGAAGTCCCATTTGCTCAGGCCAGGCCCTTGCGGTGCATCGGCGTAGAGGTTCCGTCCGCGAAACTGCCCCGATACCCTCACCTTCTGCCCGATGTACGCAGACGGGTTCAGCGCGATTTGGCGCAGCGATGGTGCTGCGTCCGACGGTTGCACCGCCATCGCGTTGGTCACCGTCAGCGCCATCACCTCTCCCGGGCGCGGCCAGTCGCCTTCCAGGCCTTTCGGCAGCAGACGATCGAGGCCGAGCGTCACGATGCGGGGATCTTCGCGCTGCAGGCGTCCGACGTCCCAGAAGCTGGCGCGCAGCTCGACGGGGCCGTCGATGGGAGACGGCCCGCTGAAAATCAGGGGAATCGAACGCTCGACGGATGGCGACAGCAGCACGGGCTGATCGCGCGTGACGAGATTGCCGCGCACGACAACCAGCTGTCCCTGATAAAAGCCGGGGTAGGCAAGCAGGGCCGCGGGCGACACAGCCCTCCGCGGCGCGGCCTGGGCGTGCGGGAGCGCGGCGCTCGAGGCCACCAGCGCCACAAGGACACAGAGGGCGGTGCGGGTGAGCCTCATGTGTCGTTCGATTGTACCAATTCCGGCTGGAACCGCGATAAAATCCTTGTGAAATTGGCGATCAAGCGCAAGCAGCTCAGCGATCAGATTTCGGAGCTCACCACCAATCGGCTGTCCGTCTATCTGCGCTGCCTCAACACGCTCGACACAGACGGGGTGAACACCGTGTCGTCGCAGGCGCTCGCGTACCAGTTTCATTTGAACGCTGCCCAGATCCGCAAGGACCTCGCGTACTTCGGTGAGTTTGGCGTGCGCGGCGTCGGGTACTACGTCAAGGATCTGAAGCAGCATCTGCGTCAGATTCTCGGCCTCGACCGCCGGCTCAGAGTGGCCATCTTCGGCGCCGGCAATCTCGGCCTGGCGCTCGCCGACTATCCGGGATTTCAGCAGGAAGGGTTCCAGATTGCCGCGCTGTTCGATACCTTGCCCGGCAAAGTCGGCCAGAAGTCGCGCGCCGGTGTCCCGATTCTCGATATCCGCGAGCTGCGCAAGTTCACGGCACGCGACAAGATCGCGATCGCGGTCATCGCGGTACCCGCCGAAGCGGCGCAGGACGTCGTCAATCAGGTCGTGGCCGCCGGGATCAAGGCCATCCTGAATTTCTCCCCAGGAACGCTCCGCGCGCCTGAAGATGTGAAGCTGAAGAGCGTCGATCTGACGGTGTCGCTGGAAAGTCTGTCGTTCTACCTCGCGCAGGAAGACGAAAACTAGGGATTAGGGATTGGGGATTCGGGATTAGGAATGGCCAAAAAACTGTCCCACGTGGATGCGCGTGGTCGCATCCGCATGGTCGATGTCGGCGACAAGGCGGAGACGGCGCGCGAGGCGGTCGCGCGCGGGCGCATCACCGTCGGCGCCGCCGCGCTGCGCGCGATTCGCGCAGGCACGCTGAAGAAGGGCGATCCGCTTCAGACGGCGCGCCTGGCGGGCATCGTGGCGGCCAAGCGCACGTCGGATCTGATCCCGCTGTGCCATCCGCTCCAGCTCTCGCACGCCGACGTCGAGATCACGCCCGCGAAGAACGGCTACACCATCGAGTCGCGCGTGCGTACCACGGGGCGCACCGGCGTCGAGATGGAAGCGCTCACCGCGGTCGCGGTGGCCGCGCTGACCATTTACGACATGCTGAAGGCGCTCGACAAGACGATGGTCATCAGCGACATCTGCGTCATGGAAAAGCGCGGCGGACGATCGGGCACTTACGTGCGCTCGCGCCGGGTCTAAAGAGCAAGACCCGGCCTACGCACCACCACGCGACTATCGCCTCACGACTCTTGACTAGCGCCTTACGACTTCTTCGGCGGAGGTTCAATATGAATGATCGCGTCCGCAATCTGCGGATACCGCTCCATCAATAAATCCTTCACCATGTGCGACACGGCGTGCGCGTCGGTCAGCGGCGTGGCCCCATCGAGCCAGACATGCAGATCGAGAAACACGTGATCCGCCGACCCGCGCGATCGGATGTGATGGCAGCCGAGCACGCGCGGCACGCTCTGCACGACCCGCCGAATGTCTTCCTCTGAAATCACGATCTCATCCGACAGAATCCTGGCCGTATCGCGTGCGATGGCGAAGCCGGCGTGGCCGATGAACCCGACGATGACGAGGGCGGCGAGCGGATCGAGGATGGGGTAGCCGGCGGCCGAGCCCGCGAGCGCCCCGATGACCGCTATCGAGGTGAGGACATCGCTCTGCGTGTGCTGCGCATCGGCCAGCAGCAGCTCGCTCGACAGGCGCCGCGCCGCCTTCCGCTCGGAGCGGACGACCGCGATGTTGATCGCCAGCGTCGCGAACATGATCGCGAAGCTCGCGGTGCTCACCGACGGCGCCCCTCCCGACTGGAAGCGGAGGACCGCGGCCTGCGCCACCTCGACCACGACGATCAGCAGAAACAGCGCGATGCCGCCGGCGGCGAGCGTCTCGAACTTGCGGTGGCCGTAGGGATGGTTGGCGTCAGGCGGTTTCTGCGCAAGGCGCAGCCCCACGAGCGCCACGACGTTCGACGCACCGTCGGTCAGCGAATGAAATCCGTCGGAGAGAATGCTGATGGATCCGCTGAACTGGCCGAAGACAATCTTGGCGAGCGCGACGGCGAGGTTCAGAAAAAGAATGCGGACGAGTACGCGGCGAACTTCGGCGTGACGGGACTCGGTGCCGCTCAGAATACGCGCGCGGTCGGTATTGGCCACCAGCGGACCTGGACTTTGCCGATGATGTAGCGCTTCGGCACGAAGCCCCAATGGCGGCTGTCTGAGCTGTTGTTGCGATGGTCGCCCAGCACGAAGTAGTAGCCTTCGGGAATCACCTGCGGCCCCCAGTCGTCGTGCGCGCGATAGTCCTCGGGCACGAAGTCGTCCTTCATCGGCGTCTCGTTGACGAAGACGTTGCCGTCGACGATGCGCACCGTGTCGCCTTCCTCGGCGATGACGCGCTTCACGAACGATTTATTCGGGTCGATGGGGTAGTAGAGCATCACGATGTCGCCGTGATGCGGCTCGCCGATGCGATAGGCCAGCTTGTTGACGATGAGGCGATCCTGATCTTCGAGCGTCGGCGCCATGCTCATGCCTTCCACGCGCGCGACCTGGAAGCCGAAGGTGACGATCAGCGTGGCGTACACGGCTGCCGAGGCGAGGGTCTTGAACCAGGCGACGAGCTCGTCGCGGACCATGCGGAGCCGCTCGGCGGTCTTCGACCGCACCGCCGCGTCCGACCCTGCGGGAACGGTCACGATGACCGTCGCGGCGACCGCCGAGCCATCCCCTGCCATAACCGGCTCCATTCCGAGACGCAGTTGTTCGGCCTCGGCGAGCTCCAGCTGCATGCGGGATTCTAGAGGCGGAGGTACTCCCGGAGCCGCTTGGTCTGCGCCCGACTGACCGGTATCTCCGTCGCCTTCGCGTCCTTCATCCGGAGGATGTAATTCCTGCTGAACCAGGGGACTATCTCCTTGACCTTGTTGATGTTAACCAGGTGCGACCGGTGCACACGCCAGAAGATGCTCGGGTCGAGCCGCGACTGCAGTTCGTCGAGTGTTCTGAAGTTGGACGTACCGGCCAAATGGCCCGTCACTATGTTAATCGAGTCGTCGGTCAGGGAGGCATAGATTATCTCCTCGGCCTGGACCAGCAGAAACCGATCGCCGACCTTCACCGCCACCCGCTCGCGCTTGCTCTGGCGGTCGGCCATCAGCTGCACGATGCGCTCGATCTGGTCGTCGAGCGGCGCCTCTCGCGCCGGCACGACCCGCTGGCGCGCCTTCTCCACGGCCTTCTCCAGCCGCGCGGCTTCGACCGGCTTCAACAGATAGTCGACCGCGTTCACTTCGAACGCCTCGATCGCGTGGCGGTCGAAAGCGGTCACGAACACGATGTTCGGCGGCGTGCCGTTCTGGATGAGGCGGTGGGCGACTTCGAACCCGTTGAGGCCGGGCATCTGCACGTCGAGGAACAACACGTCGGGCGACAGGCGCTCGACGATGCCCACCGCTTCGAGGCCGTTGCCGGCCTGCGCGATGACCTCGACGCCGCCCATCTGCTCGAGCATGTAGCACAGCTCCTCGCGCGCCAACTGCTCATCGTCGACCACGATTGCTTTTAAAGACATCGTTTACCGTTTACCGTCATCCGTTTACCGACGGCCGCACCCTACGGTGAACGGCAAACGGTGAACGGCGAACGGCTATGCCGTAATTCGCTCCGCCGACACCATATCGGGTATCTCCAGCCGGATGATCGTGCCGAGATTCGGCACGCTCGTGATGCGCACTCTGTAGGCCGCGCCGTAAATCACGCTGAGCCGCTCGTTCACGTTGCTGAGGCCGATGCCGTCGGTGAGCGCCGTGTCCAGCCGATCTTCCGTCATCCCCAGCCCGTCGTCTTCGACCTCGATAATCGCGTGCCCATTCTGCCGCACGCTGCGGATGACGATCCGTCCGCCGCCGACCTTGCGCGAGAATCCGTGCTTGATCGAGTTCTCCACCAGCGGCTGCAGGATCATGCTGGGCACGATGACGTCGAGTGTGTCGGGGCTGATCTGTTTCTCGACCTTGAGCTGCGGGCCGAATCGGATGACCTCGATGTCGAGGTACTCATCGATCGACTCCAGCTCTTCCCGCAGCGTCACGAAATGATCGCGGCTGCGCAGCAGCCGTCGCAGCAGGCCGGAGAGTTTGACGATGAGCGTTCGCGCCGTCTCCGGGTTGCTGCGGATCAGCGATTGAATCGACGTTAGCGTGTTGAACAGAAAGTGCGGGTTGATCTGGCTCGCGAGCGCCTCCACGCGCGCCGTCAACAGCAGTTTTTCCTGTTCCTGGAGACGGTGCTCGATACGCGCGTTGTTCCAGATTTTGATCGGCGTGGCCACGCACAGGACGGTCGTCAGCACGATGAGCGCGAGCCACCCGGTTGTCATGTCCTCGGTGTGCAGGTAGAACAGGCGGGTGAGCGGAGGTTGACTGAGCGGGTGATTGAACCGCCAGCCGAGAAACTGGCGCAGCACCTCCAGCGCGACCGGCGCGAGCAGGAAGATGACGGCCCAGTCGACGTTCGCGCTTCTCAACATGCGCCAGATATGGCGGTGAAGCTTGGTGAACACGAACGGCGAAAAGTGCCAGATCTCTTCCTTGTTCGGGCACGCCTCGCGCAGGCCGCCCCCCGCGAACCCGCACCCGACGGCAAAGAACAGGGCGATGAACTCGCCCGCCGCCAGCGCGGGCAGGGCAACCATCAGGCCGACGATGGCGCCGGCGTACGGCCCGGCGATGAGACCGGCGAGGAACGCGCCTTCGAGCGTCAGATCGGCGGCGTTGTAGTTCAGCAGCAGCCGCAAGGTGACGCCTGCCGCGAGCGGCACGCCGAGGCTGAACGCAAACAGCAGGCGTTCGGGCCAGGCGCGGCGTTCGGAAATCAGAATGTGGCGGAAGCGGTGATACCGCACCAGGATCGTGGCCAGAGCCGCGACGATCGTGATCTTGACGACGAGGGTCGTCAGCAGGAATTGATCGGCGGTTAGAAACATTTACGGTAAACGGTAAACGGTAAACGGTAAACGGTGAGTGGGGCCTATCGTACCAAATTGTGGCTTACAATGTTGGCGGCATGTTGAAGCGGATTTTCGAGAATACGGGCGCGTTCCTCACCGGGTTTGCGACGACGTTCACGTACATGTTCAAGCCGGCGGTGACCATCAACTACCCGGATCAGAAGGTGCCGATGTCTCCGAAGTGGCGCGGCAAGCAGGTGCTCATGAGAGACGAGGCGGGGCTCGAGAAGTGCGTCGCCTGCGGGCTGTGCGCGGTGGCGTGCCCGGCCGACGCCATTTATCTGGAGGCCGCCGAAAACGACGGCACGGTGATGGCGGGCCCGCGGTACGCGACGACGTATCAGATCCACAAGACCCGCTGCATCTTCTGCGGCTATTGCGAAGAGGCGTGCCCGGTGTCGGCGATTTTCATGGGCAAGGATTACGAGCTCGCCGTGTACAACAAGAGCGACTTCATCTGGGACAAGAAAGACCTGCTTGTGCCGACGCCTGCTGACGCAGTAGCGCCGACTCTGAGATGACAGCCGGCAGCCTTCCTGTCGCATGAAGCGGCGCGGCCGTTCCCGCTGCCCCGTGTGAAAGACGCCGGGAACCCCCCCATCAACGAGTCCTCTTCGACGGCAAGACCCTTGCTCACCAGCAGTTGACTATCTGATATAGTCCCCGGCGGAGGCGAGATGGCGCTGCTCTTTCCGCGAGAAGAGGATAAAGACTTCGCGGCCACAACCGACGCGGCAACCCGTTCACTGTCAGCCATCTCGCTCGAGACGTCGTTTGTCGAAGGCGTGTACGAAAAGATGGCGTCGGTGTACGACCTGTTCTTCGGCCTGCCGCTGCACGATGGCCGCGCGAAGGCGATTCGCCGCATGGCGATCAGGCCGGGCGATCAGATTCTCGAAGTGGGCGTCGGCACCGGCATCAGCCTTCCGATGTACCCGCGGAAGTGCTCCGTCACCGCGATCGATCTCTCGGACGGGATGCTCGAGCGCGCGCGCACGCGCGTCGAGCAATACACCCTCCGCAACGTGCGTCTCATCCAGATGGACGCGACGCAGCTGAAGTTCCCGGACAACTCGTTCGACATCGTGTACGCGCCCTACTTCATCAGTTGCGTGCCCGATCCGCTGGCCGTGACGCGCGAGATGCGCCGCGTCTGCAAGCCCGGCGGGCGCCTGGTGTTTCTGAATCACTTTCTCAGCGCCAACGTCGTAGGATCGACGCTCGAGCGCGCGATTGTGCCGCTCGCCATGCGCCTCGGCTTCAAGTCCGATTTCGATTTGCCCGCGTTCCTGGCGCAGACGGGTCTGCGCGCCGCCTCAATTGAAAAGGTCAACGTGCCCCGCATCTGGTCGCTGGTCATTTGCGATAACGCTGATTGAGTCGTGAATCGGCTATCCGATTACCAGACCTTCCTCACACAGTTTCTTCGTAACTACAACACGACCGGCTCGGTCATTCCGAGCGGCCGCGCCCTGGGCACCGCGCTGTGCCGCCATGTCGGATACGGCGGTACGCCGCAGAAAATTCTGGAGGCGGGGCCGGGTACGGGCGCCGTCACGGGATGCATCATCGAGCGGCTGCGCCCTGACGATCAGTTGTGGATGGTCGAGATCAACCCGGCGTTTGCCGCGCACCTGCGGACCTCGTTCGAGGAGAAGCCGGCGTACCGCGAGGCGGCGAGCCGCTGCCATCTCATCGAGGGCTCGGTTCAGCAGCTCGGACACGAAGGGGAGTTCGATCTCGTGATCTCGGGCCTGCCGCTCAATAATTTCTCGTCCGAGGACGTGCAGAACATCCTGCAGGCGTATGCGAAGCTGCTGAAGCCGGGCGGCATTCTGTCGTTCTTCCAGTACATCCTGATTCGCCCGGCGAAGATGTTCGTCAGCACCGGCCCCGAGCGCAAGCGCTTGAAAGGCGTCGGCGACGCGATCGAGGGAATGCTGGGGGAGCGTGAGTTCGCGCGCGAGTGGGTCTGGGTGAACGTCCCGCCTGCGTGGGTACACCACAGTCGGTTCTGACGCAGACAGGGCAGAGGGCAGAGGGCAGAGAACATCGGTGGCACAGGGCTTTAGCCCTGTCGCAGAATCTCGGCGGCGGCGACGTCGGCACCATTTAACGGCGGCTCCTCCGGTGGCGCGGATTGACTCAGCAGTTGCTCCAGCGCTTCTTTCCAGTTGCCGTTCAACAGATCATCCTGCGCGATGAATCGCGCCCGCAGGTATCTCGGCATCTCCCTGACGAGCACGTCGTACTCCACGAAGTGCCCGCGCGACGTGTAGAGCAGCGCGGTATCGTTGGCGATCGCCTCGCTGATGATGCCGTAGCCCGGCTTGGTGACGACGACATCGGCGCCGCGCACGAGATCTTCGTAGCGCAGCCCGCTGTCGTACACCTGCTGCTCCGAGATGTAGAGCAATCCCGCCGACGGTGTGATGATGTTGTTCCTCGAGGGCGAATCCGTCGTCGCAATCGTGTAGTCCTTCAGATCGGCGAGCGCGGCCGCGTCGAGGCCCGCCACGCCGTACCCGCCGAACGACATCAACACGAGAGGCGTGCCCGCCGCACGCGGAGGCAGTCCGAGCGCACCGCGCACCTCATCCTGCGTTCGTGACGAGCGGCGCGCGACGAACGGGATGTCGCGCGTCACGGACTCCAGCCCGGCGAAGCCGCCGGCCATCGGCAGTCGAAGCGCGATCGCGGCGGTCGAATAGAGCCGCCGCATGTCGCGCGCGACCGCTGACGCCGCGTCATCTCGATACCCTTCGTAAATCCAGTCCCATGTGAAATTGGCGATCGCGACCGACGAAATGCCCGCCGCGTGGGCCGCCGCGATCGCGAGCGGAGGAATGTCGGAGACGACGATCCGCGCGCCGCTCTTGCGCAGATACGCGGCCTCTGCGGCGATGAGCGAGGGCAGGCGCGCCTGGAACTCGGCCGCCCGCCGGATGCTTTCGGCGGTGTTTATGTTCAGGCTGTCGACTTGCACCATCCCCGCGTCGCACTGCAGCTCAACGAGCTCGCAGTCGAGGGACCTGGCGAACAGCCGGTGCGGGGCGGAGGTTTTCACCACGATGTGGGCGTCCGGCCGCGCCCGGAGCACCGCGTGGATGACCTCGATCGTGCGCGACGTGTGACCGAACCCGTGCCCCGAGACGTAAAAGACGATGCGATATGATGGGTTCATGGATGAACGGGATTTCTTCACCGAGCGGCCCGAGTCGAAGCCGGTTCAATATTCCTGTCCCCGCTGCAAGCGCCGCAACGAGTACATGGTGCGCTGGATGCGCCGTACGAAAAAGAAAAGCCTTCCGCCCGGCGCCGACGCGCGCGACCGCGCTCTGTACGCCAAGCTTCGCGATTATCTCATCCGCATGGACGACGACGTGACGTGCAAGACGTGCGGCAAGCGGTTCGACATCCCCTCGCATCAGTCGATGGTGTTCCTCGACGAGCACGGCAACGCCCCGTCAGGCGACTACGATCCGGACGATGACGACCGCGGAAATCGCGCATAATAAATGTCTTCCATGACATCAGGTTTTTGGCGCGTGGCGGCGTTCCGCCTCCTTGCCGTGGCGTTGGCCGTCGGCACGGTGTGCGGCGGGCGGGTTGGCCGTATCGCGCACGCGCAGGGCGCGACCGACCCGACCGTTGTGAAGGCAAGAGCCGCCATTAATCGCGGCCAGTACGCCGAAGCGGAAGCGCTGCTGAAGCCGCTCGCCGCGCGCGCACCCGAGGGGGAAGCGGCGCTCGAGCTGGGCCTGTTCTACGAGATGATGGGCAGGCGGGACGAATCGCTGGCCTTGCTGAAGCGCATCGCGCATATCGAGGTCGGTCCGCGCACATCGCCTGCGGAGTACGGGCGCCTCGGCCGCGCGGCCCGCGCGGTTGGCGAGTTTCAGCTCGCCAACGACGCGTATCGCATCGCGACAGAGAAAGCGCCGAACGATCCGTCGCTGCACACCGGCTGGGGCGAGCTGTTCCTGCAGGCGCATGACAACGCGGAAGCCGCACGGTCGTTTCAGGATGCGCTCTCGGCCGACGACAAATGGATTCCCGCGCTCATCGGCATGGCGCGGGCCCTGGTCGACGTGAATCCGCCGGCCGCGGAAAAGGCCGTGCAACAGGCGCAGGCGCTCGACCCCGACGTGGTCGACGCTCATCTGTTGAAGGCGATGCTCGAGCTCGACAAGAGCGACCGCGAAGCGGCGAAGGCCTCCATCGCGAAAGCGAAAGAGATTAACCCTGTCAGCCTCGACGCGCTCGCGCTGAGCGGCGCCGTGGCATACGTCGAAGATCGCCAGGCCGATCTGCAGAAGGACGCCGCGGCGGCGCTCGCGATCAATCCACGGTTCAGCGGCGCGTATCGCGTGCCCGCCGAGCTCGCGGCCGCGAATTACCGCTTCGAGGAAGCGGTCGTGTTGAGCCGCAAGGCGCTCGAGATCGATCCGAACGACGAACGCACGCTCTCGGCTCTTGGCGTACAGCTGCTGCGCACCGGCGACGAGGCGGAAGCGCGCGAGGTACTCGAGACATCATTCGCGATCGATAAGTTCGATCAGCGCACGTTCAACCTGCTGACGATGCTCGACTCGCTCGACAAGTTCGACACGACGACCGTCGGGGACATCGTGTTCAAGAGCCATCCGAGCGAAACGCCCGTCATGCGCGAGTACGTGGCGCCGCTGGCCCAGCAGGCGCTGAGGATCTTCTCCGAGAAGTACCAGTTCACGCCGAAGGGGCCGATCCTCATCGAGATGTTCCCGAAGCACGACGATTTCGCCGTGCGCACCGTCGGGCTGCCGGGGATGATCGGCGCGCTCGGCGCCTGCTTCGGCCGCGTCGTCACGCTCGATTCTCCGAAGGCGCGCCCGCCCGGCGATTTCAACTGGGCGCCGACGCTGTGGCACGAGCTGGCGCACGTGATGACGCTGCAGCTCTCGAAGCAGCGCGTGCCGCGGTGGCTCACGGAAGGCATCTCGACCTACGAAGAGAAGCTGGGATCGCCGGCGTGGGGGCGCGAGGGTGAGCTGTCGTTTGTCGCCGCGTACGGAACTGGCGAGCACATGACGCTGCGCGAGCTGAACGCCGCGTTTCAGGATCCCGAGAAGATTTCGCTCGCCTACTACCAGGCGTCGATTCTCACCGAGCACATCGTCGGCAAGTACGGCATGGGCGCGCTTCGCAAGCTGCTCGTCACGTACGGCGAGGGGCTCGAGGGGGAGGCGGCGCTGAAGGCGGGGCTGGGCGTCGACATCGATACGCTGCAGGCCGATTTCGACAGGCTGCTGTCGTCGAAATACGCGACGGTCGTGCGCGCGCTGAAGCCGCCGAAAGAACTGGAGCCGGGCAAGGGCAATCCCGAAGCGATCGGCGCCGCGTTCCCGGACAGCTTCCAGGCGCAGGTGGTGCTCGGCGAGTTTCTGCGCAAGTCGGGGCGCATCGACGAGGCGTTCACGGTGCTCGGGCGCGCGGCCGACATGGTGCCGATGGCGACCGGCCCGCGAAGCCCGCGCGCGATGATGGCGCAGATGGCGCTCGAGCGGAAAGACAGCGCGCGCGCGATCAGCGAGCTCGAAAAGCTGCTGGAGTACGAGAACACCGACCTCGAATCGGTGCGGCTCCTCGCACGAGAGCTGGAGACCACGAAGGCGCCGGCAGCGAAGTTGACGTCCGCCTACGAGCGCATCGCGCAGCTCGACCCATTCGACGCGGCGAACCACTCGAAGCTCGGCCATCTCAAGATGCAGGCCGGTGATGCGCCAACGGCCGTGCGCGAGTTCCGCGCCGCGATTGCGGCCGGCTCGCTCGATGCCGCGTCGGCACATACCGATCTCGCGGAAAGCTATCTCGCCGTGGGCGATAAAACACAGGCGCGGCGGGCGGTGCTTGCGGCCATGGAAGTGGCGCCGGGATATCCGAGAGCGCAGGAGCTGTTGTTGAAAGTCGTCGGCCAATGACCCGCCTTCGCGGCTTCGCCGCTACGGCGGGGCAAGCCCGCCTTCGTCTGTTTGCGCTCCTCATGATCGCGGCCGCTGTCACGCCGCGCGCGGCGGCTGCAGAAGAGCGCTACGCGCTCATCGTGTCGGGCGTCTCGGGGAGCGAGAAATTCGCCGCGAGCCAGAAGACATGGGTGTCGTCGCTGCAGTCGACGCTGCAGCAACGCCTGAGATTCGCCGCCGATCGCGTGACAGTGCTGTCGGAACACGGTGCCGGCGCCACGATCGCGAATCGAGAAAACGTGACGCGGGCGCTGGCGGCGCTCAAGTCGCGCGTGACGGCCGATGACACATTGCTCGTCGTGCTCATCGGTCACGGCACCTACGACGGGACGGTGGCAAAATTCAATCTGGTCGGGCCGGACATGGACTCGCGCGAGTGGAAGGCGTCGCTCGACGGCAACCCGGCGCGGCTCGTATTCGTCAACACGACGAGCTCGAGCTTTCAGTTCGTTCCCGCCCTCTCGGGCAAAAACCGCATCGTCATTACGGCGACCGATTCGGCCGCGCAGAAGTATGCGACCGTGTTTCCGCAGTACTTCATCGAAGCGCTCGATCAGGGTGCGAAGGCCGATACCGACAAGAACGGCCGCCTGTCGGTGTGGGAGGCGTTCACGTACGCCAGTCAGGCCGTGAAGCAGGCGTTCGAAAAACAGGGAACGCTCGTCACCGAGCGCTCGCTCATCGAAGACAACGGCGACGGCGTCGGCAAGGAAGCCACCGCGGCGACTGGAACCGACGGGGTGCTTTCCAAGACCACGTTTCTCGATCCGCTTCCCGCGGCGACCTCAGCGAACCCCGCGCTCGCCGGCCTTGATAAACGCCGCATCACGCTCGAAGCCGAGATCGAACACCTGAAGGCGAACAAAGGGGAGATGCCGGCGGGGCAGTACGAAGAGGAGCTGGAGCGACTCGCCATCGAGCTCGCGAAGATCTCCGCGCAGATCAGAACGACTAAGTAAGCTCGCTGCGCCAGCGGTTGCGCGACGGCTTCTTCAGCACGAGCACGCCGGCGATGCCCGCCGCAAATCCTGCGATGTGGGACCAGAATGCGACGTTGGTGCCGGTGGACCCGACGTAGTAGAGCTGCATCAGGAACCAGATCCCCAGAAACACAATCGCGGGCACCTCGACGATCTGCCAGATGATGATCAGCGGCACGAGCGCCAGCACGCGCGAGTTCGGATACAGCACGAAGTACGCGCCCAGCACGCCGGCAATCGCGCCGCTCGCGCCGATCGTGGGAACCATCGACGTGGGATTCATGTAGACGTGCGCAACGGCGGCCGCGACGCCGCACAGCAGATAAAACACCACGAACCGTATGTGGCCGAGACGATCTTCCACATTGTCGCCGAAGATCCAGAGGAAGAGCATGTTCGAGAGAAAGTGTCCCCAGCCTGCGTGCAGAAACATCGAGGTGAACAGGCTGAGCACATCGACACGCGCAGGGACAACGCCGTACATGTACACGAGCAGCTGCCGCTCACGCGCGGGCAACGACAGCTCGAAGAAAAACGCCACGCTGTTGAAGACGATAAACGCGACGGTGAAGAAGGGGAATGTCCGCGACGGAATGACGTCGCGCAGCGGAATCATGCCGGCGATTGTGTCATATAATTCGAGGCCGTACCGTCCATGAAGTGCCGCGAGTGTGGAACTGAAATCGCCGACAAGGCGCTGATTTGTTTTCGGTGCGGTGCGTCCGTGCAGGAAGCGGTTCACACACCGTACGTCGCGCCGAAGAAAACGCGTCCGCTGATCGTGTACGCGATCTTCGCGTTATTCGTGTTGATCGCGATCGTAATGGCGCTGTTCGGGGCGTTTCCAGTGTTCAGATTCTAGATTTCAGATTCTAGGAGAAATGGCTGTCTCAACACGGAGACACGGAGACACGGAGATGCATTCTCTGTGGTGAGCGTCAGTGGACTCCGTGGCAGCCGTCGCCGTCGACGGCTGCCCGTGTCTCCATGTTGAAGTGTCTTCGTGCTTTCGTGTTTTCGTGGTTGAGATTGTGAGGCGCGACGTCGATGCCAGCCTCCTAATCTCCTAGTGTCCTGCCCGCAGGCGAGCCTCGATCGGCGCGAGCGCTGCGACCACCACATCCCCCACAACCTGCATGGTCCTCGCCGACGTCTGGTCGAGCGTATCGGCCTCGGTGTGCCAGGACGCATAGTCGAGATCGATGATGTCGGTCGCGGGCACCCCTGCCTTGAGAAACGGGACGTGGTCGTCCTCGATGGGGGTGCTGGCGTTGGAGAAGATGGCGCCGTTCCCCAGTGTCTGCGCGGTCGACCAGATGATGTCGGTCAACCAGGGCGTTGACGCCGATTCGCGCATGAAACGCGGCGACCGGTCGGCAATCATGTCGACCAGCACGAGCGCTTTCACGGTCGAGAGCGTCCCGTTCCTGCGCGCGGTATCCACGTAGTACTGGCTGCCGTAGGTGTGATCGTTAGCGCCCCAGTCCCTCAGCGCCGCCTCTTCGCCGTCGAAGAAGATCAGCTCGATCGTGAACGCATTCGCGCGCGCCTTCAGCACGCGGGCGAGCTCGATGAGGAAGGCGGTGCTCGATCCGCCATCGTTCGCGCCGACGAAACGGAACTCTCGAAACAGCTTCGTGTCGTAATGCCCCGCGATGGCAATCCGCTCCTTGCGCGCGCCTGGGATCGTCGCGATGAGATTGACCATCGGAATGTCGCCGATGGGGGTCTTCGCGACGAACGCCTGCTGCGTGACCGGAACGCCGATCGCCTTGAGCTGCCCGATGATGTACTCGCGCGTCCGGCCAATACCCGGGGAGCCCGATGGCCGAGGACCGATGCTGACGATCTCGCGCAGGTGTTGGTACGCCTTGGCGCTATCGAACGCAGGCGCGGACGGAGCCTGCGCACACAGGGCAGAGGGCAGAGAGCAGAGGGCAGCGAGTACGAGAACCCGGAACCTGGAACCCGGAACCCTCGTCACCGTTTATCCGTCGGTATGAAGTCTCGCTTTTTCGGCCCGACGTAGATCTGCCGCGGCCGCGCAATTTTCTGCTCGGGATCGCGCAGCATCTCTTCCCATTGCGCGAACCATCCCGCCGTGCGCGGAATCGCGAAGAGCACCGGAAAGAAGTCTTTCGGAAACCCCATCGCCTGATAGATGAGGCCCGAGTAGAAGTCGACGTTCGGGTACAGCTTGCGCGTGACGAAGTAGTCGTCCTGCAGCGCGATGCGCTCGAGCTCGAGCGCGATGTCGAGCAGCGGGTTCTTGCCCGTCACCTCGAACACCTCGTCGGCGATGCGCTTGATGATCTTCGCGCGCGGGTCGTAGGACTTGTACACGCGGTGCCCGAAGCCCATCAGCCGGCCGTCCCCCCCTTTCACGCGCGAGATGAAGGCCGGCACGTTCCTGATCGTCCCGATTTCCTCGCGCATGCGCAGCACCGACTGGTGCTC
>CAYHHH010000094.1:9790-16626 GCA_964356125.1 uncultured Bifidobacteriaceae bacterium | reverse complement strand
GCAGGTGGAAGCCGACGAGCAGCAGGTGAACCTGACGCGCTTCAGTCTGTTTTTTCCCGAGAAGCGCGAGTTCTTCCTGGAAGGCCAGGGAATCTTCGCGTTCGGCGGCTTCGCGAGGCGCCGCACCGGTAACCCGGGCGACATTCCATTGCCGTTCTTCAGCCGGCGCATCGGCATCGACAACGATACGAAACGCGCGGTGCCCATCATCGGCGGCGGCCGGCTCACCGGCCGTGCCGGCGCGTATCAGATGGGCATCGTGAACATCCAGACCAAGGAAGATCGCCTGTCGGGACAGCCGTCAACGAACTTCGCGGTTGTGCGCGTTCGCCGCGACATCCTTCGTCGCAGCACCATCGGCGTGGTGGCGGTCAACCGATCGGCGTATGGAGCGCGCCGCACGGGAAACCAGACGTTCGGCGTGGACGGGGTGTTCTCGTTCTTCGAGCACCTCAACATCAACAGCTTTGTTGCACGGACCCACACCGCAGGCTTGCGCGATAACGCCAATAGCTACCGCGTCCAACTCGAGTACAACGCCGACCGCTACGGGCTGGTGCTCGAGAACATGATGATCGGCAAGGACTTCAATCCTGAAGTCGGTTACGTGCGACGCACCGATATCCGCCGGAACATGGCGCAGGTCCGGTTCAGTCCACGTCCACGTTCGAGCCGCATCGTCCGCCGGTACGAATACTCAACGAGCATCGATCACTTCACGCGTCTGTCGGACGGCCAGCTCGATACGAGCGTGATCGAAGGGACGTTCGGCGTGGAGTTCCAGACGAGCGATGTCCTCACCGTTCAACTCCTCAACAACGCCGAGCGATTGACGGAGCCCTACGAGGTGTTCGGCGACATCGAGATTCCCGCCGGTCGATATGATTTCAGGAACGTGAGCGCGACGTACGAGCTGGGCACGCAGCGCCCACTTTCGGGCCAGGTGACGTTCGAGTCCGGCGGGTTTTACGGAGGGAGCCGGCACAGCATCGGCATTTCGCAAGGACTCACCGAGCCCCTGCCGAATTTCATGGTCGAGCCGGGCATTTCCCTCAACTGGGTTGATATCCCGCAGGGACGGTTCCTCGCCAAGGTGCTGACGGGGCGCTTCATCTACATGTTCGATCCGCGCACGTTCGTCAGCGCGCTCGTCCAGTACAACTCTGAGGACGGCACCATGGCTGTCAACGCACGACTCCGCTGGGAGTATCGGCCGGGCAGCGATCTGTTCGTCGTGTACAGCGATGGCCGAAGCACGCTCGAGCGCGGCGCTCCGGAGCTGCAGAACCGCGCGCTCACGATCAAGCTGACGCGCTTCTTCCGCCTGTGATGGCGGGTCCAAAGAACAGGACCCGCCCTACGAACGTAGGCCGGGTCTTGCGTTGTCGACCCGGCTATTTCCAGCCGACTAATTTTCTGAGTTTTTCGAACAGCGAAGGATTCGCGCGCGCGGCGGTGGCCTGAACGAGCAGATCCAGCACATCGTGAATGTTGCGCGCGGTGCCGATGCCGAGCCGGCGCGCGCTGCTGTCGGCAAGCGGATCGTCTGCATCGACGAGCAGGATCGCGCGCGTCGAGGAATCCGAGAGCACGTCAACGCAGTTCTGCGGCGTGTCGTCGATGAGGTAATCGAGCTGCAGCGCCGCCGCGCACTTGCCCCGCCCTCCGGAGAGCGGGATGACGCTGGGCATGATGAAGCCTTGCTCCACCAGCCACTTGTGGGTCTGCCATTGCACCGTCGCGCCGGCCGTCGCAGGACGCTGCGTG
This sequence comes from uncultured Bifidobacteriaceae bacterium, assembly GCA_964356125.1. Taxonomy (GTDB): domain Bacteria; phylum Acidobacteriota; class Vicinamibacteria; order Vicinamibacterales; family JAMQPK01; genus JAMQPK01. The sequence goes on along the minus strand of CAYHHH010000094.1, from coordinate 14,859 downwards.
ACGAAGAACACCTCCCAGTTGTGCTCTCCGGTCAGCTGATAGAGCCGCTTGATCGCGCCGTTCTCGAGCGGCTTCAGCGTCGTCCAGAAGTTCGGCGTCCCCTCGATGGCGCGCCAGACGCGATCGCGGTGCTTCGTGCCGCCGCGCGCCGATCGCCGTTCAACGACACGGCGATTGTCGTCGATTGTCGCAGCCGCCGAGGCATCTTCCTCGACGTGTTGCTCGGCTTCACGCAGTTCGGGGGCCGGCCGTTCGTGCTCGGCGAGCTCCGGGCCGAAAAGACGGTCCTCGATCTCGGCGTAGGCTGACGAAAGGTCAGCCAGCGTGCCGTCCATGTCGAAGGCGATGCGCAACGGAATCATGGGAGTACCGACCTCTATATTATGGTGTCCGCTGAATTTAGGCTATTCAATCAGGCCCCGGAATCGCTAGAATGCATCTTTCCCAGATGCATCCAGTCCATCGCCTAATTTTCTGTCTGTTACTAGGGATATGCGTGGCGCTCCCGGCCTGCTCGTCGAGCGACGCACAGGCCCCGAACCCAGGCGCGTCGCAACCCGCGGTTCCTGTCACCATCGGCGTGGTCGTCGAGAAGGAAATGCCCCTCGACGTCAACGTCGTCGGCACCGTCGAGGCGTTCTCGACCGTCGCCGTGCGAGCCCAGGTCACAGGGGAGCTGAAGGCCGTCAACTTCAAACAGGGTGATGACGTGCGCGAGGGGCAGGTGCTCTTCACGCTCGACCACCGGCCGCTCGAGGCGGCGCTGCACCAGGCCGAAGCGAACCTGGCACGCGACACCGCGCAGGCGGCCAACGCGAAAGTGATTGCCCAGAGAATGGACGACCTGGTCGAGCGCGGCGTCGGCACGCGCGAGCAGCGCGACACCGCCCGCACGACCGCCGCTGCGCTCGATGCCGTCGTCGGCGCCAACCGCGCCGCCGTCGAGAACGCGAGCGTTCAGCTGCAATACGCCACGATTCGCGCGCCGATTGCCGGGCGCACGGGCGCGCTCATGGTGCACGCCGGCAATCTCGTGCGCGCCAACGATCAGCTGCCGCTCGTCGTCATCAACCAGGTGAGCCCAATCTACGTGTCGTTCGGCGTCCCGGAAGCGCTGCTCCCCGACCTGCGGCGCTACATGGCCATGCGCGAGCTCGACGTCGAGGCGCTTCCGCCAAACGAAGCGATCGCACCGGCGACGGGCCGCATCACGTTCGTCGACAACCAGGTCGATCAGACGACGGGCACGATCAGAATCAAGGCGACATTCCCGAATTCGAATCGCCGGCTCTGGCCGGGGCAGTTCGTCAACGTGCGCGTGAGGCTCGCAACCGACGCGCGCGCGCTCGTCGTGCCGTCGGTCGCGGTGCAGGCGGGCCCGGAGGGACAGTACGTCTACGTCGTGAAGGACGGGAAGACCGTCGAAATGCGCCCGGTCGAAGTGGCGCGCACGGCGGGCTCCGAAACCGTCCTGAAGCAGGGCGTGAAACCGGGCGAGACGGTGGTCACCGACGGGCAGCTGCGTCTCGTGCCGGGCAGCCGCATCACCATAAGAGGCGCAAAACCCGAGAAGGCAGACTCATGAACATTTCAGCGCTGTTCATCAAACGCCCGATCACGACCACGCTCATCACGATCGGCATCGTCGTCTTCGGCGTGATGTCGTATCGCGTGCTGCCGGTGGCCGATCTGCCGGCGATCGATTTCCCGACGATTTCCGTCAATGCCTCTCTGCCCGGCGCCAGTCCGGAGACGATGGCGTCGGCCGTGGCGCTGCCGCTCGAGAAGCAGTTCTCGACGATTTCCGGACTCACGTCGATGAACTCCAGCAGCCTGCAGGGCTCCACGAGCGTCACGCTGCAATTCGACTTGAGCCGTGACATCGATGCCGCGGCGCAGGACGTGCAGACGATGATTGCGAGGGCGACCCGTCAGCTGCCACCGCAGATGCCGTCTCCGCCGTCGTACATGAAAGTGAATCCCGGCGACTATCCCGTCATGCTGCTCGTCATGCGGTCGCCATCGCTTCCTCTCTCGACGGTGAATGAGTACGCCGATTCCAACGTCTCGCAGCGCATCTCCATGGTGACCGGCGTTGCGCAGGTGAACGTATACGGACCTCAGAAATACGCGGTCCGCATCGACGTCGATCCGCGGAAGCTCTCGGCCCACGGCATCGGCATCGATGAAGTCGTGACGGCCATTCAGGCATCAAACGTGAACTTGCCGACCGGCACGATGGCCGGCCGCGATCGTATCTTCACGGTGCTCGCCGACGGGCAGCTCTTGAATGCGGCGTCGTACGCCCCGATGGTGATCGCGTACAGAAATGGCAACCCCGTGCGGCTCGGCGACGTGGCGCACGTGTACGACGGGGTCGAGCAGGACAAGACTGCCAGTTGGTATCAGGGCGTACGGAACATCAGCCTGATGATCCAGAAGCAGCCCGGATCGAACGTCGTGCAGGTGGTCGACGACATCAAGGCGCTGCTCCCGTCTGTCCGCGCACAGCTGCCACCGTCGGTGCCGCTCGACGTCAGAATGGATCGGTCGCAGTCGATTCGCGAATCGGTCCATGACGTGAAGCTCACGCTGTACATCGCGCTCGGCCTTGTCATCGGCGTCATTTTCGTGTTCCTGCGCAGCTTTACCGCAACGATCATCCCGAGCTTGACGCTTCCCGTGTCGCTCATCGCAACCTTCGCGGTGATGTACCTGCTGAACTACAGCCTCGACAACCTCTCGTTGATGGCCCTGACGCTCTGCATCGGGTTCGTCGTCGACGATACGATCGTCATGCTGGAGAACATCGGGCGGCACATGGAGATGGGCAAGCCCGCCATGCGCGCCGCGTTCGACGGCGCGAAGGAAGTCGAGTTCACGATCATCGCGATGACCGTGTCGCTGGTCGCCGTGTTCATCCCCATCTTGTTCATGGGCGGCATCGTTGGTCGTCTGCTGCAGGAGTTCGCGGTCACGATCGGCGCGGCCATTCTCGTGTCGTGCTTCGTGTCCATCAGCCTCACGCCAATGTTGTGCAGCCGATTCCTGAAGACGGCGCACGGCAAAGCGCACGGACGGCTCTACAACTTCACCGAAGGCATTTTCGACGCCTCCCTGCGAGCCTACGATGTGTCGCTGCAGTTCGCGCTGAGGCAGCGTGCGGTCACGATGGCGCTCTCGTTTCTTTTTGTCGCCGGCACCGCCTATCTATTCGTCATCGTGCCGAAGGGGTTCCTGCCGACTGAGGATCAGGGACGCTTTCAGGTGAGCGTTGAAGGGATCCAGGGCATCGGCTTCAATGAAATGGTGCGCCATCAGCAGGAGGTTGCGGCGATTCTCGGACAGGATCCCGACATCGCCGGGTACAGCAGCAGCGTGGGCGACGGGGGCGGGAGGAGCGGTGGGAGCTCGTCCAATCAGGGACGCATCAGCGTCGACCTGAAGCCTCGAAACGAACGCACCCGATCGGTCGATCAGATCATGGCGAGCCTTCGACCGAAACTCGCACAAGTGCCGGGCGTTCGCGTCTTCATGGTGAATCAACCGCCGATCAATCTTGGCGGCATGGGCGGCGCGCGCTCGTCCTACCAGTTCACGCTGCAGGATCCTGATACCGAGGAGCTCTATCGCTCGGCCCCTGCGTTCGAAGAGGTGATGCGAAACATCGACAGCATTGAAGACGTCAACAGCGATCTCCGGTTGAATAACCCACAGGTGCAGATCAGCCTGAACCGCGACCGGATCGCTGCGCTTGGATTGACCGTGAATCAGGTGGAAACGGCGCTGTTCAATGCCTACGGCACGCGGCAGGTTTCGCAGATCTACGCGGCGAGCAACCAGTACCAAGTCATTCTGCAGGTCGCGCCGGAGTTTCAGCAGGACCCCGCAGCGCTGTCGATGCTGTACGTGCGATCGACGAGCGGCAAGCTCATCCCGCTCAACACGGTTGCAACGGTGACGACCGGCGTCGGGCCGCTGTCGGTCAGCCATACCGGCCAGCTTCCATCTGTGAACCTGACGTTCAACCTCAAACCCGGCCGTGCGCTCGGCGATGCGGTGAACGCCATCGAGGAAGCCGCCCGGACCACACTGCCGTCGACGGTCACCACGAAATTCCAAGGCGCGGCGCAGGCGTTTCAGGAGTCGCTGCAGGGCCTCGGCCTCGTGCTCGTAATGGCGATCGTCGTGATCTACATCGTCCTCGGCATTCTGTATGAGAGCTTCACGCAGCCGCTGGTCATTCTGTCGGGCCTGCCGGCGGCGGGCTTCGGCGCGCTGATCACCCTGATCCTCTTCAAGACGGAACTGAGCTTGTATGCCTTCGTCGGCATCATCATGCTCGTCGGCCTCGTCAAGAAGAACGGCATCATGATGGTCGACTTCGCGTCGGCGGCGGAGCGCGAGCAGGGCAAGTCGCCGCTCGAGGCCATCCACGAGGCGTGTCTCGTCCGCTTCCGTCCGATCATGATGACGACGATGTGCGCGCTGGTCGGCACGCTGCCGATTGCGCTGGGGCTCGGCGCCGGCGCCGAATCGCGGCGGCCGCTCGGGCTGGCGGTCGTGGGGGGCCTGCTCGTCTCGCAGTTCCTGACGCTGTACATCACGCCGGTGTACTACGTGTACATCGAAGGCGCGCGCCTGCGGCTCGTGAAGCGCAAGGCGAAGGCGCCCGACGAGATGGAACCAGCGGTCGCGTAGGACCGGCCGGTGGAACGTTCCAGGATTCCGCTCTGGATCCTGCCGCTCATTTTCATTCTCACGATCTGGAACCCGGCGATGCTTGCGCTGCAGGCATCGTCGATCGTCTGGAACATCGGCGCGCGATCCACGCTGTCGCTCGCGTTTCTCGCCGCGCGGCTCGCCATCACCAGCGTCGGGATCGCGGCCGGCCTGGCGCTCTGGCTGCGCCATGCGGGTGCGGTGCCGCTGGCCAGGCTCGCGCTCATGCTCTTCGGCATCGAGGCGGCGCTGAGGCTGTCGACCCGCGTCGACCTCGGCAGCGCGCCGCCGGGTGCGCGCCTGCCGCTCGCGCTGTTCATCATCCTGCACAACGCGGCCTGGTACCT
>CAYHHH010000094.1:7632-9690 GCA_964356125.1 uncultured Bifidobacteriaceae bacterium | reverse complement strand
AAGGAGTTCTCATGCGCAAAGCTTCGTTCCTGTCGATCGTGCTGGCCGTGTGCGCGCTGCCGATCGCGTCGTCGGCGCAACAGACGGCAGGCAAGACCCTCGACATCTACTACATCGACACCGAGGGCGGGCAGGCGACGCTGTACGTCGCTCCGAGCGGGCAGACGCTGCTCGTCGACGCCGGCAACTCGGGCGAGCGCGACTTGAATCGCATCCTCGACGTCCTGAAAGTGGCGGGCGTCACGCAGCTCGACCATTTCTGGCTGACGCACTATCACGGCGATCACTACGGAAGCTTGTTCGAAATCGCCAGGCAGATTCCCATCAAGCACCTGTACGATCACGGGCCGTCGATCGAAGGTGAACGGCCGAACATCATCAAGTTCCAGGCGGCATACGCCGACTTCCACAAGTCGATTCCGCGCACGATCGTGAAGCCGGGCGACAAGCTGCCGCTCGCCGGCACCGACACCACAACGGTGATGAGCGACAGCGTTCCGATGAAGACGGCGATCGCGAAGGCGCCCGGCGCCGGGCGGCCGAATCCGCTGTGTGCCGAACACAGGCCTCGCGACGAAAGCAAAGTCGATCCCGATAACCACTACTCGGGCGGCTTCGTGATGAACTACGGCCGCTTCCGAACGATCAATCTCGGCGACCTGACGTGGAGCCGCGAGTTCATGCTGATGTGCCCGAACAATCCGGTGGGGACGATCGACCTGTACCTGACGAACCATCACGGGCTCGATCAGTCGGGAGCACCGGCGTTCGTGCACGCGATCCAGCCGCGCGTCGCGGTCATGAACAACGGCACGCGCAAGGGCGGCGCGGTGCAGACGTTCCAGACGCTCGACACGTCGCCTGGCCTCGAAGACATCTGGCAGCTTCACTGGTCGTACGCCGGCGGTATCGAGCACAACTCACGGGGCGTCATGATCGCGAATATCGACGAGCGTGAGCAGCTCGCGGCGGTCGTTGGCGGAGCGCCGACACCGCCTGCCGGGCCCGGGGGCATGGCGGCCCACACGCCGGCGCACTACATCAAAGTGACGGCGCGCCCCGACGGGTCGTTCACGGTGACCAACAGCAGAAACGGATATTCGAAGACCTACGCCGCTAGACCGTAAGCACGATCTTTCCAATATGGCTGCCGGACTCCATCAGACGATGGGCTTCGGCAGCCTGCGCCAGCGGGAACGCGGCGTAAATCACTGGACGGATCTTTCCTGCCTCGACGAGCGGCCACACCGCCTTCTCCACTGCATCTGCAATGGCGCCCTTCTCTTCCACACTCCGCGAGCGCAGCGTCGACCCGGTAATCGTGAGGCGCTGACGCAGCAGCCGCACGAGATTGATCTCCGCCTTGGCTCCGCGGAGCACGGCGATCTGCACCAGGCGCCCTTCGAGGGCGAGCAGCTCGACGTTGCGGCTGAAATAGGGCGCGCCCACCATATCGAGGATGACGTCGACGCCCTTCCCGTCTGTCAGGGGCATGACCGCGGCAACAAAATCGGCCGCGTTGTAGTTGATCGCGCGCTCGGCCCCAAGCGTTTCGCATGCCGCGCACTTTTCGTCGGTGCCGGCGGTCGCGAAGACGCGGGCGCCGAACGCGTGCGCCATTTGAATCGCAGTGGTGCCGATGCCGCTCGCGCCGCCGTGCACCAGAAACGATTCACCGGCACGAAGCCGTCCGCGCTCGAACACGTTCGTCCACACGGTAAAGAATGTTTCGGGCATGGCTGCCGCAGACGCGAGATCGACCGTCGACGGAATTGGAAGGCACTGCCCTTCGGGCGCGACGCAGTACTCGGCGTAGCCGCCCCCCGCGACGAGCGCGCATGCCAGGTCCCCTTCCTTCCAGCGCAGGACACCCGGTCCGCACGCGGCAACGGTGCCAGAGACCTCGAGGCCGGGGATGTCGCTCGCGCCAGGCGGAGGCGGATACCTGCCCTCGCGCTGCATCAGATCGGGCCGATTCACGCCGGCGGCGGCAATCCGAATCAGCACCTCGCGCGGTCCGGGCCGCGGCACCGGCATCTCAACCGGCCGGAGCACTTC
>CAYHHH010000094.1:0-7532 GCA_964356125.1 uncultured Bifidobacteriaceae bacterium | reverse complement strand
TTATATGTCGCCCGGATGGTCGGGATCAGGTACTCGTGGAACGCGCGGTCGAAGTCGTACGCCGGCGCGAAGTCCCAATCGCGGCGCGCTGAGGTGTCGTCGACGTCCTCGGGCCACGAGTCGACGATGGCCTGGCGCTTGGCATCGACGGTATAGGTGATTTTCGCGTCGGGAAATGCGCGCAGCGCCGACGCGCGGATCTCGTCGGCGGACGGGTTGAAAGCCCCCACGTTGTACGCCGTCACCGACAGTCGATTGGGCTGCGCCACCGACAGCTTCAGCAGAGCCTCGATCGCGTCGGGCATCGCCATGAACGGAATGCGCGTGTCGGGCCGCACGAAACACGCGTACGGCTCGTGGCGCGCCGCAGCGTGAATCATCTCCGACGCGTAATCCGAGGTCCCGCCGGATGGCACCGTGACCGCCGAGATCAACCCGGGGAATCGCACGCAGCGAAAATCGACGCGCGGCGATCGCGCCTCGAGCAGCTGTTTGTAGTGCCGGGAATAGTAGCGGCCAAGATGCTCGCAATAGAGCTTGTTGCAGCCGTACATCGTAATCGGCTTGTTCCAGTCGTCTTCGCGCACGCGGCCGGCCCTGCGGCGCGTCTCGTTGTCGGGCAGTCCGTAGACCGCAATGGACGAGGGGTACACGAACACCACAGGGCGGCCGTGCGAGTCCGTCTCCCGCGCCGCGAACTCGAGAAGGTTCAGCGTGCCCTCGACGTTCACGTGATGCGCCGCCATCGGCGTGAACTCCGACCGCGTCGACAACAGCGCGGCCAGATGAAAAATCAGGTCGACCTCGAATTCCGACAGGATGCGCTCGAGCACGGTGGTATCGAGGATGGACCCGGTGAACTCGCGGTGGACGAGCCGCGCGACCTGCGGGTCGAGCGCGTTCACGTCGAGCGACACCACCTGTTTCTGCTGCTGGGCGAGGTTAGAGACCAGGGCGTGGCCGATTTCGCCATTCGCGCCGGTTATCAAGACTACGGGTTTACGCATTGGATGAGGTGACCGCCGTCTACGTTACTATATGTAGGAACACTCTATGGAATACCGAGCCGTTTTCAAGTGCATCGCCGGCTGTGACGGCGAATACGACCTGGAGCAGCCGCTCTACCGCTGCCCGAAGTGCGGCGACCTGCTCGAGGTGGCGCACGATCTCGCCGCGCTGCGCGGCCGCTCGGCGGACGAATGGAAGCAGCTGTTCGACAGCCGGTATAAGCGGACGGAATGGCCCTTCGGCTCGGCCGTCTGGGGCAAAAAGGAATGGGTGTGCCCCGGCGTCCGCGACGAGAACATCGTCTCGATGGACGAGGGGGGCACCAACCTGATGTGGGCCGAGCGGTTCGGCCGCGAGCTCGGCATGGACGAGCTCTGGATAAAAATGTGCGGGCAGTCGCACACCGGATCGTTCAAAGATCTCGGGATGACGGTGCTGGTCTCGATCGTGCGGCAGATGGTGGCCGACCGCAAACCGGTCCGCGCCGTCGCATGCGCCTCGACCGGTGATACGTCGGCGTCGCTTGCCGCCTATGCCGCTGCGGCGGAGATACCGTCGATTGTCATTCTTCCGCGCGGTAAGGTCTCGACCGCACAGCTCGTGCAGCCGCTCGCCAACGGCGCCCTGGTCCTGTCGCTCGACACCGACTTCGACGGCTGCATGGAGATCGTGCAGCGCCTCTCGGTCGAAGAAGGTGTGTATCTGGCGAACTCGATGAACAGCCTGCGCCTCGAGGGGCAGAAGACCGTCGGGGTCGAGATCGTGCAGCAGTTCGACTGGTCGGTGCCCGACGTCATCATCATCCCTGGTGGAAATCTCGGGAACGTCAGCGCGCTTGGTGCGGGATTCGACATGATGGAGTCGCTCGGCCTCATCACCAAGAAGCCGCGCATCGTCGTCGCGCAGGCCGCGGCCGCGAACCCCCTGTACCTCGCGTATAAGAACAACTGGGAATTCCACCCCGTGACCGCGAAGCCAACGCTCGCGTCGGCGATTCAGATCGGCAACCCGGTTTCCGTGAAGAAGGCGATTCGCGCGCTAGAGAAGTACAACGGCATCGTCGAGCAGGCGAGCGAAGCGGAGCTGTCAGACGCATCTGCCCGCGCCGATCGCACCGGCATGTTCAATTGCCCGCACACGGGCGTCGCGCTCGCGGCGCTCATCAAGCTTCGGGAGCAGGGGCGTATCAAGCCCCACGATCGTACGGTCGTCATCTCGACGGCGAACGGGCTCAAGTTCACCGACTTCAAGGTGGGGTATCTCTCGAGCACGCTGGCCGGCATGACGTCGCGGCTCGCGAACAAGCCGGTCGAGCTGCCGAACGACTACGACGCCGTGCGACGCGCCATCGACACGGCCGAGAAGGCTCAGACCGTCAACCGGTAGCAGCGCGCGAACCTTGCAGCTTCAGGACAACGTTTTCTTCGTCACCGGCGGCGCTTCGGGGCTCGGCGAAGCGACGGCGCGGATGCTCGTGCACTCCGGCGCGCGTGTGCTGATTGCCGATGTGAATGAGGCATCCGGCGCGCGGCTCGTGTCGGAGCTCGGCGGCCACGCGCGTTTTGCGCGCGTCGACGTCACCGACGAATCGAGCGTGCGCCGCGGGTTGGAGATGGGCGCGGAGCTCGGCACGCTGCGCGGTGTCGTCAATGCGGCCGGCATCGTCCTGGCTGAAAAAGTGCTCGGCAGGAATGGGCCGCATTCGCTCGACGGGTTCATGCGCGTCATTCAGGTGAACCTCGGCGGGAGCTTCAACGTGATTCGTCTCGCGTCGGCAATGATGAGCTCCGGCGAGCCAGCCGCGAGCGGCGAGCGCGGCGTCATCGTCAATACCGCGTCGGTATCGGCCTACGACGGGCAGATCGGCCAGGCTGCCTATTCGGCGTCGAAAGGCGGCATCGTCGCGATGACGCTGCCGATCGCGCGCGAGCTGGCGCGTTACGGCATTCGCGTCATGACCATCGCGCCAGGCATCTTCGACACGCCGCTGATGGCCAGCCTTCCTGAGGCCGCGCGCGAAAGCCTCGCGACGCAGGTCCCCTTCCCACCGCGCCTCGGCAATCCGCCCGAGTACGCCGCGCTCGTGAAACACATCATCGAAAATGAGATGTTGAACGGCGAAGTTATTCGGCTGGATGGTGCGATACGAATGGGACCGAAATAGGTCCCCGCCAGGGATTAGGGGCTGGGGATTAGGGATTAGGGATTAGGAGTGCGGCGGGTCTAAAGAACAAGATCCCGCCCTACGTACTTGACCCGACGGTACGTAGGCCGGGTCTTGCCTTCTAGACCCGGCAGGCACCGGTACGTAGGCCGGGTCTTGCTCTTCAGACCCGGCAGGTACCGACTTTGCGACTGTGGGCCGCGCATGTCGAGGCCACCTCGCATCGCCGGCTTTAGTTATACCGGGCTTTACCGCTACTTCCTCACCATCTGCACGCTTAACCGACAGAAGTCCTTTGAAGATCCGACGGTCGTGTCCGACGCATTGCTGCAATTCAGAAAAACATCAGACGAGCAGAACTTCGAAATTTCTGCGTACTGCTTCATGCCCGATCACAGCCACTTCCTCATCGAGGGACTGACGGATTTCTCTGACTTTAAGCGTTTCTGCAAGCTCGCAAAGCAACGCTCAGGCAGCTTGCACGCCCGCAAGCATCGTGGCCCGCTGTGGCAGGAGGGTTATCACGAACGAGTGCTCAGGGAAGGCGAGGACTCGCTCGCAGTTGCCCGGTACTTGCTCGGCAATCCGGTCAGGGCAGGTTTGGTCGCGGCACCGATTGACTATCCCTATTTGGGTTCGGATAGATGGACAGTGGCGGAGCTCATTAATGCGCAGCAGGGAGCGCCGTGGCGGGTCCGTAGAACAAGACCCGCCCTACGTACTCAGGAGGGTCTTCTCCAGCCTCACCTCATCGCGAATCGGGATGCCGCCGAAGCCGAGGAGGCTGGCGCTCGAGGCGAATTTCGCCGTCCCGTGTGGGATCCATTCGGAGACGAAATATCCGCGGCGCTGGTAGAAATAGAGCGACGGCAGGTTGTCGTTGGTCATCGACACGATGACGCGCGGAATGTTCAGGCGGCGCGCGAGCAGCTCGGCTTCGGCGACAAGATACCCACCCACGCCCGATCGCTGCCACATCGGATCGGTCGCAAGCGCCGCGATGTGCAGCCCCGCGTCGACGAGGCGGTACGCGAGCGCGCCCGCGATCTCTCCGTTCATCTCGGCAACAATCATCGGCGCCGCGTCGAGATCCATCACCTCCCCGAACGCGACGATGCCGCTGCGGCCGAAGTCGCGCCGGAACAGCTCGAGCGCCGCTGCGCGTTCGGCGTCAGCCGCCTCGCGGACGAGCACCGGCGGCAGCTCGAGCCTGGGCCGGCACTCGCACACGACCTGAGCGCGCGCATCGGCCCAGTCAACGAACGTGCCGCATCGGCTGCAGCGCAGGACGGCGGGCTTCGCGCCGAATGAAGAAGAGCTCATGCAGGCACCACGTTCCTTCCCTTGCGGCTGACCCACCAGATGACGGCGGCCAGCACGAGCATCGCCGCGATGAACGTGCCGCCGAACAGCCACAGCGTGCGGTACAGAATCGACTCGGTCTGCATGCGGGCCTCCATGCGCAGCGGCGTCCCCGACAGCCGATCGCGCAGCGTCTGTTCCCACACGAGCAGGTTGCCCCGCTCGACTCCCTGCGGCGAATTATGAAAGTTGATGCGGCTGGGCGGATGGACGCGAAACGCCACCAGCTCGTTGCCGGTCCACCCGACGTCGCCCACGTCGATCCGCGCCGCCGGTCCCACTTCCTGCACGAACCGGAATTCTTCAGCCAGCCGATCGAGCCGATAGCGCGACCACGACAGCGGAACGAGCTTTGGGAGGGCGGTGATATCGCTCACGTCGAGCCTGACGTGCACGAAGCGGCGTCCGTGCCGCCGGAACGCGCTCACTTCGCGGACTGTGACCGCCGGACCTTCGTAGAGCCGGCGAAACGCCTGGCGATCGAAACGGGCTTCGGGGTCGACGTTCAACGTCGCGCCACGCAGCGCGACCAGCGCCGGAATCGAGGTGCTGATGTCGACGACAGCCGAACCGTCGAGCGATAGCTCGACGCGCTCATCGTACTCGTACTGTTTGACGAGGCCCAGCGTCTGACACGCCGCCAGCACCAGCGCCGCCAGCGCTACGCCGGCGCGCCTCCCGAAAGCCATAACCTCAAATGATATACTGACTTAGATAGCTTCGGACTCCTTGTCAAAACCCACCCTGTTTCTCATCGACGGCAGCAACCAGATGTATCGCGCCTACCACGCGATACGAGGTTTGACCGGGCCCGACGGCCGCTCGACGAACGCCGTGTACGGCTTCGTGACGATGCTGCGCAAGCTGATCGCCGATCACAACCCGCAGTGCATCGCCGCGGCGTTCGATGTGTCCGGACCCACGTTCCGCTCCGAGCTGCGCGACGACTACAAGGCCAACCGCGCGCCCATGCCGTCCGACCTCGCGGAGCAGATCCCGTTCGTGCATCAGGCGTGTCAGGCGATGGGCGTGCAGGTGCTCACGTACGCCGGCTTCGAAGCCGACGACGTCATTGGCACGCTGGCGATGCGCGCGGTGGCTGACGGGCGGCCGGTGACGATCGTGACGGGCGACAAGGATTTCTTCCAGCTCGTAGACGACTCGACGGGCGTGCGCGTGTTCAACCCGCGCGACGAAGGCGTCTGGTACGACGCCGAAGGGGTGAAGACGAAATTCGGCGTGGCCCCCGAACAGGTCGTTGACGTGCTGGCCTTGATGGGAGACGCGATCGACAACATCAAGGGTGTCCCTGGCATCGGCGAGAAGGGCGCGCGCGAGCTCATCTCGACGCATGGCACGCTCGACGCGCTGCTCGAGCATGCGCCGTCGCTCACCGGCAAGAAGCGCGAGCTGCTGACGACCCATGCGGACGCGGCGCGCGAGAGCCGCGTGATGCTGAGAATCCGCACCGACGTGCCGCTGCCGGAGGTGGACGTCTCGTGCTTCGATTATCGCGGCCCAGACCGGCAGCGGTGCTTCGAGCTGTTTTCCACGCTCGGCTTCCGATCGCTCGTCACCGAGTTCGCGCCGACCGCCGACACGGTCGGCGCGGACTACGCCGTCATTGCAACCGAAGATGCGCTGGCTGCCCTTATCGCCGAGCTCGAGGGCGCCGGGCGGTTTGCGATGAGCGTCATCGGCGACTGCCCGGGCGGCATGCGCGCGGCGCTCGTCGGCGTCGCGTTCTCCACCAGCGCCCGGCGCGCGCGGTACCTGCCGATCGGCCATACCGCCCTTGACGAACCGTCGGCGCTGAATCCGACAACGGCGCTGGCGGCGCTGAAGAAGGTCTTCGAGAACCCCGCGATCGCGAAAATCGGCCACGACTTGAAGTTCGACTTGATGATGCTGTCGCATGAGCGCATCGCGCTCGCCGGCATCGAGTTCGACACGATGCTCGCGAGCTACGTGCTCGATGCGACGAGATCGAGCCATACGATCGAGGAAATCGCGCTCGAGCATCTGGGCTACAAGGCGCTGACCCGGGAAGACATTTGCGGCACGGGGCAGAAGGCGATCGCGCTGGCGCACCTGCCCGCCGCGGCGCTGCTCAGCTTCGCCTGCGAGCGGGCCGACCTCGCCTGGCAGCTTGCCGAAAAGCTGCGCGTACGCCTGCACGAGGAGGGGCTCGAGCCGCTGTTCCGCGAGCTCGAGCTTCCGCTGGTGCCAGTGCTCGCTGACATCGAGCGGCACGGCGTGCGCATCGATCTGCCCGCGCTCGCCAGCCAGTCGACCCGCATCGATGCCGAGCTCTCCTCGCGCAGCGCGAAGATCTTCGAGCTCGCCGGCGAATCGTTCAACATCAATTCGCCGAAGCAGCTCTCGGTGATCCTGTTCGACAAGCTGCAGCTGGCCGCCGGGAAGCGGACGGGGAAGACGAAAGTGGCGTCGACGGCCGTCGACGTCCTCGAAGATCTCGCGCTGACCCATGAGCTGCCCAGGCTGATCCTCGAATGGCGGGCGCTGATGAAGTTGAAGGGCACCTACATCGATGCGCTGCCCCAGCTCGTGCATTCGCGGACGGCGCGCGTGCACACGTCGTTCAACCAGGCAGTGGCGGCAACAGGGCGGTTGAGCAGCAGCGATCCCAATCTGCAGAATATTCCGATCCGCACCGATCTCGGCCGCGAGATCCGGCGCGCATTCATCGCCGATCCCGGCTTCGTGCTCATCTCCGCGGATTACTCGCAGATCGAGCTGCGCGTGCTCGCGCACATGGCCAGGGAAGACGCGCTGATCGATGCCTTCCGCCGCGGCGAGGACATTCACGACCGCACGGCGTTGAAAGTGTTCGGCCCGGAGAGCGGTCTCGACAAACACGAGCTGCGCCGGCGGGCGAAGATCATCAACTACGCGCTGCTCTACGGAAAGACCGCCTTCACGCTCGCGCGCGATATTGGGGTGACGCCGGCGGTCGCGCAGGAGTTCATCGACGCCT
>CAYHHH010000093.1:15036-16758 GCA_964356125.1 uncultured Bifidobacteriaceae bacterium | reverse complement strand
CTCGCGCGCAAAGCCGATGATGCTGAGCGCGTCGGGCCGGTTGGCGGTGACTTCGAAGTCCAGGACCGCGTCTTCGAAAAGGGGACGGGAATCTTTTCCGCTGTCTGTCGGCCCGGAAAAGGTTCCCGTCCCCTTTTCGATACCAGACAACTCGAAGCCGCGCGACGTCAGCGTCTCGCCGATCTCTTCAGGCGAGGCGGTGACGTCCACGAAATCGCGGAGCCAGGAAATAACGACCTTCACAGCGGAAACTGCTCCAGGAAGCGGAGATCGTTCTCGTAGAACAGACGGATGTCCTCGACGCCGTACTTCAAGATGGCGATGCGCTCGATGCCCACGCCGAACGCGAACCCGGTGTAGCGGTCCGGATCGTAGCCGACCGATTCGAAGACGGACGGGTGCACCATGCCGCTGCCCCCGATCTCGAGCCACCCCGTGCGTTTGCAGATGGGGCAGCCGCCGCCATGACAGAACACGCAGCCGATGAACACCTCGGCGCTCGGTTCGGTGTACGGAAAGAAGCTCGGCCGAATCTGCACCTTCGTGTCCGGCTCGAACAGCTCGCCGGCGAATGCCGTGAGCGTGCCTTTCAGATCGGCCATCGTGATGCCGTCGCCGACGACCAGCCCCTCAACCTGCTGAAACATCGGCGTGTGCGTCAGATCGAGATCGTCGCGGCGATAGACCTTGCCGGGCACGATGATGCGGACCGGAGGCTCGTGGCTCTCCATGTAGCGAATCTGCATCGGCGACGTATGCGTGCGGAGCAGCGTCGCCGGACGGCCCAGGCCCGCAACCTCGCCGGAGAGATACAGCGTGTCCTGCATGTCGCGCGCAGGATGGTCGGCCGGCATGTTAAGCGCTTCGAAATTGTGGTAGTCGTCCTCGATCTCGGGGCCCTCGAGCACCTGATAGCCGAGGCGCGTGAAGATGGCCTCGATGTGCTCGCGCACGATGGTCAGGGGATGGCGATGGCCGATCTGCGGGACGCGGCCTGGCAGGGAAATGTCGACGCCGCCCACCGGCGCTTTCGTCGACTCGATCGCCGCTTTGCGCTCGTTGAGCTGCTGCTCGAGTTCGTTCTTGAGCTCGTTGGAGGCTGTGCCGAGAACGGGCCTCAGCTCGGGCGGCGCCGAAGCCACCGACTTCACCAGGGCAGTAATGAGGCCGTTCTTGCGTCCGAGGTATTTGTCGCGGAGCGTCTGAAGATCCGACTGCGACGACACGCGCGCCACGTCCTCCTGGAACTCGGCGCGCAGTCGGGCAACGTCGGCGTCGGTCGTCACACTAGGCGCGGGCTTCGCGGACCTTGACGGTCTTCGCGGGGCGCGCGGCCTTCTCGGCGCGCACCGGGCGCGGCGTGGGCAGCGGCTTCGCCGCCTTGGCTTGCGCGGCGATCGACGCGAAGGATGCCGGTTCGTTCACCGCCATGTCGGCGAGCACCTTTCGATCGAGCGTCACCCCCGCGGCCTTGAGCCCCGCCATGAACTGGCCGTAGGTCAGGCCATGCTCGCGCGCGGCCGCATTGATGCGGACGATCCACAGCGTGCGGAAATCCCGTTTCTTGCGGCGGCGGCCGACGAACGCATACTTGAGCGCCGTGTCGACCGATTCCTTTGCCGCGCGATACAGCTTGCTCTTGTTGGCGTAATAACCCTTGGCACGCGCGAGCAGCTTCTTCCGCTTGGCCCGGCGTACTGTTCCTCTTTTAACTCTCGGCAT
>CAYHHH010000093.1:3337-14936 GCA_964356125.1 uncultured Bifidobacteriaceae bacterium | reverse complement strand
TACGGCAGCATCCGCGCGAGCTTCTTGGCGTCGGCTTTCGCTATCACCTCGGTGCCGCGCATCTGCCGCTTCCGCTTCGCCGACTTGCTCGTGAGAATGTGCTGCTTGAAGGCCTTGCTGCGGACGAACTTGCCGCCGGCCGTCTTCTTGAAGCGCTTCGCGGCGCCCCTGTGCGTTTTGAGTTTAGGCATTTTGCTCTTTGCTCTTCGCTCTTACGGTCCGCCTAAAGGCGGACCCTACCTACTCTTACTCGTCGGTGGCTTTCGCCGCTGCAGGCTGACGCGCCGGTGCGCGCCCGCCGCCGCCGGCCGGCTTCTTCGCCAGAATCGTGTGCATCTGGTTGCCTTCCTGGCGCGGCATGGTCTCGGCAATCGCGACGTCGGCCAGCTCATCGCACAACCGCTCGAGAATGCGCCGCCCGATCTCGGGATGCGCCATCTCGCGGCCGCGGAAGAAAATCGTGGCCTTCACCTTGTCGCCGTCAGCGAGGAAGCGCTCGATATGCTTCTTCTTGAACTGATAGTCGTGCTCGTCGACCTTGGGCCTGAATTTGATTTCTTTGACGTCGATGACCTTCTGGTGCTTCTTCGCCTCGCGCGCGCGCTTCTGTTCCTGGTACTGATACTTGCCGAAATCCATGATCCGGCACACGGGCGGCACGGCGGTGGGCGAAATCTCCACCAGGTCCAGCCCCTTTGCCTTCGCGATGATGAGGGCCTGCGGCGGCGGCATGATGCCCAGCTGCTTCCCATCGTCGTCGATGACCCGAATTTCCCTAACGCGGATGCGCTCGTTTACGCGAACTCGGTCGTCACGCCGCGGTCCCGATCGATCGAAAGCTATAAAACCTCCTGGCGGGCCTCAGAGCCCTTTGTGTCCACTTCGGCGCGCGCCGATGCGATGAATGCGTCGAGGTCGCGCGATCCAAGATCGCCGCCCAGACGGCTGCGCAGCGCGACCGTGCCTTCCGCCGCTTCCTTGTCCCCGACCACGAGCATGTAGGGAACCTTCTGAAGCTGCGCCTCACGGATCTTATATCCAATCTTCTCCTGGCGCTCATCGACCTGCGCCCGGAAACCCGCATCGGCGAGCCGTTGCCTGATGCTCTGGGCGTAGGCTACGTGCCTGTCGGCAATCGGCAGCACGACGGCCTGCAGCGGCGCGAGCCACAGCGGAAAGGCGCCCGCATAGTGCTCGATGAGGATCGCGATGAAGCGCTCGAAGCTGCCGAAGATGGCGCGGTGGATGACGACAGGCCGATGCTCCGCATTGTCTGCGCCCGTGTATTTCAGATCGAAGTTCTCGGGCTGCATGTAATCGAGTTGAATCGTCGCGCACTGCCATTTCCGGCCGATCGCGTCGGTGACGTCGAAGTCGATCTTCGGCCCGTAGAACGCGCCGTCTTTCTCGTTGATCGTGTAGCTCATGCCGGCGCGCTCGAGGGCCGCCTTCAGCTGTTCTTCGGCATGCCGCCATGTGGCCTCGGCGCCCATGTGTTCGTCCGGCATAGTCGACAGCTTTGCGCTGAAGGGCAGACCGAAGTCGCCATAGACGCGCTTGACCAGTTGAATGAGCCGTTCGACTTCCTCGCCGATCTGCTCAGGCGTGACGAAGCAGTGGGCGTCGTCCTGCGAGAACTGGCGCGCGCGCGTGAGGCCCGACAGCACGCCCGACGCCTCGTTGCGATGCAGCGGTGTCTGCTCGTGGTAGCGCACCGGCAAATCGCGATAGCTGTGCGCCTGACTCGCGTAGGTGAGGAAGTGCCCGGGGCAGTTCATCGGCTTCACGCTCATCGTCTCGTTTTCCGATTCGATGAGAAACATGTCCTTGCGATAGTGCTTCCAGTGGCCCGATTGCTCCCAGAGCGCCTTGTTGTAGATGAGCGGCGTCTTCACCTCGACGTAGCCCGCGGGGAACAGCACGCCCCGCATGTAGTTGGCGAGCAGGTTGTACAGCGTCGTGCCCTTGTCGAGCCAGAACGTCGCGCCCGGCGCCCACTGGTGAAACGTGAACAGGCCAAGGTCGCGGCCGAGCTTCCGGTGATCGCGCTTCTTCGCCTCTTCGATCTGCGTGAGATACGCCTGCAGCTCCTTGTCGCTGAAGAACGCCGTGCCGTAGATGCGCTGCATCGGCTGGTTGCGCGCATCGCCTTTCCAGTACGCGTTCGACGTGTTCAGCAGCTTGAACGCTTTCAGCCTGCCGCTCGCCGGCACGTGCGGGCCCACGCAGAAATCGACGAACAGATCGCGATCCTTGATGGTGTAGACGGAGACGTCCTTCTGGCCTTCCGTCTTTTCATCGATGAGCTGCACCTTGAGCGGCTCGCCCCGCCTGGCGAAAAAGTCGAGCGCTTCCTGCCGCGGCCACAACTGGCGTTGGTAGACGTAGTCGCCCGCGGCGATGTCCTTCATCCGTTTTTCGATCGCCTCGAGATCTTCCGGCACGAACGGCTTCTCGACGACGAAGTCGTAGAAGAACCCTTCGTCGGTCGGCGGCCCGATGCCGCATTGGACCTTCGGGAAGAGCTGCGTCACGGCGGCGGCCAGCAGGTGCGCCGCGCTGTGGCGATAGACGGTCAGCGCTTCGGGATCCTTGTTCGTGAGAATCCGGACCTTCGCGTCCTCCTGCAACGGATACGTGAGATCGACGACGCGGTCGTTGACCATCCCGGCATACGCCGCCTGCGCCAGGCGAGAGGATATCGACGCGGCGATATCGCCAACCGTCGTCGATGCCGGGACGCTGCGTGTCGACCCGTCGGGAAGGGTTACGGTGATGGAGGACAAAGAAAGTAGAAAGTTAAAAGTAAAAAGTCAAAAGTAGAAAGTTGGTAGGCGCGGGTGGAATCGAACCACTGACCTCCTGCGTGTCAGGCAGGCGCTCTAACCGCTGAGCTACGCGCCTACATGTCAAAACATAGGCAACAACAAAACGGAAAATTATAACAGATTGCCTACCGTACGGCGCTTTTGAGGGATTTCCCGGCGGTGAAGCGCACAACGCGGCGTTTGGGAATCTTGATGGCATCGCCGGTGCGCGGGTTCTTCGCCACGCGCGCGCGGCGCAGGGTCGTTTTGAAGGTACCGAACCCCACGAAGGTAATCGCGTGGCCTTTCTTCAGGGCCCCGGTGATGCTCTCGAGCAACGATTCGACCGTGGCGGCCGCGCTGCTTTTGGTCGCACCGGTATCCGCGGCAATCTTGGCGATCAGTTCGTGCTTGTTCACCTATGCGGCTTTCTTGGTGCTCAACTGCTCGATCGCGCGCTGCAGAATCGCATCGGCGGGCGCGGGGGCGCCGAAGTCCCCTTCGGGCTGATCGACCACGACGTCGGGCTCGAGGCCTTTGGCCTGGAGCTGCGCGCCGGCCGGCGTCAGGTACCGCGTCGAGGTGATCCAGAGCGCGCTGCCGTCGGGCAGCTTCACGAGCTCCTGCACACCGGTGCGGCCAATCGTACGCTCGCCGATGAGCTCGGCGCGCTTGTTTCCGGCGAGCGCCGCGGCGAACACTTCGGCGGGGCCCGACGTGCCCGTATCGACGAGCAGGGTCACGGGAGCAGTGATCGCACCATCGCCTCTTTCGGCGGCGATCTTCACTTGCCCGTTCGAGCGCGACTCGCGAACAGCAATGGTGCCTGAGCCGACGAACAGCCGGGCCGCGGCGATGCCCTCGGCGAGATCGCCGCCAGCGCTGCTTCGCACGTCGAGAATCAACCGCGTCGCGCCCCCCTTGGTGAGCGACGCGATTTGCGAGCGCAGCTGCTCGGTCGTGCGGCGGCCGAACGACGCGATCCGCACGTACCCGATGCCAGCGCCCTCCTGGCGGCTTTTCACATCGACCGACTGCGGCGCTTCGCGCGTCAGCTCGACGACGTGCGGTTCGGTCGTGCTGCTTCCGCGGATGACGGTGAGCTTCACTTTCGATCCGGCCGGGCCGGCGAGCAGGCGCTGCCCCTCGAGCGCGGAGACATCGCGTGTCGGGCGCGAATCGACGAGGCGCACGAAGTCGCCCGGACGAATGCCGGCCTTCGCGGCAGGCGAGTCATCGCGCGTCGCGACGACGCGCAGATAGTACTGATGCGTCAGCGCAATGCCGACATCCGCGGACGTGGCCTGTTCGCCGCTTTCGAACTGCCGGGCCTGCGCCTGTGTCAGATAGGCGCTGTCCGAGTCGAGCCCTTCGGCGAGGCCGCGCATCGCACCGCGCATGACGCTCTCCATGTTCGGCTGCTCGACGTAGTTGCTCATGATGAGCGACACCACGTCGTTGAAGACGCGCAGGTTCGCGTACGTCTCGTCGGCGCGCGCCATCGCGTGCCCGAGGAGGCCGCCGATGACGGTGAATGCGATGACCGGCGCCGAGACGAGAATGGCGATGACGCGCGTGCGTGAAGTCATGGTTTTTTCTTCAGCCATTCTAGCGGATCGACGGGCGTGCCGTCGACGCGCATCTCGAAGTACATTCCCGGAATTCCCGCCAGGATGCGTCCCGCGGTGCCCAGCACGTGACCGCGTTCGACTTTCACACCGCGTTCGACCTGCGGCGCGCCCAATTGCCCATATAACGAGAAGGTCTGCGCGCCGTGATCGACGATGACGAGATTGCCGTAGCCCGTGAACGGGCCCGCAAACGCGACCGTTCCGTCGTGGACCGCACGAACCGGCGAGCCCTCCTCGACCGCGAATTGCACGCCGGTCCGCGCGGGCGCGCGCGATACCCCCGTGCCTCGCCCGAAGGGGGTCAGCATCCGTCCGGCGACTGGCCAGTCGAGATCGCCTTGGAACGGACGAATCGGCAGCGTCGAGGCTTCTGCCGCCGGACGCGGCGTGCCCGCGCTCATCGCCGCGAGTGTCTGCTGCAACTTCACCTGCGCGCCCTGCAGCTCTCCGGCGAGCTCGGCCGTCAGATCTCTGCGGCGGTCGATCTCGGTGATGAGCTGCGCGCGCGAGCGCGCCGCGCGGTCGGCGGCGATGCGCGCGGCTGCCGCGGCCTCCTGCAGCCTGATCATTTCGGCGCGCCGCTCCTCGAGTGAGCCATGCGCGGCGCGGAGGCGCACGAGGTTGTCCCGATGCTGCAGTGCGCGATGGCGATCGATGGCGGCGACGGCCGCGACCATGCGATAGGCGCGGCCTGCTTCCCTGAGATCGGACACGTTGAAGAGCAGGCGCACATACCCCGCACTGCCCAGCTTGTAGAGCTCGACCATGCGCGCTTCGAGAATCGGCCGCGACGCCTCGGTTTCCTCCTCGAGCGCGGCGATCTGGTTGCCGGTGTTACCCAGGTCGAGACCGACTCTCTGCGTGTCCGCTTCGATGTGCCTGAGCTGTTCGGTTCGGAGATCGCGCTCGATCTCGAGCCGCCGCAGATCGCCAAGCAGCGAGCGTGCCTGGCTCGCCAGCGCATCGGCCTCGCGCTGCAGGCCGATGAGCCGCTCGTTCGCGCGCCGGGCCTGCGATTCCGTTCGCGCGCGATCGGCCGTCTGCGCGGCGAGCAGCGCGCTGGTGAGGAGTACGAGTGCGCCGGAGGTCAACAGTCGGCTGTTCAAAGGTGAGGCAGTAATTTTACCACGTGAATTGCGGTAACCTCGTGGCGTGCGCGTGGTGGGCCTCGACCTCGGAGAGCGGCGGATCGGCGTGGCCGTCAGCGACGCATCGGCCACCCTGGCGCGGCCGCTCAGGACGATCGAGCGTGGCTCATCGGATGCCGAGGCCATCGAGCGGCTTCACGCGATGATCGAGGAGCTCGCCGCCGAAGACGACGTCGCCTCGGTCGTCGTCGGGCTGCCGTCCCGGCTGGATGGATCGCCGAACCGGCAGACGGAGCGCGTCGGCACGATGGTGGCGCGGCTGTCGGCGCGGCTGTCGGTGCCGGTGTTCACGCAGGACGAGCGGTTGTCGAGCCACGAAGCCGAGGAGCGGCTGTCGCTGCGGGAAAAGGACTGGCGCAAGCGGAAGGCGAAGCTCGACGCGGCGGCCGCAGCGGTCATCCTGCAGGACTTTCTCGATGCACGAACGCTGACCCTGACAGGGAAGAGGGAAGAGGGGAGAGGGAAGAAAGACGACGAAGGGGAGACGGAGTGAAAAAGGCGCTGGTGATCCTTGTGGCGTTGGCCGTGATCGGCGGTCTCGGTGTCGCGCTCACGCTCTACACACGCACGAGCGAGCCGTACAAAGGCTACGACGCTGCGGAGCAATTCGTGACGATCGAGCCGGGCAGCGGCACGCGCACGATCGGTCAGCGCCTGATCGACGCCGGCGTAATGAGAGACGAGGCGACGTTTCGCGCCGCCGTGTGGCGAAGCGGCCGCGCGCGCGGGCTGCAGGCCGGCGAGTTCCGCTTCGATCAGCCGATGACGCCTATCGACGTCATCGACAAGATCGCGCGCGGGGACGTGTACAACCGGCGCATCACGTTCCCCGAAGGGCTCACGATCCGGGAGATGGCGCGCATTTACGAGCAGCAGACATTCGGAACGGCGTCGGCGTTCATCGAGGCGGCGGGCGATGCGGCGCCGATTCGCGACATCGATCCGGCCGCGACCGATCTCGAGGGCTATCTGTTTCCCGAAACGTACTCGATGCCGCGCGACACGACGGCCGCGACACTGATCAGCCTGATGGTGGGGCGCTTCCGCCATCTGTTCACGAGCGAGATGCAGCAGGCGGCGCTGGCGCTCGAGCTGACGCCGCGTCAGGCGGTCACCCTCGCGTCTCTCGTCGAGAAAGAAACGGCGCAGCCATCCGAGCGGCCGATCGTCGCGGCGGTCTACCTGAACCGGTTGCGGATCGGCATGGGCATGCAAGCCGACCCGACGGTCATCTACGCGCTGCAGCGCGCCGGACGGTATGACGGCAACCTGCGGCGCGATGACCTGCAGTTCGATTCCCCGTATAACACCTATCGCTATGCGGGCCTGCCGCCGGGGCCTATCGCCTCGCCCGGGCTGGCATCACTGCAGGCCGCCGTGGCGCCCGCCGCAGTCGATTCCCTGTACTTCGTCAGCCGCAACGACGGATCGCACGTGTTCGCGCGAACCCTGGCCGAGCACAATGAAAACGTCAGGCAGTATCAGGTGATGTATTTCCGCCAGCAGCGCGCGGCTGAGCGCGCCGCGGCCGAGAAGAAGCCGGCAGGCAGCAGCCGGTAAATGGCCGCTAGTGCATCCGCGCGTCGGTCTTGCGGGTGCGCTGATGACGAACCGGGCGGAGTGGGGTGACGCGGCCTGGTCGAATCCAACCGTCGAGCTTGAGCCAGTGTTCGAGCGCGCGCCGTCGCCTGATGAGCTCCGACGCGTCGTTCGAGAGCTCGATATGGATGCGGCCATCGTTCGACGTCCAGACCAGCTCGTAGCCGGGACCTGAGGCCGCCTGCCGAATCTCACACTGCAGCCGCTCGCCCGGCCGCTCGAAGAACCAAATCATTCGACCCTGCGTATCGGTAAGAGCCGATTTGTCCTACAGGGGCGCGGCGGGTCTACACCGCAAGACCCGCCCTACAAATACCTGCCGAGAAACCGCTCCGACAGGTTCGCGGCAATGATGCCGGCGCCGAGCACCCACACCATCCAGACGTCCACCGCCACCCATCCCCACGCCGTGCCTGCGAGTAATGCGGCTGCCAGGAAATACACCGGCGCGGAAATAATCGAATGCGTACGATGCGAGCGCAGGGCGTTGGCGGTGAAAAAGCATGCCCACATCAGCAGGATTGTGCAGCCGAGCCACGCCCGCATCCGTGGAAAGAGCGCCAATGGGACAAGCGCACACAGCGTCACCGCAATGGTGAGCCAGAACACCGGCGTGCCCACCAGATCCGCACGGCGTCGCGCCGAGTTTGGGGCACCGGGCACCACGCGCTCCATCAGTGCGGGTAACCTGCCGTCTCTAAGGCACTTTTCAAATTTTGTGTAGCGATCTGGACAGGCTCCGTAAAAACCGTACCCTGGGTGAACACCATTCGCAGGAGCGTGTACGCGGCAAATCGCAGTCCTTCGGGGTGAAACTGCGTGATTGCCAGCTCGAGACGGTCGCATTGGTCCAGCGCGCGGTCTTTTGAGGGGCTTGCGGGCTCATTTGTCAGCGCCGAGCGAACGGCGCTAAGTCTTTCGAGGACAGCGGCTTTGTTGGCGTCGTTTTTGTTAGTGATCGTCATGACGGAAGGCGGCGGAATGCTAGCACGCTGTGTTCGATTCCTAGCCAAGGGGTGACATGGGCATCAGAGAACGTCAAAGCCGAGAACGCGAGACCGTTCGCCGAAAGATTCTCAACGCGGCGCGCACGCTCTTCCTCAACGAGAGCTACGTGAACGTGTCGATGCGCAAGATCGCCGAGCAAATCGAATATAGCCCAGGCGCCATCTACAGCTATTTTGCGAGCAAGGAAGACATCTTCTTCGCGCTCGCCGAAGAAGGGCTCCAGTTCGTGCGGACGCATTGTTCGGCCGCGTCGCATGCGAACTCGCCGCTCGAACGCGTCCGCGAAGCGTTCTGGCGGTTCTACACCTTCAGCAAGGAACAGCCCGAGTATTTTTCACTGATTTTCGTCGACAGCGCTGTGCCTCGCATCAGCCGCGATTGGGAGCGGTTCAGCTCGATGCGAGAGCTGCGGCACGAGATCGAGGGGGATATTCAACAGTGCATAGACGAGGGGAGCTTCCCCCGCGTCGAGGCCCCCGGCGCCGTGTTCAGGTTGCTGTGGACCGCCGCATACGGCGTTGCCGTCTTCCGCCTGAGCCATCGTCTTGCGCCAGGAGAAGACAGCGATGCGCTTGCGCAGGATCTGCTCGACGCCACGATCGCGGGCCTACGCCATGGAATCGATCTTCGATTCTCGGCCGCCTCGGACACCCGCGAGCCGCTCGAAGCCGGAGCGCAGTATACGAATCTGGAAAATGGAATCTAGAAGCTGAATCTAGGCCAGACGCGCGTTGCGTAGTCGACAGCTCGTCTGAATTAGAATGGCGTGGTGTCAGACATCCGTCACGATTGGACGACCGAGAGCGTCGAGGCGCTCTATCATCTTCCGCTCACCGAGCTCCTCTTCCGCGCGCAGACCGTTCATCGCCAGCATCATGACCCCACGCACGTACAGCGCTGCACGCTGCTGAGCATCAAGACGGGCGGCTGTCCTGAAGATTGCGCGTATTGCTCGCAGAGCGCCCATTACGACACCGGCGTCGCGCGGTCGGGGTTGATGGATCCGGAGGCTGTGCTGGCGGCCGCGCGCACGGCGAAAGACAACGGATCGACGCGGTTCTGCATGGGCGCGGCGTGGCGCGATGCGCCGGACGGCCCAGCGTTCGACGCGGTGCTCGAGATGGTGGAGGATGTTGCCGCGCTCGGGATGGAAGTGTGCACGACGCTCGGCATGCTGACGCTCGAACAGGCGCAGCGCCTCAAGTCGGCCGGCCTCACCGCATACAATCACAATCTCGACACGTCCGAGGAGTTCTATCCGCAGATCGTCACCACGCGAACCTACCAGGATCGCCTCGACACGCTTCAACACGTGCAGGACGCGGGTATCAGCGTCTGCTGCGGCGGCATCGTCGGCATCGGAGAGTCATCGCGCGATCGGTGTGCGATGCTCGCCCAGCTCGGCCGGCTGACTCCGCATCCGGAAAGTCTGCCGGTGAACGTGCTCGTGCGCGCGGCGGGGACGCCGCTCGCCGACACCGACGATCTGGATCCGATCGAGCTCGTCCGCACGATTGCCTCGGCGCGGCTCGTCGCGCCGAAGGCGCGCGTGCGGCTGTCGGCAGGACGGCTTGCGTTGTCGGACGAAGCACAGGCGTTGTGTTTCGTTGCGGGCGCCAACTCCATTTTTTCCGGCGAGAAGCTGCTGACCGCGCCGAACCCGGCGGTCGACGACGATCAGCGTTTGATGAACCGGCTCGGCCTCCGATTTCAGGCATGAACCCACGGCAGGAATTTGACGGTCGTCTTGCAGCCACGCTGGCCGAGCTGCAAGCGGCGGGTCTGCTGCGCGAGATGCGGCTGCCGGCCGGCATCGATCTCGTCTCGAACGACTACCTCGGGCTTGCCGAGCATCCGTATGTAACTGAGGCGATGCGTGCGATGGTCGCCGATCTCCCAGCCGGGTCCGGCGGATCGCGCCTTCTTCGCGGCCACCATGAGATCTTCGAGATCGTCGAAGAGCAGTTGGCGGCGTTCAGTGGATCCGAAGCCGCCTTGCTCTTCGGATCCGGATACGCGGCGAACATCGGGTTGCTGCAGGCGGTCGTGTCGCCCGACGATCTCGTCGTGTCGGATGCGCGCAACCATGCGAGCCTCATCGACGGCATCCGGCTGACGAAGGCGGCGACCGTGATTTATCCACACCAGGATCTGGATGCGCTCGAGGCGGCGCTCTCACGGCCGCGTGTCGGGCGCGCCTTCGTCATCACCGAAAGCGTGTTCAGCATGGATGGCGATCTCACGCCGCTGGTCGACGTGTGCGCGATTGCGGAGCGCGCAGGCGCGATCGTGATCGTCGATGAAGCGCACGCCACGGGCATGTATGGGACACGTGGATCGGGGCGCGTCGAAGCGCTTGGCCTTCGCGACCGTGTGGTCGCCACGATTCACACGGGCGGGAAGGCCCTCGGATCCGGCGGCGCGTGGGTGGCCGGGTCGCGCGCGCTGCGCGATGTGATGGTGAATCGTGCGCGGTCCTTCATTTTTTCGACCGCGCCATTGCCCGTGTTGGGTGTGGCGCTCGGCGCCGGGCTGCATCTCGTCGAGCGGGAGCCGGAGCGGCGGCGCGACGTGCATCGCAAGTCGTCGGTATTGCGGGCCGCGCTCCGCGAGGCTGGTGTGGAGGCCGGCGGCGAGTCGATGATCGTGCCGATCGTCGTGGGGGACAACGACACTGCGACAGCGCTGCAGTCTGGATTAGCGGCCGCGGGTTTCGATGTGCGCGCCATTCGCCCGCCTTCGGTGGCTCCGGGAACCGCGCGATTGCGTGTCACCGTCCGGTATCCCGTGCCGGATGCCGAGCTCGCGCGTTTTGCCTCCGAGGTCGCCCGGCTTACGCATCACGTAAAAATGGGGTCTGACCCTCTTGTCGCCAACCGCTGACGATATTCGCCGCTGGGATGCGGAGCATGTCTGGCATCCGTTTACGCAGATGCGCGAGTACCTGGCGGCCGATCCCCTCGTTGTCGTGCGCGCTGAAGGCAACTATCTCATAGACGATCGCGGCCGGCGGCTGTTCGACGGGACGTCCGCACTCTGGTGCAACCTCCTCGGGCATCGCGTTCCTGAAATCGACGCGGCGATCACGGCACAGCTCGCGCGATTTGCGCATACGACGCTCCTCGGCACGACGCATCCCGCTGTTGCCGAGCTCGCCCGCCGTCTGGTCGAGATCGCGCCGGCCGGAATGAATCACGTCTTCTTCTCAGACAACGGCGCCACGGCAGTTGAAGCGGCGTTGAAGATGGCGTTTCAGTATCGGCGGCTGACGCAGGGTGTCGAGGCCGCTCAGCACGCGGTGTATCTCAGCCTCGACAACGCGTATCACGGCGACACGCTGGGGGCCGCCGCTGTCGGAGGCGTCGAGCGGTTTCATGACATCTTCAAGCCCATTCTCCTTCCGTCA
>CAYHHH010000093.1:1438-3237 GCA_964356125.1 uncultured Bifidobacteriaceae bacterium | reverse complement strand
GTCGCCACGGGATTTGGCCGCACCGGGACGATGTTCGCGTGCCAGCAGGAAGGTGTGACGCCCGATCTGATGTGCGTCGCGAAAGGGTTGACGGGCGGCTATCTTCCTGTGGCGGCGACGCTCGCGACCGATCGCGTCTACGACGCGTTCCTCGGCCGTTACGATGAGTACCGCCATTTCTTCCACGGTCACACCTACACGGGGAACGCACTCGGATGCGCTGCGGCGCTGGCGACCCTCGGGCTGCTGTCGGATGGCGCCATCATCGGAGCGGTCGAGCAGAAGGCCCGCGTGCTGCGCGATGCGCTTGCGCCGCTTGCCTCCCATCGCCACGTCGGCGACATCCGCCAGGCGGGTCTCATGTGCGGTATCGAGCTCGTCGCCGATCGTCAGACGAAAGCGTCGTTCACACCGGGCGATCGCAACGGCTACCACCTGTGTCTTGCGCTCCGCGATCGGGGAATTTTTCTCCGGCCGCTCGGCGACGTGATCGTGCTGATGCCGCCTCTCTCGGCGACCGATGCCGAGCTTCGGCATCTCGCGGCATCGGTGCAGGCCGTTATCGAGGAGCGATTCGGTGCGTGATCTTCTCGTCACGGGTACCGATACCGGCGTCGGCAAGACGATGATTGCCGCGGCACTGGTGACGGCGTTGCGCGCCCGTGGGGTGCGCGCGATTGGATTCAAGCCTGCGGAGACGGGGATCGGTGCCGAGCAGCCGTCCGATTCAGATGTGCTGGAGCGCGCGTCGGGAGAGCAGAACGTTCTGGCGCGCCCGCTTCTTCGCCTGCCGGAACCGCTGGCACCGGCGGTTGCGGCCGATCGCGCCGGCGTGACGCTGGATCCTGACGACATCGAAGCGCGGATTCGACAATTGAGGTCGGACGGCTGCGCCGTGGTTGTCGAAGGCGCGGGCGGCGTGATGGTGCCGCTGAGCTGGGGCTACACAGTGCTCGACCTTGCGCAGGCCTGCGACCTCGACGCTGTTGTCGTCGCGCGTGCGGGTCTCGGCACCCTGAATCACGTCGCCATGACCGTCATGATGTTGCGCTCGCATCACATCCCGATTCGAGGCATCGTGCTGAATGGCCGGAGCGCAGCGCCAGATCTCGCCGAGTCGACAAACCCCGAGTCGTTGAGCCGGATGCTTCACGGCGTACGAATCGTGGAGGTGCCACAGGACTCGTCGGGGGCGCCCATCGAGGCCGCCGTGCAGGTTGTGACCCGCCTTCTGTAGTCTCAAAGTGTACCTCCGTGCGCTGAAACAGCACACGAAGCCCCTTTCTCGCTTTTCCCTCGCAAATACGCCCCAGAGAGCGGTCACGATCACAGATATGCGCAGTGGAGTGTTCCATAATGCTTTAATGTCATTTAGTTGTCTAAAGAGTCATATAGCTGCACACAATTGATAACCTTTTCTGCATCAATGAGTTACCTGGTACTGTATGGCCTGTGGTCATATTGGCAGTTCGTTTGCTCTAAAGCCTGGCGCATGACTACCCGACTCGTACGTCTCAGACACATAGCCATGGCTCTTGGCTTAGCGGCCATGGCTGTTCCCAACGTGTCCTACGCCCAGTCGACGTCCGACGCGAAGCTCGATGAGTCGCTTCGGGAGTCGATTGAACGTGGCTGCGTCGGAAACCAGCCCGTCATCATCAGGACCAAGCCCGGTTATCGCCAGGGACTTCGCGACTCGCTTGCCGCTCACGGCGATGTCGTCAAAGGAGAATTTCCCTCGCTCGATGCAATTGCGGCCGTCGTTCATTGTGAAGACCTCTTAACGCTTCCGACGTTCG
>CAYHHH010000093.1:0-1338 GCA_964356125.1 uncultured Bifidobacteriaceae bacterium | reverse complement strand
GCGTTCTACGACTTCACGCAGGGCGATATCCGCGCCGTGACGCCCATCGATCCGTACGGCCACGGCACGCATGTGGCGGGACTGATCGCGAGTGAGTTTGTGGGCGTCGCGCCCAACACGCGCCTGATCGGTCTGCGCGTGCTCAACGAGAAAGGTCAGGGCGACACGGCGAACGTCGTGCGCGCCATCGAGTTCGCGATTGCGAACAAGGACCTCCTCGGTATCGACGTGTTGAATCTCTCGCTCGGCCATCCGATTTATGAGCCGGCCGCGAGCGACCCGTTGGTGCAGGCGGTCGAGCACGCGACGCGCGCGGGCATTGTCGTCGTGGTCTCGGCCGGCAACTTCGGCCTGAACAAGAAGACGGGCCTTCCCGGTTATGGCGGCATCGCATCGCCGGGCAACGCTCCGTCGGCACTGACGGCCGGCGCGGCGCGCACGTTCAATACCGTGACGCGCGCCGACGACCGCGTGGCGCCGTACAGCTCGCGCGGACCGTCGTGGTACGACGGCTTCGCGAAGCCGGACTTCGTCGCGGCAGGCGACAACCTGTTGTCGGTCGCCGCGGCGGGCAGCGCGCTCCGTCTTGCGCAGGAAGCGCGCGGCAATACCGGCAACTACATGCGTCTCTCGGGCACCAGCATGGCGGCTGGTGTGGCGAGCGGCGTCGTCGCGCTGGTGCTGCAGGCCAACCGCGACCTGACACCGAATGCAGTGAAGGCGGTCCTCGAGTACACCTCGATTCCGGTGCTCGACGAGGACGGCAGCCGATTCGATGCGCTGGAGCAAGGTGCCGGGCAGATTGAGGTGAGCGGCGCGGTCGCGCTCGCGAACGCCATCAATCCGCAGGCGCCTGTCGGCACGCCCTGGCTCTCGACGGAACTGACGCCGTCGACCACCATCGGCAACCACTCGTATGCCTGGTCGCAGTCCATCATCTGGGGCGCCCGTCGCGTCGCGGGTGAGACGCTGATGGCCGAGCAGCGTCCTTCGTGGTCGCTCAACATCGTCTGGGGCGAAGGCCTCGGCGACGAGGACGACAACATCGTCTGGGGGAATAACTTCGGCGATGACGACAACATCGTCTGGGGCAACGCGCTCGATACGGACGACAACATCGTCTGGGGCAACAACATCGTGTGGGGCGAGTCGCTCGACGATGACAACATCGTCTGGGGCAACCTCTACGACGACAACATCGTCTGGGGCAATATTTTCGGCGACGACGACAACATCGTCTGGGGAAACAACATCGTGTGGGGCTCCGGCCTCATCGGCATGAGCCTCGACGACGACAACATCGTCTGGGGCAACCTCGACGACGACAACATCGTCTGG
>CAYHHH010000092.1:12946-17029 GCA_964356125.1 uncultured Bifidobacteriaceae bacterium | reverse complement strand
AGCGCTCTCGGCCCCGGGGCGGGCGATCCGGGGCCTGGACATCGATTTCCTGCACGCGCAGCGGCCGGCGCAAGCGCCGGCGACCGCGTTGCGCCTGCCGACACTGCGCGACGCGGAGCGCACCCACATCCTGCGTGTGCTCGACGCGGTCTCCTGGAACAAGAAGGAGGCGGCGCGCATCCTCGAGATCAGCCGCGGCACGCTGTACCGGAAGATCCTCGAATTCGGACTCGAGCCGCAGGCGCATAGCGGACAGTCCCGAAATAGAGCACGCCGGCTCACCGCAAGCTAACGAAAACCCCTCAATAAGCCGACAGTACGGTAATAGAGTGCCAAACCGTCTTGAAACGGCACACGTACGTACTAGGCTATCTGCCTTAAACGCAAAGAGATACAGCGAATAGTGAAATGTGAGTGCCAATTTGGAGCATGAGGACCAGTTTCTGGAGTCCCCTCGACTCCGTTGTTGCCCTCGTAGCTATCTCAAAATATTGGACTTACCGTCTCGTGTCGGTACAAGTCCTACCGGGCCAACATTTTGCAGGGTCAGGGCACAGATTTAGGTAATGAAACAGCTTCCCCTCGCGGCACGGATTTACGTCGGCGCAGTCATCGCTGGCGGAGTTGTGCTGCTGGCCGCATTTTTCCCGCTGGAGCGGTTCCAGCATCCGGTGTGGTTCGTCGCCCTGCTGGTGCTGTCGTCGGCGACGTCGGCTTTCAAGGTGACGCTGCCGCTTTCACGCAGCGTCTCGTCGATGTCGGTCTCGTACGCGGTCGATTTCCTCTCGCTTATTCTGCTGGGCCCGGCGCAAACGATGATCGTCGGCGCGATGAGCGCGTGGAGCCAGTGCACGTTCCGCATCACCACGAAAAATCCGCCGTATCGCACGCTGTTCAGCATGGCGAGCCTCGTCATCAGCGTGCAGGCGGCCGGCTGGGCGTTTCAGGTGCTCGGCGGACACGCGGGCCTCGCATCGATGCCGCTCGCGGCGATGGCGAAGCCGCTGCTCGGCGCGGCCGGCGCCTATTTCATCTGCAACACGGTGCTGATCGCCACGGCCATTGCGTTCTCGACGCGCCAGAGCCTGCTGAAGGTCTGGAACGACAATTTCCTCTGGAGCGCGCCGAGCTACTTCGTCGGCGCAGTCGCGGCCGCGGGCGTCTCGATTGTCATCGGAGGCACGACCAACTACTGGATCGCGCTGCTGGCTGCGCCTCCGCTGTACCTGACCTATCGCAGCTACAAGATTTATCTGGGGCGCATCGAGGACGAGCAGCGCCATGTGCAGGAAGTATCGGACCTGCATCTCGCGACGATCGAAGCGCTCGCGCTGGCGATCGATGCCAAGGATCGCACGGGCAAGTCGCACATCCGCCGCGTGCAGGTCTTTGCTGCAGGGCTCGCGAAAGCGCTCGGCATGTCGGAGAACGAGATTCAGGGCGTGAAGACCGCGGCGCTGTTGCACGACATCGGCAAGCTGGCCGTGCCCGAGCACATTCTCTCGAAACCGGGACCGCTCACGCAGGAAGAGTTCCAGAAGATTCGCATTCACCCGCAGGTCGGCGCCGAAATCATCGCGGGCGTGCCGTTTCCCTATCCCGTGGCGCCGCTCATCCTGAGCCATCACGAGCGCTGGGATGGCAAGGGCTATCCCGCAGGAATGAAGGGGGATGAAATCCCCGCCGGCGCGCGCATCCTCGCGGTCGTCGACTACTTTGACGCGCTGACCTCCGAGCGGCCGTACCACAAGGCGATGAGCGACGAAGGCGCGGTCGGGCTGCTGCGCCAGGAAGCGGGCAAAGCGCTCGATCCGAACCTCGTGAAGATGTTCGTCGAGAACCTCGAGAAGCTGAAGGCCGAAGCGGAGACGGCGTCGGAGACGGTGCGCGAGCTGGCGCTGCCGACCGGCACGAACGAAAAGGGACGCCCGGCCGTCGGACTGCTGCCCGAGCCGTCGAACAAGACCGTCTTCGACGACATCGCGCTGGCGCACCGCGAAATCTACGCGCTCTACGAAATCGCCCAGGCGATGGGCACGAGCCTCGGCGTCGCCGACACGATGGCGCTGATCTCGTCGAAGCTGAGCAACCTGGTGCCCTTCTCGTGCTGCGCGCTGTTCCTGCACAACGAAGAGCTCGAGACGCTGCGCTGCCGGTTTGCGACCGGCATCGACGCCGAAGTGATTCAGCAGATTTCCGTGAAGAGCGGCCTCGGGTTGACCGGGTGGGTCGCGCGCAATCGCCGCACGCTGGTGAACGCGAGGCCGAGCGCCGACCTCGAAGCGGCAGGCATCTCGGCCACCACGTCGCTGCAATCGGCGCTGGTCTGCCCGCTGGTGTTCAACGAGCGCTTCATCGGCACGCTGTCGGTCTACCACATCGACGCGGGCTGCTACACCGACGACCACCGCCGGCTGCTCGATCGCGTGTGCGAGCAGGCCGCCGCGGTCATCTACAACTCGATCGTGTTCGAGCAGACGCAGGAAGATTCGCTCACCGATCCGCTGACGGGGCTGCCGAACACGCGCTTCATGTTCATGCATCTCACGCGCGAGCTCGCGCGCGCGGAGCGCTTGAAGTCGGAGGTCTCGCTCCTGGTCATGGACCTCGACCACTTCAAGGAGATCAACGACAACCACGGCCACCACGTCGGCGACCGCGCGCTGCGCGAAGTGGCGGGCGTGCTGCGGGCGGCCATCCGGCCGTACGACATCTGCGTCCGCTACGCCGGCGACGAGTTCATCGTCGTGCTGTCGGGCTGCGGAGCGGAGGAGGCGGAACGGAAGCGCGTGGAGCTGCAGACGGCGATCGACGAGGTCGTCTTCGAAGCGCGCCCCGGCAAGCGCCTGCACCTGGGCATCAGCATTGGCGCGGCGGTCTTCCCGCACGACGGGAACACCTACGAGACGCTGCTCGCCACGGCCGACAGCCGGATGTACCGCGACAAGACGAAGCGCAAGCAGGTGCTGATCACGAAGCTGGGCGACGACTATGTGCCTTCGCGCCGCCAGAACCCGACCCCGGCCATCAGCGACGTCGAGCTCGAGCGCGCCGCGTCCGGCGTGCTGTAATCACTCCGGCTCGATCCAGTCCGGCCGACGCCCGCCGATTCCCGCGGCAAGGAACGCAACCCCTGTCGCGCCGACAATCAGTCCAAGCCCATCTGTCGCCGGAGTTTCCCAGGGCAAATCCTGCATGATCAACCACGCAGACGGTGCGATAAGCACCAGCCCCAACACGATTGCGACCGGACGTTTCAGAACCAATCGCAGCAAGGAGCCGCGCAGGCGTTTGAGATGCATGTTGGTTCCAAAGTTCCTGTTCCAGGTTCCTCGTTCGAGGAGGCGCCTCGATACTCGAGCGCATCATTAATCAAAGACGGCGTCTGTTTCCAGCGCCCACCGCGAACGTGGAACATGGAACCGGAACCCGGAACCCGGAACCATATAATGCAGGTTGAATGCCGACCCTGCCCATTCGCGACTCCATTGCCGCGACGCCTCGCGCGCACATCATCAGGCTCGATCTTCAGGGGCAGTCTTTTCCGTACCTTGCGGGCCAGGCCGCGTATCTGCAGCCGCACGGCGCCGAGAAACGGCGGCCCTACTCGATCGCATCCGCGCCGGAGGAAACCGCACAGCACGGCGCGATCGAATTTCTGGTTCAGACCGGCACCGATGGGTCGGGACTCGCGGTCGATCGTCTTCGGCCGGGCACCCCTGTCGCGATCGATGGGCCGCTGGGATCATTCACCTTCCC
Source organism: uncultured Bifidobacteriaceae bacterium (assembly GCA_964356125.1). Taxonomy (GTDB): domain Bacteria; phylum Acidobacteriota; class Vicinamibacteria; order Vicinamibacterales; family JAMQPK01; genus JAMQPK01. The sequence continues at coordinate 13,270 of CAYHHH010000092.1, read as the reverse complement.
CGCCCACCCGCGCGAGCGCCGGTTCGTCTTCATTGCGGGCGGTACCGGCATCGCGCCGCTGCGATCGATGCTGTGGCACACGCTGCTGGCCGAGCGGGACGGGAAGGTGGCGCTGATCTACAGCGTGCGCTCACCGGAGGAGTTCGCGTATCTGGAGGAATTTCAGCGGCTCGAAGACGAGGGGCGCATCGAGTTCCGCCACACCGTGACGCGCGCGACCACCGAAGGCTGGCACGGCCGCCTGGGCCGGATCGACGTGCGATGTCTGGATGGATTGATCGAGCGTGGCGAAACGCTGTGCTTCGTCTGCGGTCCGCCGGCGCT
>CAYHHH010000092.1:0-12846 GCA_964356125.1 uncultured Bifidobacteriaceae bacterium | reverse complement strand
AAGCCCATCACACTGAACCCCGCATCGACCATCATGATCTCCGCCGTCACGCCGCGGCCTGCCGGGCCCAGGAGGAACAACGCCGCGTCTGCCACTTCTGCGAGGTCCGTGTTCCTCTGCAGCGGCGCGTGCTCGCGGTAGTGGCCGAGGATGCTCGAGAATCCTGAAATGCCCATGGCGGCGAGCGTCTTGATTGGACCGGCCGAAATCGCGTTGACGCGGATGTTCTGCGGGCCGAGCTCGGCCGCGAGGTACCGCACGGACGATTCGAGCGCCGCCTTCGCCACGCCCATCACGTTGTAGTTCTTGAAGACGCGCTCGCTGCCGAGGTAGGTCAGCGTCAGCATGCTGCCGCCGCCGCGCTTCTGCATGAGCGGGCGCACTTCGCGCGCGAGGCCGATGAACGAATACGCGCTGACATCGAGCGCAATCCGGAACCCTTCGCGCGTCGTCTGCGAAAACGGCGCGCTGAGCTCCTCGGCCTTGGCGAACGCGGCGCCGTGGACGAAGAAATCGAGCCCGCCGAACTCCGTGTCGAGCGATCGGCCGAGCTCGACGATCTGCTCGTCGTTCGACACATCGCACGGCAGGATGAGTGGATTGTCGAGCGTGGCCGCCAGCTCCCGCACGTTCTCTTCGAGACGCGCGCTCGGATAGGTCAATGCGAGGCGCGCGCCCGATTTCGCGAGCGCCTGGGCGATGGCCCACGAGATGGATCGCTTGTTGGCCACGCCCACGACGAGGGCGTACTTTCCTGAAAGATCGGTCATAGTTGTGGATGGAAATCGTTTACCGTTTACGGTTTACCGTCTACCGTGAACGGCGAACGGTGAACGGTGAACGTCGTCAGCGCGAACGCTTGCGCGGTCCGCCGTGCCCCTGGGGGCGTCCGCCGGCCGGGCGCATCGGTCCGCCGTGCCCGTGCGGCCGGCCTCCCCCTGGACGGCCGCCCTGGCCGCCGGAAGGGCCGCGCGAGTTGCCTCCGCCCTGGCCGCCGCTCTGCGCGAAGCGCCCGGGACGCACGTTGTTGTTGTTCTGGAATCGTCCGCGACCCTTGTTCGCCTGCCGGATCGTGAATTCGGGTGCGGGACGCGCGACCGGCTCGCGCTCGATGCGCGGCAGCTGCGCGCGAATCAGCGGACGGTGGAGACGAACCGCTTCGGGCGCCGCGTGTGACGGCGCGCCGCCGTTGTCAGCGATCGCGGGAGCCTCCTGCGTGTCGTCATCGCCGGCGGCAGTGTCGGGCTCTTCGGATTCGGGAGTGGTGACCAACACCGCGTGGGGTTGTGTGTCTTTCGTCACGGACTCGAGTACCTCGTCGTAGGCCGCCTCGACGGACGTCTTTTTCTTCCGTAGCCGCGGCACCTTGCCACCCTTGAAGGGATGTTCGGTGTCGCACGTCGTGCAGCGGGTTATTTGTACGTCGTTACCGACCATGGCCACCACGGTGTGGTTCGCGAGACGGCGCTCGCGCGGGCAATAGTCATCGAGAATGTCACCAAGCCGTAGCTGACGCTGTTGCATGAATCTCCCGAAAAATTCCTTGGGGCCGGGATTGATCGCGGGAACGCCAGTCTACTACGGTGCGCCGACGCGCCGCAACCATCCATTGACGTCGGCCAGCGCCGCCGACACTGCTTCCGGCTGAGTGGATTGCGGGGTCTTGCGGGCGCGCACGGACGCGTCGGGCGTGACCACCTGGCGCACGGATTCATCGAACAGCGGGCTATGGCGCTGCCATTCGGCCGAGGTCAGCGCGCCGAAATCGCGGCGCTCGGCGAGCAACTGGCGCACCATCCCGCCGACCACTTCGTGCGCCTCGCGGAACGGCATCCCCTTGCCCACCAGAAAGTCGGCGACATCGGTGGCGAGCAGCAATCCGGACGCAGCGGCCGCGGTGGTGTTCGGAAACATCTCGAGGCCGTCGATCACGCCGACCAGCGTGGCCAGCGCACCCGCGACGGTGTCTTCGGCATCGAACACCGCTTCCTTGTCCTCCTGCAGATCCTTGTTATAACCGCTCGGCAGCCCTTTCATCGTCGCCATCCACCCGGTGAGATGGCCGATCAGGCGTCCCGACTTGCCGCGAATCAACTCCAGCGGATCGGGATTTTTCTTCTGCGGCATCATGCTGCTGCCGGTGCTCGACGCGTCGGACAGCTGAAAGAATCCGTGCTCTTCGTCGCAGAAGATGATCAGATCTTCAGACAGCCGGCTCAGGTGCACCATCAGCATCGCGCAGGCGTGCAGAAACGCGGCGACGAAGTCGCGATCGGATGACGCGTCGATGCTGTTGCTGACCACGCGTGAAAATCCCAGGCGCGACGCGAGCATCGCCGTGTCCATCGCATAGTTGGTGCCGGCGACCGCGCCCGAGCCAAGCGGCATCGCGTCGGCTTCCTGCGACGCCCATGCGAGGCGGTCGAAATCGCGCCGCAGCGCCGCGACATGCGCCAGAAAGAAGTGCGACACGAGCACCGGCATCGCACGCCGCAGGTGCGTGTAGGACGGCATCACAGCCGTGCCCGCCGACTCCGCCTTCTTCGCGAGCGCGCCGACAACCGCGGCCGCATGCGCCTGCAGAGCGGGAATCCGGCGCCGCAGATAGAGGCGCAGGTCGAGCGATACCTGCTCGTTGCGCGAGCGTCCCGTGTGCAGCCGTTTGCCGAGATCGCCAACGCGCTCGACGAGCTGCCGCTCGACAAAGGCATGCACGTCTTCGTCGGCGCCGTCGACGAACGCCGGCTCGCGCCGGCCTCGCTCGAGAATGTCCGTCAGCGCCGCCGTCACCTTCTCGGCTTCGGCGTTATTGAAGACGCCGACGCCGGTGAGCCCCTCGACCCACGCGAGGCTCCCGGTCACGTCGTCTTCGAAGAGACGCCGGTCGAATCGAAACGAGGATCCGAATTGGAATGCGACGGGATCGGGCTCGCTGCTGAACCGTCCAGACCAGAGATTCGCCATCGGCTACTCCGCCACGCCACCCCAACGCGGCTGCCGCGTTGGGGGCCCCGGCACCGGTGCGGGGGCACGGTCGGCGCCCTTGGCGGCACGCCGCCGCTCGTGCTTCGCCGCCGTCTCGACGGGAAGCCCCCAGATCTTGATGAACCCTTCGGCGGCCGCATGATCGAACGTGTCGCCGGCATCGTAGGTCGCGAGGCCGTGATCGTAGAGCGCGAAGTCCGACTTCCGTCCGACGACCCGGCAATCGCCCTTGTAGAGCTTCAGGCGGATCGTGCCCGTCACGCGCGGCTGAATATTCCGCATGAACGCGTCGATCGCCGATCGCGTCGGCGAGAACCACAGGCCGTTGTACACGAGATCGGCGTATTCCTGCGACAGACGCTGTTGCAAGCGCTGCAGATCCTTCGGAATGACGAAGCCTTCCAGCTCGCGGTGCGCCTGATGCAGGAGCAGCGCCGCCGGCGCTTCGTAAATCTCGCGCGACTTGATGCCGACGAGGCGATTCTCGACCATGTCGATGCGGCCGACGCCATGCACGCCGGCGATCGTGTCGAGCGAATCGATCAGCTCGACCAGCGGCATCTCGACGCCGTTGATCGCCGCGGGAACCCCCTCCTGCCAGGTGATGTCGACATAGGCCGGCGCCGCGGGCGCATCGGCGGGCGCCTTTGTCAGCGTATAGATATCGTCGGGCGGCTCATTCCACGGATCTTCGAGCACACCGCACTCAATCGATCGGCCCCACAGGTTCTGATCCGTGCTGTACGGGCTCGCGATCGTGGTCGGCACGGACACGTTCCGGGCGCGCGCGTAGGCGATCGCTTCGGGCCGCGTCATGCCCCATTCGCGCGCGGGCGCAATCACGGCGATCGCGGGGTCGATGGCGCGCACGGACACGTCGATGCGCACCTGGTCGTTGCCTTTGCCCGTGCAGCCATGGGCGATGCTCGCGGCGTTCTCCATGTGCGCGATGTCGATGAGCTTCCTGGCAATCAGCGGCCGGCTGAGCGCCGTGGCAAGCGGATAGCGCTCTTCGTACAACGCATCGGCCTGGAGCGCCGGAAGGATGTAGTCGCGCGCGAACTCCTCGCGGACGTCGAGCACGTGGCAGCGGATCGCGCCGGTCGACATCGCGCGCTCGCGAATCTGGTTGAGCTCGCGCCCCTGCCCCAGATCGAGCGTGACGGCGACGATCTCGGCGCCGTACTTCTCCTTGAGCCACGGAATGGCGACGGACGTATCGAGCCCACCAGAGTAGGCGAGCACAATTCTCTCAGGCAAATTGCGACCAGGCCTCCAGCTGCTTCGCCAGCGCCTTCGCGTGGCGCGCGTCCTGCGAAATGACGAGGATCGTGTCGTCTCCCGCGAGCGTCCCGACGACGTCATCGAGCCTGGCGCGATCGATGGCCAGCGCGAGCGGCTGCGCCATGCCCGGTCCCGTGCGCACGACGATGAGCTGCTGCACGCAGGCGACGGCGCTGGCGTACTCGGCCATGGCGCGCTGCAACGCGACGCCCGCGGCCGGCGCGACCTGCGGCTCGGCTCCCTGCTGCTGATACGCGCCGTCGGAGGACCGCTTCACGAGCCCCAGGTCGCGGATGTCGCGCGAGAGGGTGGCCTGCGTGACGTCGTAGCCCCGCGACTTCAGCCGCATGCGCAGCTGCTCCTGGCTCGTCATCTCTTCCTTGCCGATGAGCTCGAGGACGATCGCCTGGCGCCGTGCCTTCATAACCATACAGTGCTGTGAATTATCATACACACTTTGCCGGAGATATGCTGTATATTTATGCTTCGCGATGGATACTTCCTCACTCACCGAATCGACCGGCGCGCCGGCGCGTGACGCCGCGGGAAAATCCGTGCGCGTCGGCATCGCCGGCGCGAGCGGCTTCGCGGGACAGGAGCTGCTCCGGTGGCTGGCCGGGCATCCGAACGTCCGCGTCACGACGGCCATGTCATCGTCGCCCGACGGCCCGCCGCGGACGCTGCCCGCGCTCGCGAGGATCTGGGACGGTGCCATCGAGCCGTTTTCGGCCGGGAAGCTCGCCGAGCAGTCGGATGTCGTCTTTCTCGCGCTCCCGGAAGAAGCCGCGGCCACGATTACGCCGGGCCTTGTGGAGCGCGGCATTCGCGTCATCGATCTGTCCGGCGCGTTCCGGCTGCGCGACGCGGCCGCCCGCGAGAAGTGGTACCCGGCGACGAAGCTTGGTTCGCTGCAGCCGGTGTACGGCCTGACCGAGCGCAACTACGACGCGATTGCGGCTGCCCGGCTCATCACCAACCCGGGGTGCTACCCCACCGCCGCGCTGCTCGCGCTCGAGCCGCTTGCGGACGCGGGCCTGCTGACCGGCGAGATCGTGATCGACGCGAAGTCGGGCATCTCGGGCGCCGGCAAAAAGCCGAGCGACCGGACGCACTTCTCCGAGAACCATGGCAGCGTGTCGGCATACGGCGTGTTCGGCCACCGCCATCAGCCGGAAATCGAGCAGGAGCTGGGCGCGCAGGTCACATTCGTGCCGCACCTCGTGCCGCTCGACCGCGGGATGCTCGAGACGATCTACGCGCGCGTGCGGCCGGGTACGACCTCGAGCGATGTGGCCGGGGCCATGCAGGGTGCCTACGCGCACGCGCCGTTCGTGCGGCTGACGGGCGAAACGCTGCCTGAAATCAAGCACGCCGCCTATACGAATTTTTGCGACATCGGCTGGCGGGTCGATCCGGCCGGCGGTCGCATCCTTCTGGTATCGGTCATCGACAACCTGGTGAAGGGCGCGGCAGGCCAGGCGATTCAGAACCTGAATGTGATGCTCGGCTACGACGAGCGGACGGGGTTGTTGCCGATTCCCGACGGTCCGGCTAAAGCCGGATCCTACCGATGAACGCACCTGTTGTCCTGAAATTCGGCGGCGAGCTGCTCGAGGATTCGCAGCGTGTGACGGCGCTCGCCGCCACGATTGCAAAGCTGGCGCGCAAAACGCCGATTGTCATCGTCCATGGCGGCGGCCGGGAGATCGACGCGTCGCTCGCGCGCGTCGGCATCGAGAAGCGCCAGGTGGACGGCTTGCGCATCACTGACGAGCCGACGCTCGAGATCGTCGTCAGCGTGCTCGCGGGCCTCGTCAATACACGCTTCGTGGCGGCGCTCGGGGCCGCAGGCGTTCCGGCGGTCGGGCTGACTGGCGCAGACGCGGGCATTGGACGGGTCAAACCAGCGGCGCCCCATACATCGACGGCCGGCCAGACGGTCGACCTCGGACGCGTGGGAGAGCCGGTCGGCAAGGACAAGCCGTCGCTGCTCATCGATCTGTGCCGGAAGGGCTACGTGCCGGTCGTCTCGAGCATCGGCGCCTCGCGTGATGGCGAGCTGTTCAACGTGAACGCCGACACGCTGGCGGCGCATCTGGCGGGACGGCTGAAGTCTCCGCGCCTGATCGTCGCCGGGGCAACGGCGGGGGTCCTCGATCGTGACGGGTCGACGATCGCCGACATGACGCTCCGCGACGTCGACGCGCTGGTCGAAAGCGGTGGAGCGACGGCAGGCATGGTCGCGAAGCTTGCGGCCTGCCGGCACGCGATCGAGAACGGCGCGCGGGAAGTTTTCGTCGCCGACGGCAAGGATCTGGCCGGGCTTGCCGTGCTCGCGCGGCATGGGCGCGCGGCCGGCGCCGGAAACAGCACGCGAGTTACCAAGGGAACGCCGGCGATGAGCCGACACATGAGAAGAAAGGTTTCGTAAATGCAGAGCGTCCGCGACCTCGAGTCGAAGCACATCGTCCAGACCTACAACCGCACGCCGATCGTGCTGGTGCGCGGCAAGGGCGTGCGCGTGTTCGACGCCGACGGGCGCGAATATCTCGATCTGCTCGCGGGCATCGGCGTCGGCGCGCTCGGCCACGGCCACGAAGGCCTGGCAAACGCCATCGCCGAACAGGCCCGCGAGATGATTCACTGCTCGAACCTGTTTTTTCATCCGCTTCAAGGCCAGGTGGCGGAGCGCCTGGCGAAGCTCTCAGGGCTGTCGCGCGCGTTTTTCTGCAACAGCGGCGCGGAAGCCGTGGAGGCCTGTCTGAAGTTCGCGCGGCGCTACTGGTATACGAAAGGCGTCGCCGGCCGCACGCAGATCATCGCGATGGAGGGTGACTTTCACGGCCGCACGATGGGCGCGCTCTCGACGACGTGGAACGAGCCCTATCGGACGCCGTTCGAGCCGTTGATTCCGAATGTCCGGTTCGTGCCGGTGCACGCGGCGGCCCTCCGCGAGGCGGTGACGGACAAGACAGCGGCGATCATCCTGGAGCCGATTCAGGGCGAGGGTGGCGTGCGCCCGCTGACGCAGGAGTTCGCCAACGCGGTCAACGAGATCTGCACGCGGACCGGCACGCTGCTCATCGCTGACGAAGTGCAGTGTGGCCTGGGACGCACGGGACGGCCGTTTTACTTCCAGGCGCTCGGGATGAATCCCGATTTGGTGCCGGTCGGCAAGGCGCTCGCCGGCGGCGTGCCGATGGGCGCTGCGCTCGTCAAAGAAGAGGTTGCGGCCACGCTCGCATTCGGAGACCATGGCACCACGTTCGGTGGAAATCTGCTCGCATGCCGCGCCGCGCTGGTCTGCCTCGATCAGTTGACCGCCGGCCTGATGGAGCACGTCAAGAAAACCGGCGCGCATCTCGAAGCCAGGCTGCGCGAGATGCAGAAGAAGTATCCGGCGATCGTCGAGATACGAGGCGCGGGGCTGATGTGGGGCCTCGAGCTGAATACGGATGCCGCTCCCGTACAGGAAGCCGCCATCAGGCAGGGCGTGCTCGTGAATCGCACGGCGGGAAAAGTCATCCGCTTGCTTCCTCCGCTGATCATCACGGAGGCAGAGCTGGATCGAGCGCTGGGATTGCTCGATGCCGCGTTCAGCGAAATTTTCGCGGGAGTCACGATATGACACAGCCTCAGGTTGGCCGGGCACCGCAGATTCGGACCGCGGTCCGGAGCGACGCAAAAAAGATCCATGAGCTGGTTCAGCGCAATCAGCAGGCGGGTCATCTTCTGCCTCGCCAGATGGGCGAGCTCATCGCGCGCATCGACCGCTTCGTGGTCGGCGTCGACGGGCGGGGCTCGATCGTGGCGTGCGGCGAGCTTGCGCCGCTCAGCCCGGCGCTCGCCGAAATCCGGTCGCTCGTGGTCAGCGAGACACGTCGCGGACGAGGCCTCGGCCGCCGCATCGTCGACGAGCTGAGAATCCGCGCGCGCGCGTCCGGCTACGACGATTTGTGTGTGTTCGCCCATCAGCCGGCGTATTTCGCGCACATGGGCTTTTCGATTGTTCCGCATACCTGGCTGCCGGAGAAGATCTCGGCAGACTGCCGGAGCTGCGCGCTCTTCCGGCGGTGCGAACAATTCGCGATGGTCACCGACCTCGATGCCACACACGAGGTCCGGCCCTTCGACGCGGCTCAGGGCAGGCCCGCCGCTCAGCTGCATGTCTAACGCGGCCGCTCGCACCGACACGCGAATCCACGCAATCGAAGGCGGCATCACGGCGCCGGCGGGCTTCAAGGCCTCCGGGGTCTATGCGGGCATCAAGCCGCCGACGCATGCCTGGCCGCTCGACGTCATGCTGCTGACGGCCGACAAGGCCGTGTCGGCCGCCGCTGTGTTCACGACAAACAAGACCCAGGCGGCGCCGGTGCTGGTGTCGCGCGCGAATCTCGAAACATCGGGGGGCCGCGCCAAGGCGATCGTCTGCAACAGCGGCTGCGCCAACGCGTGCACTGGCGATGCCGGAATGGATGTGGCGCGCGAAACCGTGGAGTTCGTCGCTCGCCAGGTCGGGTGCCGTCCCGAGGAAGTGCTCGTCGCCTCGACCGGCGTCATTGGCGTCGATCTCAGTCTGCAGAAGGTCAAGGACGGTGTGACGAAAGCGCTCGCCACGTTGAGCCGCGACGCACACCACAAAGCGCTGCTCGCGATTATGACGACCGACCCGTTTCCGAAAGAGACGGCGGTCGCGGTGGACACGCCGGCCGGCACGTTTCACGTCGGAGGCATGGCGAAGGGCTCTGGCATGATCGAGCCGCTGATGGCGACGATGCTGGGATTTCTCACCTGCGATGCGGTGGTGGAACCCGCGATGTTGCGGAAGGCGCTCGCGGCGGTGACGCGCGACACGTTCAATGCGATTACGGTGGACGGTGAATGCTCCACCAACGACACGGTGTTTGCCATGGCGAACGGAGCGAGCGGGGTCGTCATCGACGAATCGCTCTATCCGGCGCTCGAAGCGGGCCTGCGCGCCGTCTCGAAAGAGCTCGCCATCGCTATCGTGCGTGGAGGCGAGGGTGCCACCAAGCTGGTGACCGTCCGCGTCATCGGCGCGGCGGAATGGGCGCATGCGGAGCGGGCGGCGCGGACGATTGCCAACTCACTTCTCGTGAAGACCGCGGTGCACGGCGGCGATCCGAACTGGGGGAGGCTCGTCGCGGCCGCCGGCCGATCGGGGGTTCCGTTCGAGCTCTCGCGCGCGTCGGTCCGCATCGGCGGCATCGTGTTGTTCCACGAAGGGCAACCACACGACGAGAACGCCGAGAAGGCGGCGGCGTATCTGTCGGGCAAGGACATCGACATCGAAATCGACCTCGGGACGGGCGGCTCCGAGCAGGCCACCATCTGGACCTGCGATTTGAGCGCGGAGTACGTCAGAATCAACGCCGATTACCGGACCTGATGCCATCATCCGTTCGCGCCAAGGATTTCGTGTCTGTGCTCGATTTCGAGCCGGCAGAGCTCGAGTCGTGCCTCGCGCTGGCTGCGCGCGTCAAGCGCGAGCGCGCGCTCGGCACGAACGCACCGACCGCGAATGCGCTCGGCGGCGCGCACGTCGCGCTGCTGTTCGAGAAGCCGTCGCTGCGCACGATCTCCACGTTCGAAATCGCCGTGCGCGAGCTCGGCGGCGATGTGATCACTCCGTATCCGGTTGCGGCGCTGAGCGAGCGCGAGCCGGCCGTCGATGTGGCGCGCAATCTCGAGCGCTGGGTGAAGTGCGTCGTGATGCGGACCTACGCCCACTCGACGCTGCTCGAGTTTGCGAACGCGGCGCCGCGTCTGCACGTCGTGAACGCGCTCAGCGACACCGAACACCCATGCCAGGCCCTGGCGGATCTGCAGACGCTCAAAGAAGTCTGGGGCGAATGGGCGGGCCGCACCGTCACGTTCGTCGGGGATGGCAACAACGTCGCGACGTCGCTGGCTCAAGGCGCCGTGATGCTCGGCGCGTCTTTCAACATTGCGTCTCCGAAAGGCTACGAGCTGCCGTCGAACGTCGTCGAGCAGGCGATGAAGGTCGCGCGCCACGGCGCGCAGATTCGACTGCTCCGCGATCCGTACGAGGCCGTCAAGAACTCGGATGCCGTGTATACCGATGTGTGGACGTCGATGGGCCAGGAAGCCGAAGCGGCCGGACGGAAACGCGCATTCGACGGCTATCAGGTGACAACCTCCATGATGCGGCACGCCCGCGACGGCGCGGCGTTCATGCACTGTCTGCCGGCGCACCGCAACGAAGAAGTCGAGACCGACGTATTCGAGTCGCCGGTGTCCGTGGTGTTCGACCAGGCCGAGAACCGCCTCCACAGCCAGAAGGCGTTGCTGCTGACGCTGATGGCAAATGGTACGGGCGCGGCCTGAGTGCGCGGCGTCACCCATGGCTGCTCCCTGGACGCGTCACTACGATCCTGAAGTTCCTCCGAGTCTCGCGCCCTACCCGGACAACACGCTCGTCGACTACGTACGCGAGACCGCGCGTGCACTGCCCGATGCGCCGGCAGTGTTTTTCAAGGGCACGACGCTCTCGAACAAGGATCTCGATCGTCTGAGCGACAGGTTCGCCGCGTCGCTCGTTGACGCGGGGATCAAAAAGGGCGACCGCGTCTCGCTCGTCCTTCCCAACTGCCCCCAGTTCCTCATTGCAGAAATCGGCGCATGGAAAGCGGGCGCGACGGTGCTGCCGCTCAATCCCCTTTATACGGCTGGAGAGCTTCGCGAGCCGCTGACGACTGCGGGAGTCGAGCTTGTGGTGACGCTCACGCCGTTCTACACGCGGTTGAAGGACGTCCAGCGCGACACCAGGGTGAAGCGCATCATCGCGACGAGCATCAAAGAGTATCTGCCGCTCCTGCTGCGCGTGCTGTTCACGCTCTTCAAGGAAAAGAAGGGCGGCCACCGCATTCACCTCGAGCCCGGCGACTTGTGGTTCCAGGATTGTCTGAAGGACACCGGTTCGGTAGGGCGCGACTTCAGTCGCGCGCCAGGCCCCGACGATCCCGCGATCATGCTGATGAGCGGCGGTACAACCGGCATGCCGAAAGCGGTCGTCGGACCGCATCGATGCCTCGTCGCTGCAGGTCTCCAGCTCGCGACATGGCTGCACGCGCCAAAGAATGCGCCAAAGGACATCGCCCTCGTGCCGCTGCCGCTGTTCCATGTCTACGCATCGGTGGGCGTACAGAGCCACTCGATTATCAGCCGCACACCGATGGCGCTCGTGCCCAACCCGCGCGACATCGACGATCTGCTGAAGACCATCAAGACCGTGCGGCCGACGCTCTTCAGCGCGGTGCCCGCGCTGTTCATCGCGCTGTTGAATCACCCGAAGGTGAAGGACAAATCGGTCGACTTCAGCTCGATTCGCGCGTGCTTCTCGGGTGCGGCGCCGCTGATGGCCGCCACCAAAACACAGTTCGAGGCGCTCACCGGCGGCCGCATCGTCGAAGGCTACTCGCTGACGGAAGCGATGATGGCGTGCATTGTGAATCCGCTGAACGGCATCAACAAGGTCGGATCGGTCGGCGTGCCCCTTCCCGACGTCGAGGTCGCGATCGTCGATGCCGAGTCAGGCACCCGCTTCCTCCCGAATGGCGAGACCGGCGAAATCATCGTGCGGGCGCCGCAATTGATGGCCGGGTACTTCGAGAACCTCGAGGAAACGGCGCGCGCGCTGCGTGTACATCCCTCGACTTCGCTCGGGACAGGTGCTCTCAACTCAGGCCCGTGGCTTCACACGGGAGACCTCGGGTACCTGGACGAAGACTCGTTCCTGTTCATCGTCGATCGCCAGAAGGATTTGATCAAGACCAGCGGCTACCAGGTGTGGCCGCGAGAGATCGAAGAGGTGCTCGCCGCGCATCCGTCAGTGCAGGAAGTTGGCGTGGCTGGTGTCGCCGACGATGTGAAAGGCGAAGTCGTGAAAGCGTGGGTCGTCAAACGCGCGGGCACCAACCCGACGATCGAAGAACTGCGCACCTACTGCAAACAGAACCTCGCGCCGTACAAAACACCCGCGCACGTCGAGTTCAGAGATTCACTGCCGAAAACGATGGCCGGGAAGGTGCTTCGGCGCGTGCTGGTCGCGGAACACACGGAAAAATCTGCGACGTAGTGGTCGCTGGCGACAGGCGAACGCACGGCGAAAGCAGCAGAGCCGGTTCTGGGGTGAAAGAGTTGATTTTCTTCCATGCATTATCTATCATGCAGAGCCCCCCAAAATTCGGCAGGCAGTAGGTAACTCGATGAACCGAGGTGACTTGTGAGGAAGGCGATCTATCGATCTCTGTCCTGGGCGGTGGTGGCCGGGGCAGCTGCGGCGGGCATAATGACAACGGCGGCGCCGAGCGCCGCGCAGGCGCCTGTTGAGCAGGCAGCCCAGGCTGGCAGGCTCGTCTGCGGCACCGTGCACCCCGATGAAGCAACACAACGGGCAATCGAGGAGTACACCGCGGCCATCCTCCGCGGACCCCACACGGCAAAAACCGCCTCGAGGGTCATTCCCGTGTACGTCCACCGAATCTACAAAACGGGCGCCGCTTCAGAGAATGCCACCACCGCGCAGATCACTAG
>CAYHHH010000091.1:2761-17033 GCA_964356125.1 uncultured Bifidobacteriaceae bacterium | reverse complement strand
ACCTTCTGGAAGATCACCTGCTTGGCGGTCTGCGCGGCAATGCGGCCGAGCACCTCCGTGGGCTTCGGAAATTCAATCTCCATGTCCACTTCGGCTTCTTCGCCGTAGAGCTGCTGCGCCTCTTCCAGTGAAATCTCGGTGGCGGGATTCTGCACGTCCACGACGATCTGCTTGACCGCGAAGAGATCGACCTGGCCGGTGTCCTGGTTGAAGCGCGTCTTCAGGTTCTCGTTCGTCTTGTAGTACTTGCGCGAGGCGGTGAGGACCGCGTCCTCGATGGCGCCAATGACGACATCGGCTTCGATGCCCTTCTCTTTGGCGAGTGCCTCAATCGTCTGCATGAGCGGATTTGACATAAATAATCAGAACTCCACTTCCAGGCGAGCCCGCGTTACGAGCGACAGTGGTATCAGCTGGCGCTTGCCTGGCGTCGTTTCCATCACAATCAAACCGTCTTCGAACCCGCCCAGCCGCCCCTCGAAATGCGACTGGCGATCGACGGGCCTGGAGACGACGATCTTCGCGAGCCTTCCCGCAAACCGCCGGTAATCGGCTGCCGCGCGCAGCGGCCGATCCAGCCCCGGCGATGAGACCTCGAGCGTATAGCTCTGGTCGATCGTGTCTTCCACGTCCAGAACGGCGCTCAAGTCGCGGCTCACGTGCTCGAGATCCTGAATGGTCGGCGAGGCGTATGCGCGACTGCGCCTCTCGGCTTCGTCTCGCCAGGACGCGTCTGCGTCGAACGGCACGTCGACAAAGACCCTCAACATCCAGCCGATCGGCTCACGCCGGAACTGCACGTCGAAAATCTCCAGATTGTAGGAGCGGGCCACCCGCTCGGCAACGGCGCGAATTCGGTCAATGAGTTGCGTAAACCACCCTCAAAAACAAAAAGTGGGCACCGGCCCACTTTCAGTCTTGCAGGCTCTTTCAAAACACTTCACTTTATCACAACGCACTTGTCCCGCCGAAGCGGCGTCAGCCGCGAAGGCGGACCACCAAGTCGTACTCGCGGGACCCCACAATTTCAGCCTGTAAAAGCGCGCCGGGCCTCAACTTCTCGAGGTTGGCGTCCGTAAAATACACTACTGGGTCGATTTCTGGCGCCTGGCCGGCCAGCCGTCCCCGCCAGACGAGCTCGTGCTCGGGAGAGGGTCCGTCGACCATCACCTGCACTTCGGCGCCGACGCGCCGCTTCTGCGCCCGCGCGACGATGCGCTTCTGCTGGGCCATCAACGCGTTCCGCCGCTTTTTCTTGGTCGCCGCCGGCACGTCATCACGCAGGTCGTGCGCGGTCGTGCCTTCCTCGTGCGAGTAGGTGAAGACGCCGACATGGTCGAAGCCCACGCTGCGGACAAACGCGCACAGCGTCTCGAACTCCGCCTCGGTCTCGCCCGGGAAACCCACAATGAACGTTGTTCGCAACGAGACGCCGGGCACGCGCTCGCGGATGCGCGCGAGGAGCTTCTCGTAGTGTTTCCCGGTGCCCGGCCGCTTCATCCGGCGCAGCACGTCGTCTGCGGCGTGCTGCAGCGGCAGGTCGATGTACTTGACGACCTTGTCGCACTCGGCCATCGCGTCGAGGATCTCGTCAGTGATGGTCGTTGGATACAGGTAGAGCAGACGGATCCAGTCGATGCCCTCGACGGTATTCAGCTCGCGCAGCAGCGTCGGGAGCGCGGCGCCTTCACCCAGATCGCGGCCGTAGAAGGTCGTGTCCTGTGAAATCAGAATCAGCTCGCGCACGCCGCGCGCCGCGAGCGAGTGCGCTTCGCGGACGATCGCCTCGACGGGGCGGCTGCGGTAATGGCCGCGCAGCTTCGGGATGATGCAGAACGAGCACGTGTAGTCGCAGCCCTCGGCGACCTTGATGTAGGCGAAGTGCCGGGGTGTGGTGAAGACGCGGGGAGACTCCGCGTCGTACAAGTACGTCGGCAAACCCAGGGATTGGGGATTAGGGATTGGGGATTGGGACGGAACGAGCGTGAGTGGAATCGTGCGACTCCGGCTGGCGCCTTCAATCGCACCGACGATTTCTGGCACTTCTCCGGTGCCCAGCACCGCATCGATCTCGGGAATCTGCGCTTTCAGCTCGTCGCGATAGCGCTCGCCCAGGCATCCGGTGACGACCAGCCGCTTGCAGTTGCCGGTGTTCTTGAACTCGGCGAACTCGAGGATGGTGTTCACCGATTCCTCTTTCGCGGAGTCGATGAACGCGCACGTATTGATCACGATGACGTCCGCGTCGGCAGGGTTCGGCGTCAGCGTGTGGCCGCCCTCCTGGGACAGCCCCATCATCACCTCAGAGTCGACCAGATTCTTCGGGCATCCGAGGGAAACAAAACCAATCTTCATGAAATTAAATCGGGATCCTTTTTTCTTACGGTGTGACGCGGTACATCATGCGTGGAAACGGTATGGCTTCGCGCACGTGCTCGAGGCCGCAGATCCATCCGACGATCCGCTCGATGCCCATGCCGAAGCCGCCGTGCGGGACCGATCCGAAGCGGCGCAGGTCGAGATACCACTCGAACGCGTCCTGCGGGAGGTTGTGATCCTTGATGCGCTGCAGCAGCACGTCGTAGCTCGCGAGGCGCTGGCTGCCGCCGATGATCTCGCCGATGCCCTCGGGCGCGAGCATGTCGACGCACAGCGCGAGCTCCGGCCGTTCCGGATCGGATTCCATGTAGAACGGCTTCACGCTCGCCGGATAGCGGTGGATGGCCACCGGCCGGTCGAAGTGCTGCGACAGAATCGTTTCGTCGGTGCCGCCGAGATCGCCGCCCCATTCGAAGGGCTGCCCCTTGTCGTGCAGGATCTTCACCGCCTCGTCGTAGGAGATGCGCGGGAAAGGGGACTTCACGAGCTCGAGCTTCGACGTGTCGCGCTCGAGCACCTTCAGCTCGCGCTGCCGCTTCTCGAGCACCCGTGCGACGACCGCCACCACGAGCCCTTCAGCGAGATCGATCACCTCGTCCAGCGTCGCGTACGCCATCTCAGGCTCGACCATCCAGAACTCGGTGAGGTGGCGGCGCGTCTTTGATTTCTCGGCGCGGAACACGGGGCCGAAGTTGTAGACGCGGCCGAGCGCCATGGCGGTCGCCTCGGCGTACAGCTGTCCGCTCTGCGTCAGGAAGACTTTCTGATCTTCGAAATAGTCGACAGGGAACAGCGTCGTGGTGCCCTCGCATGCGGCCGGCGTGAAGATGGGCGTATCGGCGAGGATGAACCCCTGGTCGTTGAAGAAGTCGCGCACCGCGCTGACGACCTCGTGACGCACGCGCAGAATCGCGGCCTGTTTTTCCGAACGGATCCACAGATGGCGGCGATCGAGCAGAAAGTCGACGCCGTGCTCTTTGGGCGTAATCGGATAATCGGTGGAGGGGCTCACGATCTCGAAGTCCGTGACGTCGAGCTCGTAGCCGCCGGGCGCGCGGCTGTCGGCGCGCACCGTGCCGTGGACGATGATCGCGGTTTCCTGAGAAAGGTGATCGGCCTGCTTGAACTTGTCGTCGCCGACGGTGGCCTTCGACACAATGGCCTGGATGAAGCCGCTGCCATCGCGCACCGACAGGAAATGGATCTTTCCGCTCGAGCGCCGGTTATGGAGCCACCCGCGAATGGTGACCGCCTTCCCCTCGGACTTCGCGATTTGATCGATGTAAGCGATCATAAACAACTGGTGGCCGGTAGCGTGTCGCTGGTAGCGGTCATTCCGGATCTGCCGTAGTGCCGACCTTCAGGTCGGCGATGAAGCTGTCCATCATCAGCGCCTCGAGCCTGCGGCGCGCCGCGACCGCCCGCTCGATGACGGCTGAAGCGCCCTGCGCGGCCTTTACCTCGTACATCAACACTCCATCGTATCCGATCTTCTCGAGCGCCATGATGGTCGCGGCCCAGTCGATGCTGCCCTGGAAGGGCACGAGATGGTCGTCGCTCTGGCCGCGATTGTCGTGGATGTGGGTCGTCACCAGATACTCCGATGTCGTCTCGATCGCGTCGGCCGTGTCTCCGAGGATGTGCGCGTGGCCGACGTCCATGCAGATACCCAGGTCGGCGCCCTCGAACGTGCGCTCGAGAATCTCAATGAGATCGGGCGCGGTCGAGAGGTTGTTGCCCATGACTTCGAGCGCCACTTTCACGCCCGCCCTTTCGGCCATCGCATGAATCTCTTCGACGCTGCGGATGGCCGCGTCGCGATGGTTGTCATCGGATCCGGGCTGCCACGCATCGGGCACACCCAGGTGCACGACGAAGTGCGAGAACGGGACGATCGCGGCAATGTTGAGCGCCGCGTCCATCTCGCGCAGCGTCGCTTTTCGCGCGTTGCTGTCGCGGCATGCCGTGGAAAAGTTGCGCTGCCCCCGGCCGTTCGCAAAGGCGTCGGTGATGGGCGCATGGACGGAGTGGAGCGCGAGCCCGGCCTCGCCGAGCCAGTCCTTCAGCGATCGAATGGCGGCCGCGTCGTGATAGTCGAAGTGGCTTCGCGTGGCGAACACCTCGACTGCATCAAACCCGTGTGCCGCAATCTCGAGCAGGTGCGCCCTCTGCAGCCGCTCTTCGTGGTAGAGGTGCGTCGAGACTCCAAACCGTTTCATGATGCTCTTTACATAACAGACCCGAGCATCTCGCGCAATCGCGCAAAGCGAGGATAGCGTTCGAGGTTCATCCGGACGTAATTCAGCGTGCGCGGGATGTACTGGATGTACACCGGGTTGTTCCGTGACGTGGTCTGATGGCCGAAGGTGCCCAGCGCTTTCAGGTTGCGCTGCACCGACATCAGATCGAACCGGCGCCGGTACTCGGCAAACGCGTCCGGCGTCGCCTGGGCCGCGCCCCCGAGCTTGAGATACCCGCGAATCAGCTCGTCGACGCGCGCGTCGGTGTGATCGATGTACGAGTCGCGCAGCAGCGAGGCGAGGTCGTACGTGTCGGGGCCCATGCGCGCGTCCTGGAAGTCGATGATGTACAGCCGCCGATCGTGCAGCATCAGATTACGGCTGTGGTAGTCGCGATGGCATAGCACCCGCGGCTCGCCCGCGAGCTCGTCGGCGATCTTCAGCGACTCCCCATCGAGCGCGTCTCGAACAGCCGGCGTCAGCGTGACGCCGCGATACGCCTCGAGAAAATGCTTCACGAAGAAATTCAACTCCCACATCAGCTTGTCGCGGTCGAACGCGATGCCGTAGGAGATGTACTCGGGCGACTCGAGCTCGGCGCCCTTCCGCTGCATGCGGAAGACGAATTCCACGGCCTGCCGATACAGCGCATCGTGTTCGGCCGGCTGCGTCATGCCGAGATGCGCTTGCAGCGTGACGTCGCCGAGATCTTCCAGAATGAGGATGCCGAGGTCGTCGGCATGACCGGCGATGGCTGGAACGGGCAGCGGGATGTTCGCGAACAGCCGGCATACGTTGACGAACGGCAGCTCGCCGAAGGCGAACGGCGCGTCGTACACCGCGAGCACGACCGAGGGGTTGTCCGGGCGCAGAATGCGGAAATACTGGCGCGTCGACGCGTCGCCGGTCAGCGGCACGACGCGCACCTGCGGTCCCGCGAGCTTCGCGCGCTGCAGGCACTCGTCGATTCTGGCGCGCGTGTGCTGAAGCTCAGGTGATCGTCTTTCCATTACTTGATATCCGCCACCACGAGCTGTCCGTCTCTCTGAATGATGGCGCAATGGCTGAAGCTGGCTCCAGCGGGAATGGTGACGGCATCAGCGACGATGCAGCGGTCGAGCGAGGCGCCCGCCCCCACGGTGACATCGTCCCAGACGATGCTGTCGGCAACTCTCGCCGACGGATCGATCACCGATCCCCGTCCGACCTGCAGCGCGGCGCCCTCGGCGTTGCCGATCGACAGGCTTGCCTCGAGATAGTCGGACGGTGTGCCCACGTCCCAGAAGTCCGCGGCGCACAGGAACGCGCGGACGTGACCCAGATGCTCCTTGACGAGATCCTTATAGACGCCGCCGATGCTTTCGGCCGGCACGTTCAACGGCAATCGCGCGAAGGCGGCCGGATGCGCCATCTGCACGCCGACGACGTGGTACGAGCGCACCTGCGATCCGGGCGGCACGACACTGTGGAACCGGCCGGACGAATCGACGATCAGGCCGCCGTACCTGTCGGGGCGGTCGTTCGGAATCACCGCGATCGTGACGAGCGCGCCGGTCTCGCGATGGCTCTCGGCGAGCGCGTGCAGATCGACGTTGGTGAGCGTGTCGCCGTTGATGATGAAAAACGGCTCAGCCGGCAGCAGCGGCAGCGCCTTGCGCGGGCCGCCGGCCGAGCCGAGGACGGGCGACTC
Source organism: uncultured Bifidobacteriaceae bacterium (assembly GCA_964356125.1). Taxonomy (GTDB): domain Bacteria; phylum Acidobacteriota; class Vicinamibacteria; order Vicinamibacterales; family JAMQPK01; genus JAMQPK01. The sequence goes on along the minus strand of CAYHHH010000091.1, from coordinate 10,724 downwards.
GAAGGAGTAGCGCACGCGTACGCCGAGATCGGCGCCGTCGCCGACGCGGGCGGTAATCGTCTCGGGCAGATAGTGCAGGTTCAACACGAAGTCGCGGACGCCCCACTGCGCGCCGTACCTCAGAAGGCGGCGCACGAGCGGCTCGCCCGCGACGGGCACCGCAGGTTTCGCTCGAACGTAAGAGAGTGGCCGGAGGCGCGTGCCGAGACCGGCGGTCAGGATGAGCGCGGCGGGCAGTTAGGATTCCTCGAAGAGCATGTCGGTCAGCGGCAGGCCGTGCTGCTGGCAATGCTTTACGAAGAGGCCGCGATACGAGTCGGTGACGTAATCGGCCGGCTTTCGCGCCAGCGCCGCGGCCATGTCGTCGATGCCCTGCTCGCTGCCTTCGATTTCGACGAACGTGCCGACGGGCGTCTCGTCGATCGCGATGGTGACGTCTTCGTGCGCGAACTCCTCGCGATATTTTTCGTAGCGGAACCACACGTGGTAGCCGAGCTCTTCGAGCACGTGGAGCAGCAGAAGGCCGTCGGCGACGACGGTCTCGAGCTCTTCGCGAAGCTTCATCGGCGAGGTCTGCACGGGACCTTTGAAGGTGAGCAGCGTCCTGCCGCATTCGAGGCGCACGCGCAGCACGCAGCGCCGGCTGCGAAGCGTGTCATCCGCGGTGTCGAGGAGATAGTCTTCCTGCAGGCGCCGCCCGCGCAGCGCCGTGGCGCCGGTCGCCATGATCGCCTGCCGGGCCTCGTCGGCGTCCCGAAAGCCGAGCTTGATCTCGCGCTCCAGAATCGCGGCCATAACGGGCCATTCTATCCATGGGGTGGTCGATGGTCTATGGTCAATTGTCGGGGGTCGATGGTCTGTCGTGGTCGATGGTCGATGGTCTTGTGGCGCTAAACCCGTTCGTCTTGTTGACTTGCGGCCACTGACCGTCGACCATGGACCGCATGCGCCTTCCTTTCTCGCGGTCGTTTCGATTCTCTTGTGGGTCGTGTTCGAAGGCTACAACCTGCTGCTCGACAACTGGCACTACATCAATCTGCCGGAAAATCTGTTCGTTCGCTACGTCGGCTACGCGTGGGCCTTCGCCACGATCTCGCCGGGGATTTTCCTGACGGCTGAGCTTGTGTCGGCACTCCGGGGCTCTCGACTGCCGACTGCCGACTGCCGACTGTCGACTACGTCAGTCTCGCCGCCGGCGCCGCGATGCTTCTGTGGCCTCTGGTACGGCCATCGCCGTATCTGGCTGCACCGGTGTTTCTCGGCTTCATCTTTCTGCTCGATCCGATCAACGCCCGCGCGGGTGGCGAGTCGCTGTTTCGCGATCTCCGCGTCGATCGGCGTGTGATCGTCACGTCATTCGCACGCGATACGAGCACCCTTTGAGCGCCGGCTTGCCGACACCCTTCCCGAATATCAGTACCTTATGTGTGCTCCCTAAGCCGCCGGGCAGCAGCAATGTTTTCATCGCCAGTCGCTGGTGAAGCGAAAGGCCTTCGAGCTCAGTGATGCCCAGCCCCAGCATGAAGTACGTCTGATCGAGGCGCGCGAGCACGTCGAGGCCCGATTGCTCCGCTGCGCGCGTGACGGCCGACAGATCGACATGCGCGGTGATGTCGGTCTCACCGGGCTCCTGGAGGAAATCGGCGAGCTGAGAGTGCTGCTTGTACGACGTCAGCGTGCCTGCCGAGTGAGCGGCGCCGTAGAGCTCGCGCTCGTCGTGGCCGTAGTCGATGAGCACCATGAAGCCGCGCCGCAGCGAACCGGCTGCGCTCTTCATCCAGTCTTCTGCGCGCAGGTTCACTTCGGCGCGCCAGCCCACCCCCATTTCCGCACCTGCGCGCGCGAGGTACTCAGCAAGGTGCGGCGTCGAGAGCGCCTCGGGCCGTTCGACGAAATGGCCATGTCCCGAGCCTGTCGAAGGGCCGTGCTGAAAATCAATGAACACTTCCCGCAGCCCGGCATCGGTCATCACGACGGCGTGCGTGGGAAGCGCATCGAGCAGCTCGTTCGCGTAGATGACGCCGTGAATCTCTTCCGGCAGCGCCGCGCTGCTGTGCGCGAGCACGGGTGCGTGCGGCCCGAGCGTCTCGACCTGTGCCGCACGCGCGGCTGGAGACGCTTCGACGAGCGAAAGCCGAATCGCCGCGTAGAACTCGGGGTCGCGCCGTTCGGCAGCGTCGAGGACATCGCGGGCGAGGCGGCCAGAACCCGCGCCGGCCTCGACGAGATCGAAAAAGGGGACGGGAATCTTTTTCGAAAGACCCTCGCGAAAAAGATTCCCGTCCCCTTTTTCGAGCACACGCCACATCTCGCCGAACTGCTTCGCCAGCAGCTCGCCGAAGATCGGCCCGACATCCACGCTCGTAAAAAAATCGCCCGCGCGGCCAGTGTTCTGGGCCGCGCGGGCGTAGTAGCCGAGCTCCGGATGGTAGAGCGAGATATCCATGAACTCCGCGAAGCTGATGGGGCCGCTCGTCCGGATACGATCGGCGATGACCTCGCGGAGTCCCATGAACCCGGAATCGGAACTTGGAACTGGGAACCTTACCCTTTACGAACGGTGACGAACTGCTCCTGACCGCGCCGAATGATGCGCAGGCCCACCGCGCGTCCCGACGGCACGGCACGCAGCGCCGCACTCGCCTCGGTCATGTTCGCGACGGGCTTGCCGGCGACCTGGAGAATCACGTCGCCGGGCTGCAGCACGCGCGCCGCCGGGCTCTCCGGCTCGATGTCCGTGACGACCGCGCCGCGTGTACCGGCCGGCAGCTCGAACTGCCGCGCCATCTCCGGCGTCATGTTGTTCAGCGTGATGCCGAATCCCGCCCCCGTGTCGCCGCCCGACGGCCCCGCGTCGGCCTGCCGATTCGCTTCGGCCTCGAGGGTGAGCTCTTCGACGCGCACGCTGAACGTCCGTTCCTGGCCCTGACGAATCACTTTCACCGGCACCGTCGTCCCCGGCGCCGTCGCGGCCACGATCTCCGGCAGATCCTCGCTGCGGTTCACCGGCGTGCCGTTGAACTCGATGATGACGTCACCCGGTTCGATGCCTGCGGTGGCGGCTGGGCCGGGGGGCACCTGCACCACCATCGCGCCGCGGCGGTCCTTCAGGTTCAGCGCCTCGACGTCCTCCGGCGACACCGGATGCACCGAGACGCCGATGCGGCCGCGCGTGATCTTGCCGGACCGCAGTCCGGGCAGCACGTCGCGAATCGTGTTGATCGGAATCGCGAAGCCGATGCCGATGTTGCCGGCGCCGCCCATCGCGCCGCCGTTGCTGTAGATCGCGGTGTTCACGCCGATCACTTCGCCGCGCAGGTTCAGCAGTGGCCCGCCCGAATTGCCGGGATTGATTGCCGCGTCGGTCTGCAGCACGTTCGCGCTGCGCTGCTCGGCCACGGGGAACGGGCGGGACGTCGCGCTGATGACGCCGACGCTGACCGTGTGCGCGAGGCTGAACGGGTTGCCGATCGCCATCACCCAGTCGCCGGGCTCCATCTGGCTGGAATCGCCGAACTTCGCTTCCGGCAGGGGACGATTGGGTCTCTCGACGAGCTGCAGAAGCGCGCTGTCGGTCAGCGGATCGCGTCCGACGATCTTCGCTTCGTACTCATCCGTGTCTTCGAAGAACACCACCGCAATCTTCGATGCCCCTTCGACGACGTGGTTGTTCGTGATGATGAACCCGTCCTTGTTGATGATGAAGCCCGACCCGGCCGCCTGTGTCACGCGCGGCTGCGGCCGGCGCGGCGCCTGTCCGCGCGGATTCTGGCCGCCTGCGCCGGGGCCGAAGAACCGCTCGAGCAGGTCGTCGCCGCCGAAGAACTCGCTGAGGTCCTGCGTCCGCTGCCGCGACTCGGTGCGGATGCTGACGACCATCGGCGACTGCGCCTTCGCGATGTTGCGGAATGTCGTGGCATCCACGGGTCCGCTGAGTGGCGTGCTGTTGGTCGCCGGAATCGCCAGCGTCTGCGCCGAAGAGGTGGGCGAGAGGTCGAGGCGCGACGCGATGACCATGCCAACCACCAGCGATGCCATGGCGACGAGGACGACGTAGAAAATCGTCGTTTTACGTGGAGATGAACCAAACCAAGACATACATTGCCTCCAAAACGGTATTACGCCAGTGTCACAATTTCCGTCTGCGTTGGACCCGTGACGAGCGCCTCGCGCTCGCCGTAATACATATTGATTTCCGTACGCACACCGAACGACTCGAAATACAAACCCGGCTCAATGGTAAATCCGGTGCCTGGAATCAGCCGCCGATCGTCGTGAGTTTCGTAATCGTCCATATGCACGCCGTTGCCGTGCACATCAAACCCGAGGCTATGGCCGGTACGATGCAGAATCTGTTCCCCAAACCCTAAGTTCTGCAGCACATTTCTGGCCGCGCGATCGACCTGCCATCCGCGGAGGTCGTGCTGCTGCCCGGCTGACTCCCGCACGAGGCTGACGGCCGCATCACGTGCCTGCCGGATGGCCTCGAACGCCGCCGCCATCTCCACCGGTACCTTTCGGCCGGTGAAGCCTACCCATGTAATATCGGCGTATACCGCCTGCGGGTCGTCCTTCTTCTTGCCCCACAAATCGAGGAGCACCAGTTCGTCCTTCTGAATCTGCCGCGTGCGCCGCGCCGTGGGCAGGTAATGCGGATCGCCCGCGTTCTCCTGCGCCGCCACGACCGGATGCGAGTCGGTGACGAGCCCTTCTTCCTCGAACCACGCCGCCATCTGCTGCTGAATCGCGAACTCCGTCATCGCCTCGCCGTCGCGCACGCGCTTCGCGATGAGCTCAAACGCACGATCCTTGACGCGGTAGAGCGCCTGCGACGCGTCGCGATGCGTGGCCAGTGCGTGCGCGTCCCACACGGCTTCGAATCGCTGCACCAGATCGCCCGACGAAGCCACCTCGACGCCGCGGCCGCGCACCAGCTCCAGCGTGCCGCCGTCGATGCGCGAGATATAGGGAATCGCGCAGTCTCGCGAATATTCCATCGCCACGCGCGTGACCCCGGTCAGCAGTGTCGTCAGCCCCGCGTCCAGCTGCTGGCGGCCGGCATACACGGCTTTCTCGCCCGGAAGCGCGTCGAGCGTCCTGCGCTCGATGGCGTGCACCAGGCCTCTCGGCTCGCCCGTGGCCGGCACGAGGTAGAACCAGCGGCGGGTCGTCATCTTCCCCCCGTTCGCGGTTCCCAGCAGTCGCGCGGCAATAGGATTCGAGCCGTGAAAATCGTAAAGCAGCCAGCCGTCGAGCCCTTCGGCCTGGAGCGACTTCTGGACCGCGGCTATGTCTAACGGCATATACGTAGCGTCCGGCTTTAGCCGGACGAAATTTCAGTATAGCCGTTCCCATTCACTTGGACGCCAGGCCCCCAGGAATGGTTTGCTTATAATGAAGATACACAAGGAGAACGAATGCCGAGGGCCCTTTCTGTTACCGGCGGTCTCTTTCTGGCGGTCGCGCTCGTCGCGGCTCAGGCCCCCACGCCGGAGGTCACCTTCAAGGTCGAGGTGAACTACGTCGAAGAAGACGTGCGTGTGGTCGATAAGGACGGCAATTTCGTGCGCGGGCTGAGGCACGAAGACTTCCAGGTGATCGAGGACGGGAAGCCGCAGAAGGTGCAGACCTTCGGCGTGGTCGACATTCCGAACGCGCGGCCGCGCAAGCCGCTGTACCTCGGGGCGGACGCACTGCCGATCGAGCCGGATGTGGCGGTCAACAAACAGGTGCTCGACGGCCGGTTGTACCTGATCGTGCTCGATGACTATCACGTGGCGCCGCTGCGCAGCCAGAACGTGCGCAACCTCGCGCGCCGCTTCGTGCTCGAGAAGCTCGGGCCCGACGATCAGGCCGCCGTGGTCGTCACGAGCGGGCTGACGCGCGCCTCGCAGGACTTTACGCAGAACCGCCGGCTGCTCATCGAAGCGATCGAGAACTTCGTCGGCCAGAAGATGCCGTCGGCCGGCGTCGCCCGCAACGAATCGAAGTCGCGGGACATGGACGCGAAGGGGCAGCCGATCGACGATGCCGGCGACCCCACGACGATCGATCCCGTCAACAGGTTCGTCGCCGACGACAGGGCCAACGAGCGCATGTTCCAGACGCGGCAGGCGCTGAACTCGCTGCGGAGCATTGCCGAGTGGATGTCGGCTATCCAGGGGCGCCGCAAAGCCATCATCTTCATCAGCGAAGGGGCCGATTACAACCTGTTCGACATTTTCACCGGCGGCGATGCCTCGAACTTCAGCTTCGAACACTTCAACATGATCCAGACCGAGACGTGGGACACGGTCTCGGCGGCGTCACGCAGCAACGTGCAGATTTACTCGGTCGATCCGCGCGGCCTCACGTCGATGGCGCAGGAGGACATCGAGATCGGCGGCCTTGCGGCCGGTGCCTACAATCTCGGGCCCAAGCAGCTCGCGCAGGAACTGCAGACGTCGCAGGACAACCTGCGGATTCTCGCCGAAGAGACCGGCGGCGTGGCCTTCGTCGGGCGTAACAACTTCGACACCGCGTTCGATCGCATCGTGCAGGAGAACAGCTCGTATTACGTGCTGGGGTACTACTCGACCAACGACAGGCGCGACGGCAAGCTGCGCAACATCACGGTGCGCGTGGCCGGGTATCCCGAAGCGCAGGTCACCTACCGCAAGCGCTACGCGGCGCCGCGCGGCCGCGCGCCGAAAAATACCGCGGCGGGCAAGCCGCTCGATCCGTCGAAGACGCTGACGAGTGAGCTCGTCAATATGATGGCGTCGCCGCTGCCGAAGACCGGCATCCAGCTTCGTCTCACCGCGATCGCGAAGAAGGGGGTCGGCAAGAACAGCGATGTCGAAGTGCTCATCGACACGCTCGGCAAGGACCTGACGTTCACGGAAAAAAGCGGCACCTTCAACAATCGCCTGTCGCTCTCGCTGGGCGTGTTCAACAAGCAGGGCAAATCGGTGTTCGCCGAGCGGCCCGATGTCGATCTGAACCTGCGACCCGAATCGCATACGCGGGTCACGCAGAACGGGGTGCGCCTGCTGCGGCACCTGTCGCTGCCGCCCGGGCGGTACCAGCTGCGGGTCGCCGCGCAGGACAGCGGCAAGGTGAAACAAGGCAGCGCGCATCTCGATCTCGACGTGCCCGACTTCACGAGGAATCCGATTGCGCTCAGCAGCGTGGCGCTCGCCGCCACGGCCGATCGCTCGGTGTATTCGCCGCCGAAGCCGGGATTCGATCCGTTCAACGGCCTGCTGCCGGGGCCGCCGTCGGCGCTTCGCGAATTTCCGGTCAACACCGAGATCAGCGCCGCGGTCGAGGTGTACGACAACAAGCCGGCGCCGGCGCACGGCATCGACGTCACCGCGCGCGTCAAAGCCGATGATGGCCGCATCGTGTTCAACAAGCACGAGGAGCGCTCGAGCGGCGAGCTGCACGGCACGCCGGGCGGTTTCGGCTACACGTTCCGCATCCCGCTGCAGGGATGGACGCCAGGCCTGTACGTGTTCGAAGTCGAAGCGAAGTCGCGCGTCAGCGGCTCCGAAGCGGTCACCCGCGTGATTCAGTTTGAGGTGAAGTAGATGAGAGGGTCAGTTGGCTGCGCAACTAAAGTTGCGCCCTACCTAATAGTGTTCACGGCGATGTTGTCGGCGCAGACGCCGCCGTCGTTCACGGATGTCGCGAAGGGCAATGCGAGCGAACAGCAGGATGCGAAGCAGGTGACGGTGCGCACCCCGTCCGAGTGGGAAACGCTGTGGAAGGCGCATGCGCCGACGGTGAAGATGCCCAGCGTCGACTTCACAAAGAACATGGTGGTGGGAATTTTCCTGGGCACTAAACCGAGCGACGGCTACCAGGTGGAAATCGTCGGTGTGCGGACGCAGGAGAAAGAGTTGATCGTCGAGTACGTGCAGCGGACGCCTGGCCGCGGCACGATGGCGGCTCAGATTCTCACCGAGCCGTACCATCTCGT
>CAYHHH010000091.1:0-2661 GCA_964356125.1 uncultured Bifidobacteriaceae bacterium | reverse complement strand
CCCGGCTTCAGCACCTTCGCCTGCTTCATCGACACGGGCTTCACGGTCCCGTTGTTCTGCTCGAACTTGTACTGCGGCGTCGCCATGCCGGGAACCTTCGGCGACGTGAGCGTGATCGTCGCGACGTCGAGCGGCTGCAGCGGCGAACGCAGCCGCTGGCGATCGCCGGTGCCCTGCAGCGGGTTGCCGGCCTTGTCGTACCAGAATTCACTGATCTGCAGGCCCACAATCGAGTTGGTGGCCGACATGTTCTTCACCTGGAAGGTGGTGACGATGTTGGTGCCTTCCAGCTTTGCCGTCTGAATGAAGCCGAGCTCCGCCTGACCGCGAAGCGGCGGCGCCGACTTCTTCAGGACGGGCGCCGGGGTTCCCTGGGCCTGGATGGACATCGACGCGGGGGCCAGCAGGGCGGCCGCGACCGCGAGGGCGAGTGCATATCTCACGCGCATCTTTCAACTCCTTGAGAACTGGTGGGACTAAGCGGCATTATAGATATTTACATCTCCCCGTTCCAGTCCTCAGGTTCGGGATTGATCGATCGGATGATTTCGAGGTGCCATTTTCCGCCGCCCCAGGGCTCGATGACCTCGGTGGCCACGACGTCCACGAGAATTTCTGCGAATGTCCGCCCTTCCGGGTCCCCTTCCAGGTGGTACGCCGGCTCGTCCCACCCGAAGTTAGGGTAGAGCACGATCGTCAGGAACAGATCGTACCCATCGTCGACGACGATGAGCTGGCCGCAGGGGCGCTTGGTCGTGGAGTGGTAAATCAGGTACTTCTCGGCGCTGTGCGCCCGGATGTAGCGCTTCAGCGCGAACTCGCGCGCGACGATCTCCTCGATCGCAATCTTCTTGTCCCAGCAGTCGCGGCAGTACCGCTCGTCGCCGCGCGGCGCCGAGACCTCTTTCGCGCCGCACAGGGCGCAGCGCGTCTTAGCGGTGGACTTGCGGGGCACCTGAATCCTTTGCTTGTCGTGCGGCCGGCACGTACATCTGCTCCACGTACTGCTTCACCATCCGCGCGGCGCTGAACCGCGGCGTCACCGTGCGGATGCATTCTTTCACGATGCGCAGCCACGCGTGCGGCACGCCGTGCTGGTCGCGCTGATAGTAGGTCGGCACGACCTGTTCTTCGAGCAGGCGATAGAGCGCGTCGGCGTCGGCGGCATCCTGCGCTTCGGGCTCGTCCATCACCGTGCCGCCGTCGATGACCCAGCCGTTCGACCCGTTGTAGCCTTCCGCCCACCACCCGTCGCCGATGCTCAGGTGCGGCACGCCGTTGATGCCGGCTTTCATCCCGCTCGTGCCGCTGGCTTCGAGCGGCTTGCGCGGCGTGTTGAGCCACACGTCGCACCCTTGCGACAGGAAATGCGCGACGTGCAGATCGTAGTCGTCCACGAACGCGATGCGTCCGCCGTAGATCGGGTCGATCGCATGGCGATAAATCTGCTGCAGATGATGCTTGCCGGTATCGTCGGCCGGATGCGCCTTGCCCGCGAAGACAATCTGCACGTGCCGGCGGGTCGACGAGAGCAGGCGAATGAGCCGGTCAGGATCTTTGAAAATCAATTCCGGCCGCTTGTAGGCGGTGAAGCGGCGCGCGAAGCCGATCGTCAACGCGCCCGGATCGAGCAGCGGCCCTGCCGCGACGACGGCTGCCGCGCTGACGTTCTCCTGCGCCCACCGATCGCGCGCGCGCTGGCGGATGAACGTGAACAGGAACCGCTTGAGCGCCGTGCGCGCATCCCAGAGCGCCTCGTCCGGAATCTCGAGCACGCGGTTCCAGAACTCCACGTCGTCCTGGCGATCGCGCCAGTCGGCGCCCAGATAGTGTTCGAAGAGCTGCGCCATTTCGAGCGACAGCCACGTCGGCGTGTGGACGCCGTTGGTGATGTAGTCGAGTGGGCGCTGTCCGGTCTTCTCGCGTTCCTGCAGCAGCGGCTCCCACATCTGCCGCGTCACGTCGCCGTGCAGCTGGCTGACGCCGTTCGCGAAATCCGATGAGCGCAGCGCGAGCGCCGTCATGTTGAACTGGCCGTGATATTCGCCGAGCGCCAGGAAGCGGCCGCGGTGGTCGGCGCTCGGCCCCCACGCGCCCTGCAGATGGTGCTCGACCCGATCGAAGGCGAACGCATCGTGGCCGGCGGCCACGGGTGTGTGCGTCGTAAAAATGGTGGCGGCCCTTACGGCCGCGAGCGCTTCGTCGAAGCTCATCCCTTCGGCGATGTGCTCGTAGATGCGCTGCAGGACGACGAAGCCGGCGTGCCCCTCGTTCAGATGCCACACCGCCGGCGTGATGCCGAGCGCGCGCAGCGCGCGGACGCCGCCGATGCCCAGGATGATTTCCTGCTGCAGGCGCGTTTCGCGATCGCCGCCGTAGAGGCGCGCGGAGAGATCGCGATCCTGCGGCGCGTTTTCTTCGAGGCCGGTGTCGAGCAGGTACAGCGTGACGAGGCCGACGCGGACTTTCCACACGTTCGTCAGCACGGCGCGGTCGCCGAGCGGTACCGCGACGACGCAGGGCGATCCGTCCGGCTTCGTCGCCTGCTCGATGGCGACGTCGGGCCAGTTCAGCCGCTCGTACACCTCGAGCTGCCAGCCCTCGGGTGAGGTGGTCTGGTGAAAATATCCCTGCGGATACATGAAGCCGACGCCGACGAGC
>CAYHHH010000090.1:12908-17143 GCA_964356125.1 uncultured Bifidobacteriaceae bacterium | reverse complement strand
GCCGGTCATGACGACGTTCATGTCGACTTCGGCGCGCGAGTCTTCTTCGTACGCGAGGTCGAGCATGCGCGTGTTGTCGATGATGCCGACGCTGGTCGCCGCCACGTAGTCCTGCACCGGAATCTCGCTGAAGATCCCTTTTTCGCGCATGTGCTCGAGCGCGAGCACGAGCGCGACGAACGCCCCCGTGATCGCCGCGGTGCGCGTGCCGCCGTCGGCCTGAATGACGTCGCAGTCGACCCACACCGTGCGCTCGCCGAGCCGCTCCAGTTTCATCACCGAGCGAAGCGAGCGGCCGATGAGCCGCTGGATTTCCTGGGTGCGGCCTCCGACTTTGCCCTGCGACGCTTCGCGCGTCGTCCGCGTGGACGTCGCGCGCGGCAGCATGCCGTACTCGGCCGTCACCCATCCCTTGCCGGTGTTCCGCAGAAACGGCGGCACGCGATCTTCGACCGACGCGGTGCAAATGACTTTTGTGCGGCCGGACTCGATGAGCACGGAGCCTTCGGGGTGAAGGAGGTACTGTGAATGAATGTGTGTCGGGCGAAGCTGGTCGTGCGTGCGGTTATCGATACGCATCAGTTGGTTATCCACTTGAGATCCTGTTCGATGGGGCGCCGGAGGTCGAGATGGCCGGCGAGCGTGTCGACTTCCTTGCCCTCGACGAGAATCTGCACGCCGGTGACGGCCGGCAGATTCGACGTCAGCGCGCTGACGAGCGCATACACGGTGAGGGTCTCGTTCATCGTCCCGCCGGGGTGATTGGTCTGCAGGTCGGCGCTCAAATCCACATACAGCTCTCCGGCTTTGGTGAAGAACACGGTGCGCAGCCTGGTGCCCGCGGGAATCACGGACACATGCGGCGCGGGCGGCGGCGCAATCTGCGCCTCGACGATGCGGCGGGCCTGTTCGGCGGTGGTCTCGCCGTACAGGACCTCCTGCTCGACGCCCTGCAGCCCGGTGCCCTGTTCGTCGACGTAGAAAAGGCGCGCACGAATCTTGCGGGCATCCGCCGCGGCGGTTGCGTCCGGCGCCGCCTCGTCGGGCTGGGTCGTGAGCCAGCGAGGCCCGAGCACCAGCAGCGTGATGAGGCCGCCGACCAGCAGCACAGCAAGCGCGACGTACAAACCGAATCCGCGCGGCATCGTTCTCATGGCGCCACCTGCGGTGCCTGAGCGACATGGTCGCGGAATGCGGCGACCGCCTCGGTCAGCGCGAGCGCGATGCCGTTCTGGAATTCTCCGGAGGCGAGGAGCTTTTCCTCTTCAGCGTTGGAGAGGTACCCCATCTCGATGAGCACAGCGGGCATGTTGGTGCCGGCAAGGCTGCGCAGCGGCGCGCGCTGCAGCGCGACCGTCGGCAGCCCGGCCGTCGTCCGCAGCTTCTGGTCGACGATGCCCGCGAAGGCATTGGAGCCATCGACGTGCGCCGCCTGCGCAAGCTCCCATTCCACCAGCGCGACTTCGCGCGAGCCTCCGCCGAAGACCGGCAGCACGGTTTTATCCTCTTGCGATTGCCGGCGCGCGTCTTCGCCCACGCGATCCAGACTGAGTGTGTAAATGACCGCGCCCCTGGACGAGGCTCGGGGCGATCCATTCGCGTGCAGGCTGATGAAGAGATCGGCCTTGTTGTTGTTCGCGATCGCGGCGCGCCCATCGGCGTCGACGCGGCTGCCTTCTTCGTGCGTCAGCAGCACGCGCATGCCGAGGCGCCCTTCGATCGCCGCCTTCAGGCGGCGGGCCACCCCCAGCGTGACATCCTTCTCGAGCGCGCCGCCCGGGCCCTTCACGCCGTTGTCATCGCCGCCGTGTCCCGGATCGATCACGATGGTTCCAATCGCCGGACGCGCCGCGCCGGAGAAGACTGGCAGATCGCCACTAAAGGCACTAGCGCTAGGTGCGCCGGGTGCGTTAGGGGCGTTAGGTGCGCCAGGTGCGCCAGGTGCGAGCGATGTGTCCGCACCTGCGGCGAGCAGCTCCACCGTGAACACCGCGGCCGCGCCGCTCGACGTCGGAGGCGAGGCGCGGAAGGTTCCGAAGCGCTGGCCGAGATCCATCTGAATTGTGTTGGGCTCGGTCGCGCGAATGCCGGTGAGCAACTGTTGCTGGGGGGGCGCCGGCAGCGTGGCGTCGAGGGCGTCGGCGTCGATGCGAACGAGCAGCCGTCCCTGTTCCTGGGTTACCGTGGCGGTCGCACGCGGCGTCATCTCGAACGTCACGCGCAGCGACGCAGGCCCGGCGTCATACAGCGCGGTCACGCGCGGCACGCGCAAATCGCCCATCACGAGCAGCCGCGCGGCGGGCCGGAAGTCGAGCCGGACGTCGTAGATCGGCGCGAGCGCCCGGCTGATGAATTCGACCGGCACGAGCCACCGGTTGCTGCGACGGGTGACCGGCGCCGGGAGCGACACGAGCCGGCCCGACGAAGAGACCAGCGACTGATCGGGCGTCAGCACGATGGTCTGGTTCTTATAGGTCGCGGTAATGGCGCGCGCGGCGGCGTCCTCACGCACCTGCAACTGAAACAACGACGCCAGGTCGTCGAGCCCCACCATCTGGTGCCCCTGCACGTCGACCGCCGGCAGCGTGCGCCGTCCTTCGCGCGAGAGCACCGTAATGGGGCCGCCTTGCGCGTGGAGCCACGGCATGGCGGCTATCACGGCCAGCCCGATGGCCATGCGCGCGTATGGAATGCGGCGAGTCAAAAGGTGTACATGATATCAGTCGGGCTATGATGGCGACATGTCGGAACTCCTGGCCGCCGTTCGCGGCTGCACCTTCGATGATTTTCTGTTCTCGCCGCGGTTCAGCGTCCTGGAGCGCCGCGATCCCAGGTCGATCGATCTCTCCGCCCGCTTTTCCGAGCACATCACGCTGAAGCATCCGATCGTCTCCGCCAACATGGACACCATCACGCGCGCGGCGATGGCGGTCGTCCAGGCCGAAGAGGGAGGCCTCGGGATTATCGATCGCGGCTTCCGGGGCGGCGATATCGCCACGCAGGTGCGCGAAGTGGAGATCGTCAAGCGCACCCAGCACGGCGTGATTTCCGATCCCTACACCGTCGAGCCGACAGACAGCCTCGCCCACGCCGGCCGCATGATGAAGAAATCTGGCGTCGGCACGCTCGTCGTCGTCGACGGCGCGCGCAAGCTGAAGGGGCTGCTGACCGCGCGCGACGTGCGGTTCGTCGCCGGTCAGAAGCAGGTGAGCGAGCGGATGACGCCGCTCGACACGCTCGTCGTGCGCGCCGGCCCCATCTCGCTGGACGAAGCCGAGCAGGTGATGGTCGATCGCAAGATCAAGAAGCTGCCACTCGTAGACGACTCGGGCGTGCTGATCGGGCTCATCACCGCCAAGGACATCATCGAACAGAAGCGGCTGCCGCTGGCGTCGCGCGACGCGCAGGGGCGCCTGCGCGTCGGGGCGGCGATCGGCGCCAAAGGGGACTATCTCGAGCGCGCCGCCGAGCTCATCAAGGCCGGCGTCGACGTGCTCGTCATCGACATCGCGCACGGCCATTCAGTGGTGATGGCGAAAGCGCTCGAAGCGTTCCGCGCGCGGTTCGGCGATTTCGAGCTGATTGCCGGCAACGTGGCCACCGCCGACGGCGCCACATATCTGGCGGAGCGCGGCGTGAACGGCATCAAGGTAGGCATCGGACCGGGGGGCGGCTGCACCACGCGGCTCAATACGAACTTCGGCGTGCCGCAGCTCCAGGCGCTCGTCGAGTGCCGCATGGCCATCGGCAACAGGATTCCGCTCATTGCGGACGGGGGCATCAAGCGCGACGGCGCCATCATCGAAGCGCTGCTCTTTGGCGGCGACACGGTGATGCTCGGCAACGCGTTCGCAGGCACGGCGGAAACACCCGGCGAAACGGTTCACAAATCCGTCGTCCTGCCCGAATCGCAGAAGGTGGTGCGCGTGCCGTTCAAGGTGTTCCGCGGCATGGCGTCGATCGGCGCGATGGTCGACCGCCTCGACGTCGAGGACGCGGATTCCGTGGACGTCGACACGCTCGGCGCCGAAGGGCTCGAGGTGAGCGTCCCGCTGCGCGGCTCGGCCCGCCCCATCATCGCGGGCATGCTGAAACATCTGTCCTCGTCGATCAGTTATGGCGGCGCGGCGGGGCTCGCCGAGCTCAAACAGATGTTCTGGGAGAGGCCCGACGATTACATCATTAAATTGTCCGCCGCGAGCCGCCGCGAATCGTTCGACCGGTGATAATCTGTT
>CAYHHH010000090.1:4157-12808 GCA_964356125.1 uncultured Bifidobacteriaceae bacterium | reverse complement strand
ACACATGCTGAACAAGGGCGATCACGTTCCCCGCTTCGAGTGCACCACCATCGACGACATCCACGTCAGCTACGCCGATGTGTGGCAGAAGAAGAACCTCGCGCTCGTGTGCCTGTCCGAAGACGACTCGCCCGATGCGCAGTCCTACATTCAGGAGCTGCGTGAGGCGCAGAAGGCGCTCGCGGTGCACGATGCGGTGGTGGTGGTGACGACGACCCCAATCGAGGGGATGCCGCTGCCTGGCTGGGCGGTCGCCGATCGGTGGGGAGAGATGCAGTGGATCGCCTCGGCGCAGAACGTGACGGAGCTGCCGTCGGCGCGCGAGATCGCGGCCTGGCTGCAGTTTGTCGAGATTCAGTGTCCGGAGTGCGAGGGGGAAGTCCACTAGTCCAGAGTCCACTAGTCCAGAGTCCAGAGTCATGAGCCACCCGATGAAGAAGGCCATCGCTGCCGGCGTCGTTCTGGTTGTCGCGATGGGCACCTTTGCCGAGGCGCAGCGACGCGGCGGCCGCCGCGGGGGCATGTATGGCATCAAGCGCCCCGAACACATCACCTGGAACAGCGACTTCACGTTCTGCCGGCTCTATTACCGTCAGTCGAGAGATGCCGGCGGCGGTGACTGGGGTGTCGACTACCCGCGTGCGGATATGAACCTGCCCATCCGCCTGTCCGAGTTGACCAAGACGCCCGTGAATTTCGACGCGACGCGAGAGCCGAATCACGTCGTCATCCAGGCAACCGAGCCCGAGTTGTTCAAATGCCCCTTCGTGATGATCACCGAAGTGGGCTCCGTCTACTTCGACGAGGAAGAAGCGAAGGCGTTGCGCGCGTATCTGCAAAAGGGAGGCTTTCTCTGGGCCGACGACTTCTGGGGCACATACGAGTGGAACATCTGGGAGCGCGAGCTGCGCAAAGTGTTGCCGGCGAGCGAGTACCCCATTATCGACGTGCCGATGAACCACTCGATCTTCCACACGCTGTTCGACTCGAAGCGCTTTCCTCAGATTCCGTCGATTGGATGGGTGTACAGCGGCACCACATCGGAGCGCGGTGCCGACAGCGCGGTGGCCCACGCGCGCGGCGTGGCGGACGCGAAGGGGCGCCTCATGGTCTTTATCTCGCACAATACCGATTTCGGCGACTCGTACGAGCGAGAATCGGACGATCCGACGTACTTTTACAATTTTTCGGTGGAAGGCTACGCGATCGGCATCAACATCCTGCTCTATGCGATGACGCACTAGCCGACCCTGAAATCTAGATCTTAGATTCTAGATTTCAGATCCCCCCATGCCCTCCCGCGTCGCTTTCATGCTCCGTGCGTTCGCGTATCCCAATTACCGGCTGTTCTTCGGCGGGCAGATTGTTTCGTTAATCGGCAGCTGGATTTCGATGACGGCCACGAGCTGGCTCGTCTACCGGCTCACCGGATCGGCGATGGCGCTCGGTGTCGTCGGGTTCGCGGGGCAGTTTCCCGGCTTCGTCATGGGGCCGTTCGCAGGCGCATTCCTCGACCGGTGGGACCGCCACAAGGTGCTCGTCGTGACGCAGTCGCTCTCGATGCTGCAGTCCTTTGCGCTGGCGCTGCTGACGTTCACGGGACACATCACGGTGCCCGCGATCATCGCGTTGAACGCCGTTCAAGGCGTCGTGAACGCGTTCGACATGCCGGCGCGGCAGGCGTTCCTCCCGACGATGATTACCGATCGCGAGGATCTGGCGAACGCCATCGCCATGAACTCGTCGATGTTCAACGCGGCGCGGCTGATCGGTCCGTCCATTGCGGGGTTCATGATTGCAACAGCGGGCGAGGCCTGGTGTTTTCTCGTGGACGGTGTGAGCTATTTCGCAGTGATCGTCGCGCTGCTCGCGATGAAAGACGTGCGGAGGCTGCATCGGCCGGCGACGCATCCCCGCATCGTGGACCACCTGGTCGAAGGGTGGCGGTACGTGTTCGGCTTTCGGCCGATCCGCTCGCTGATGCTGCAGCTCGCGTGGCTGTGCCTGGTGGCGATGCCGTTCTCCGTGCTCATGCCGGTGTTCGCCGACGAGATTCTCGGCGGTGGACCGCACACGCTCGGGTTTCTCATGGGCGCGTCGGGCCTCGGTGCCATGTCGGGCGCGCTCTGGCTGACGACGAGGCGATCGGTCGTCGGGCTCGGCCGCGTGATTCTGATCAACACGGTCGTGTTCGGCTGCGGGCTGATGGGATTCGCCGTGTCGCGCTGGCTCGGGGTCTCGCTCGTGTTCATGACGATTGCCGGCTTCGGCATGATGGTGCAGATGGCGTCGACCAACACCGTCATCCAGACGCTCGTCGACGAGGAGAAGCGCGGGCGCGTGATGAGCTTCTACACGATGTCGTTTCTGGGGACGGCGCCGTTCGGCAGTCTCCTCGCCGGCTGGCTCTCGACGCGCATCGGCGCACCGCAGACGGTGTTCCTCAGCGGCGTGCTGTGCGTCGCGACCGCCGTGTGGTTCGGGCGGGAGCTGCCGGCCATTCGCGCGCTCGTGCGCCCCATTTATGTGCGCATGGGGATCCTGCCTGAAGTGGCACAGGGACTGGAGACGGCCACTGAGGAAAGTAGAACGTAGAAAGTGGAAAGTAGAAAGTAACGATGGCCGACCGGATGTGGAGCGTCGAAGGTGGAGAGGCCGGTGTGGCGCTGGATAAGTTTCTGGCGGCGCCCGAGCGGCTTGGGTCGCGGTCGCGCGCGGCGGCGGCGCGGGAGCGCGGCAAGGTGTTCGTGAACGGCGCGGAAATCGGGCCGAAAGAAGTACGGCTGCGGCTGAAGGCCGGCGATGAGATTCGCGTGTGGGAGGATCGCCCTGGCAGCTCGCGCCGGCGGGCCGCGCCATTCACCGCGGGACCGCTGCGGATCCTCTATGAAGATCAATTTCTGATCGTGCTCGACAAGCCGGCGGGGTTGCTCGCAGTTCCCCTCGAGCGGCGCGAGGAGGAAGTCTCGATCTTCGATCAGATCGAGGATCACCTGCGGTCGCACGGAAAGCGGAAGCCGCTGGTCGTGCACCGGATCGATCGCGATACGTCCGGCGTGGTGCTCTTTGCCAAGGACGGCCGGACCCACGCCGCGTTGAAGCAGCAATTTCGCGAGCGCACGCCCGAGCGCGTGTACCTCGCGGTCGTGTACGGGCACCCGGTGCCCGAATCAGGCAGGTGGCGCGATTACCTTGTGTGGGATGGCAAGGCGCTGATTCAGAAGGAAACAGACGCGAAGGATCCGCGGGCGGCCGAAGCGATCTGCCACTACCGTCTCGTGGAAAAGTTCGCATCGACCAGCCTTATCGAGGTCCGGCTGACAACAGGAAAGCGAAACCAGATACGCATTCAGGCGCGCCTGCGGGGGCACACGCTCGTCGGCGAGGTGCGGTACACGTTCGGCCCCGACGAGCTGCGTCCGATTCCCTTCAAGCGCCAGGCGCTGCATGCGTGGCGCCTCACGTTCCAGCATCCCGTCGGGAAACGGCCGATGACCTACGAAGCGCCGCTGCCGGCCGACATGCAGAAGCTCCTGGCGGATCTGCGTAAGCCCTGACGGCATGGACTCTGCAAGTTCTTCCAGAAAGCCCGGTCGCTTTCGATCGGGCGTCTGAAACGGAGCCAACGATGAAATCAATGTACAAACCCAATATCTCCGCGACCGCTCGCCTCGCGTCAACCGTTGCCGGCGCGGCACTCGCGGTCGTCGGGTATCAACGCGCCAACAAAGCGCTCGGACTCGTGGGGCTGGGGTTGCTCGCGAGGGGCGCGAGCGGATGGTGCCCGGTCACGGCATCCTTCGACTCCGGCGCGCACGACGCCGAGCCCACCAAGCGGTATCTGGGCGGCTCGCGCGGCGTCATGGTGGAAGACGCCATCACGGTTTATCGCCCTGTCAGTGAGGTGTACTCCTACTGGCGCAACCTCGAGAACCTGCCGCGCTTCATGGACCATCTCGAAGAAGTCACCGTGACCGATCGCTTCCACTCGCACTGGGTGGCGCGGGGGCCGCTCGGCGTGCATGTCGAGTGGGATGCGGAGATCATCAACGACATCCCGCCGACGCTGCTCTCATGGAAGTCGGTCGGCGAGTCCGACGTCGTCAGCGCGGGCTCCATTCGATTCAGGCCCGCAGGTGAACACGCGACGCAGGTGGTCGTGAAGCTCCAGTACGATCCGCCCGGAGGCAAGTTCGGCGCGACGGTGGCGTGGCTGGTCGGCGACGATCCGCAACATCAGATTGCCGAAGATCTGCGGCGCTTCAAACAGCTGCTGGAAACGGGAGAGATATCGACCGCCGCGTATCGAGCGACCCCGTCGAAAAAAGGGGTCGGGAGGGGTTTTCGCGGTGCGCGACCGAAAACCCCTCCCGACCCCTTTTCTTTACCCAGCTGACGATGGCAAGCGTTGCGAGCAGAATCGTGAAACGCACCGCGGCAGTCTAACCCGCCTGCAGCAATCCGCGACAGGGGGTGACGCAATGTAATCGGCTGAATACTGTTTTTCTCCGAATAAAAAAGCGGCACACCGTGTGCTTAATGACAGACGAAAGGGAGGTGTCAAAGTGCTGTATTACGCATTAGTGTTTCTCATCGTCGGGTTGATCGCGGGTGTGCTTGGTGCCACGGGGGTGGCCGCCATCGCGTCGCAGATTGCGTGGATCCTCTTCGTCGTCGGCATCATCCTGCTGGTCATTTCTCTGGCCACGGGACGGAGAGGGCCCGTCGTCTAGTTGCGGCGGGACATCCCGAACGCAGCCGTGTTGGGGGTAGCCCTTAAGGGCTGGCCCCCGACCGCACTTCTCTGCGCGGTCTGGCTGCTGGCCGCCGCGCCGGGGTGCGGAGCTCCCCCGCGCTCGGTTCCCCATCTGCAGGTCGTCACCGGCGACCTGCAGCCACCGCTTGCCCTCAAACCGCTCGCGCTCAAGTTCGCCGTGATCGGCGACTCAGGCCAGTGGAGTACGGCGCAACGCGAAACCGCGTCGCAGCTCGCCCGGCAACGCGATCGTCTTCCGTTCGACTTCGTGCTGATGCTCGGTGACAACAACTACGGCGATGGCTCGCCCGAGTCGTACCGCGTGCGGTTCGAAGAACCCTTCAAGCCACTCCTCGATGCCGGTGTCAAATTTTATGCAGCGCGCGGGAATCACGACGCCGGCGCGCAGTGGACATACCCGCTCTTCAACATGGGCGGGCAGCGGTATTACACGTTTGAGCGCAAGACGGGCGTGTTTCCCCCAGTGGCGGGCGATCGCGTGCAGTTTTTCGCACTCGATTCGGTGAATCTCGACGCCGGCCAGCTCAGCTGGTTCGACCGTCAGCTCTCGGAGTCGAAAGCCGATTGGAAGGTCGTGTTCTTCCATCATCCGATCTACAGCTCGGGCCGTTACGCCGGGTCGTCGGCCGCCCGGCGCTCGACGCTGGAGCACGCGCTGATCGAGCACCAGGTCGACGTCGTGTTTGCCGGTCACGAGCATGCGTACGAGAGGATGGCGCCGCAAAGCGGCGTGATGCATTTCGTCGTGGGCGCGTCCGGCTCCGTGCGTGTCGGCGATCTGCGGCCGTCTGCCTATCAGGCGGTGGGCTACGATCGCGATTTGAGTTTCCTGCTGGTCGAGATCGCAGGCGACGCGATGTATTTTCGCGCGCTGAACCGGTTGGGAGAGACGATCGACAGCGGGAAGATCGCTAGGACGTTTTCGCCGTAGCCGGGCATGCCGGCCGCTCGACGATCTGCGTCACGCGGTCGTGGAACGCCGCGGTCCACGCGGGAACGTCCTCGAAGCCGGCGGCTGTGAAGAGCGTCTCAATCTGTTTCGCTGACAGATGTCGGAGGCGGTCGGCGAGAATCCTTCGGCCCCCCTCGGAAATCGCGACGTCTTCGAAGGTGCCGCCGTTGTAGGGCATGCCCTTCATCGACACCACGCATGTCGCGGCGTCCTGCCACACAGGCTTCGATCGCCATTGGTCGAGGGCCGCTTTCTTGGGGCCGAACTCCGAGCCCACGTCCTGAATCATCGCGAGCGGGTGCTCGCAATCGGCCGTCATCGCATTCGGGCACGTCAGCCGCTGGTTCGACGACTTGTTGTCCCAGTGGTGCAGGAACACCGCCATGAGCCTGAGAGCGTCAACTTCGGCGCGCGTCGCGCCGCCGCGTGAGGGGTCGATCGTGTCCAGCTCGTAGAACGCCCACCCTCGCTCGTTGCCGACCTCGATGGCTTCGCCGTCGAGGTTGCGCTCGGCGCTGACCTTTTTGAAGTCTCGGTGCGACGAGTAATCGATGCGCCTGTCGAACCACGCATCGACGCT
The DNA here is from genome assembly GCA_964356125.1 of uncultured Bifidobacteriaceae bacterium. GTDB lineage: Bacteria > Acidobacteriota > Vicinamibacteria > Vicinamibacterales > JAMQPK01 > JAMQPK01. Next base: position 6,499 of record CAYHHH010000090.1, on the reverse strand, counting down.
GAGCATTTCGAGCAGCGCGCGCGTGTGAAAGGGTTGCATGGGGCAGCCGTAACACCGGACGGTGTCGACGCGCGTCACGCGGTCGGCGCCGAATCCCAGCGCGTGCAGCAGGCGTGTTGCCGCCGTCTCCGACGGAATTTCTTTGCTTCCGCCGTACTTCACTTTGATCTTTTCGCCGTTGGTCAGCTCGCAGTCGAACTTCGGAGTTGTTCCGCTCACCGCGTCGGGCTTGTACGTGCAGCTCGTGAGCATCGCATCGACCACGCCGTGGTTGGGGTCGGCAGCGAAATCGATCGATGCCGCGTCGAACGGTTCGTTCAGGAACACTCGGGCGCGCGCCAGTTTCTCATTCCGTGCCGCCCACTCTTTCGCGGGAGGCTGCGGGACGCCGTCGCCAGTCTCGAACCCCCCGAGGGCGACCACTGCTACGCCGACGAGGGCGACACTGAACAATGTACGGTTCACACCGGTGGGAGAAGCAAGGCGTACGCCATGCCCGGGCGTGAAGAAGGTGTCCGCTGGCAGACATGCGATTCTCAGCCCGAGTTGACAATCCGGACGCGTTGCGGCAATTTGCACAGCATGAGACAAGCTTTCTTCGATCTTCGCTTTTCGCTATTCGTTTTCACGGTCATTGCTGCAGGGCCACTTCTGGCGCAGGAAGGCGCGAAGCCAGCCCCCAACGCCCCTAACGCACCTAGCGCCCCCAGCAACCTTCCGTTATGGGCGTACGGCTATGCGCAGCCGGGCGCGAAGCCCGCGCCTGCGATGCCGGCGGCGCCCGATGGCGGATCGCCGAAGACGCTGCCGGGCAGCACCGGCACGTTCACGCTCACGGAGATTCGCAATGGGTTCGGACCTGCGGATTGGCATCCGGGCGATCACCCGCCAATGCCCGAGATCGTCGCACGCGGCCGGAAGGACGGCAACGTTCGCGCGTGCGCGCTCTGCCACTATCCGAATGGAAAAGGGCGCGCCGAGAACGCACCCGTGTCGGGCCTGCCGGTTGCCTATTTCATCCAGCAGATGCACGACTATCGCGACGGCACTCGGAAGAGCGCCGATCCGAAGAAAGGGAACACCAACGCGATGATCGCCATCGCCAAGGCGATGACCGAAGAAGAGATCAAGGCGTCGGCCGAGTACTTCGGATCGATGACGTGGACGCCGTGGATCAAAGTGACCGAGAGCCGTACGGTGCCGAGGACGCGCATCGCCGGCGGTCTGTTCGTCAGCCTGCCCGGCGGCGAGACCGAGCCGCTCGGGAATCGCATCATCGAAGTGCCTGAAGAGAACGCGCGCGAGGCGCTGCGCGATCCGCGCTCGGGATTCATCGCGTACGTGCCGGTCGGTTCGATCAAGAAAGGCGAGGCGCTCGTAAAAACCGGCGGCGGCAAGACGACGGCCTGCGCGATTTGCCACGGCGCCGATCTGAAAGGGCTCGGGCCGGTGCCCGGCCTTGCGGGTCGCTCACCGAGCTACAGCGCGCGGCAGATGTTCGACATGCAGACCGGCGCGCGCAACGGCGTGTGGGCCGATCTGATGAAGCCGGTGGTCGCGAAGCTCACCGAAGAGGATCTCATTAATATCTCGGCCTATACGGCATCACTCGCGCCGTAAGGAATTGGAAGATTGGAAGGGCTCGACGCCGCTGGCGCAATCGCCCCAAACCTGGTCGGGTGTGCGTTTCATTGCCTCAAAGGTCTCGCGAAGTTCGTCGTCGTCGACGATCAGGCGAACGTCGTTCCGATCGCGAACCAGGATTTCGCGGGCACCCCGCGGCGTCTCGCGCCGCCGCTGGTGCACGCGCACATCGGCCACGTGATGATCGCCTCGCGCGACACGCCGGGCCCCGCGTCCGGGTACGGCGCGAAGAAAGCGGCCGCAGGCGCGCTGCAGCACGTCGGCTTCACTGCGGCGGTCGACAATGCGTCGCCGGCCCGCGATCTTCAGCCGATCGTCGAAGCCATCGCGCGCGGGCTCCAGCAGTCCGAGTAGTTATGCCGATTTACGAGTACGCATGCCGCGGCTGCCGTCATCAATTCGAGTTCCTGCTGCTGCCGTCGAATCCGACCGTGCCCACCTGTCCCGAGTGCCAGAGCCTGGAGCTGGAGCGGGTCATCTCGATGTTTGCCGTCAGCTCGGACGGCAGCCGGAGCCAGGCCTTGAAGGACGGCCGGAAGCGGGCCGCCAGCGTCCGGCGAGAGAGGGTGCACGCCGAAGCGGAATACGAGCGCAACCACGAGCACTGACCCGATTTTGGGTCTGGCCTGCGATCTCACGGCGCGGTATTCTGGTTGCGTTCCGTGAAACCGCTCAGAACGACCCTTTGCCTGGCGCTA
>CAYHHH010000090.1:0-4057 GCA_964356125.1 uncultured Bifidobacteriaceae bacterium | reverse complement strand
TGTCTCGCAGCCAGCCGCCGTCCTCTCCAAGTACTGCATTACCTGTCACAACGACAAACGCAAAACCGCCGGCCTGGCCATCGACACGCTCGATCTCCAGCGCGTCGGCGCCCACGCCGAAGTGTGGGAGAAAGTCGCGCGGAAATTCCGCACGCACGAGATGCCGCCGCCCGGCGCGCCGCGGCCCGATGCCGCGACGTACGCCGCCGTCACCGCCCACCTCGAGGGGGCGCTCGATGCCGCCGCAGCGGCGATGCCGAACCCGGGGCGCGTGCCGGTGCACCGGTTGAACCGCGCCGAGTACGCCAACGCCATCCGCGACCTCCTCGGGCTCGACATCGACGGCCGCGGCGTGCTGCCGGCAGACGACTCCGATCAGGAAGGGTTCGACAACGTTGCGAGCGTGCTGACGGTGTCGCCTGCGCTGCTCGAAAACTACCTGTCGGCGGCGCGCATGATCAGCCGGCTTGCGGTCGGCGACACGTCGCGCAGGCCGATGGTGGACGTCTTCAAGGTCGAGCGCGACATGGTGCAGGACGAGCGGATGAGCGACGAGCTGCCGTTCGGATCGCGCGGCGGCACGGCCGTCACTTATCAGTTCCCCGTCGACGGCGAGTACCTGTTTAAGATCGAGTTGAAGAAGCAGCTCTACGACTACGTTGTCGGCATGGGCGAGCCGCATCAGCTCGACGTGCGCCTGGACGGCGTGCTGCTGAAACGCTTTACGGTCGGCGGCGAAGGCAAGGGGATGACGACCCCCGAGAATTACGCGGGCAATACGCCTGGCGATCCCGAGTGGGAGAGATACATGCTCACGGCGGATCGTGGTCTCGAGGTGCGCGCGCCGGTGAAAGCCGGACCGCACGTCGTCGGCGTGTCGTTCGTCAGACGGTTGTGGGAAGGCGAAGGAATCCTGCAGCCGCCGCAAACCGGTTTCGGCCGCACCACGAACGAGTTGTACTTCGGGTATCCCGCGCTGAAGACGGTCTCGATCGGCGGCCCGTTCAATGTCGTCGGCCCCGGCGAATCGCCGACGCGTCGTGCGCTGTTCATCTGCACACCGAAAGACGCGGCTGCAGAAGATCGCTGTGCACGGAAGATTCTTTCGGCTGTCGCGATGCGCGCCTATCGCCGGCCCATCACGGAGTCAGAGACCCAGGTCCTTCTCGACTTCTACCGCGCCGGCCGCAGCGAAGACAAGACGTTCGACGCCGGCATTCAGCGCGGCCTCGAGCGCGTGCTGGCCGCGCCGAGCTTCATCTTCAGGGTGAATCGGCCGTCCGCGCCAGACCTCAACCTCGCATCGAAGCTGTCGTTCTTCCTGTGGAGCAGCATCCCCGACGAAGCGCTGTTGAGCCTGGCAACGAGCGGCAAGCTCAAGGATGCCGGCGTCCTCGAGCAGCAGGTGCGGCGCATGCTGCGCGATCCGCGCGCCAACGCGCTGGTCGACGGGTTTGCGACGCGATGGCTCGAGCTGGGCAAGATTGCCGGCTTCGTGCCAGACACACAGCTGTATCCCGAATTCGACGAGAACCTGCGCGACGCGATGGCCGAGGAAACGAAGTTGTTCGTCGGCGATCAGCTTCGGCGGGATCGCAGCGTGGCCGAACTGCTGCTCGCCGATTACACCTTCGCGAACGATCGGCTCGCGCAGCACTACGGCATCCCGAACGTGTACGGCAGCCATTACCGGCCCGTGACGTTCGCCGATCGCCGGCGCGGCGGCCTCCTCGGACAGGCGAGCGTGCTCTCGGTGACGTCGTATCCGAACCGCACCTCGGTCGTGATTCGCGGCCGCTGGCTGCTCGCGAACATGCTCGGCTCGCCGCCGCCTCCTCCGCCGCTAAACGTGCCGGCGCTGAAAGATGCCGGGATGGAAGGACAGCCGAAGTCGCTGCGCGAGCGCATGGAACTGCACCGCAAGAACCCGGCGTGCGCGTCGTGCCATCAGCGCATGGATCCGCTCGGCTTCTCGCTCGAAAATTTCGACGCGGTTGGAAAGTGGCGCGCCGAGGCGGATGGCGTGCCCGTCGATCCGAACGCATCGCTGCCCGACGGCACGCAGTTCGCCGGCGTCGAAGGGCTGCGCTCGTATCTCGTCGATCACAAGGAAGACTTCGTTCGAGCGCTCAGCGGCAAGCTGCTCGCCTATGCGATCGGGCGCGGCGTCGAATATTACGACCAGCCCGCCATCCGCAAGATCGCGCGCGACGCCGCGGTGCATGACTATCGGTGGTCGTCGGTAATTCTCGGAGTGGTGCAGAGCACTCCGTTTGCGCAGTGAATGAGGAGCGAATAATGATCGTGTCGAAACGGGCGATACCGCGGCGGACGATGCTGCGCGGCATGGGCGCGATGCTCGCGCTGCCGCTGCTCGACAGCATGGTGCCGGCGTTGTCTGCGCTGCAGAGGACGGCGGGCAAGCCGGTCAACCGCTTCGGCGTCTTCTACGTGCCGAACGGCATGATCATGAAGAACTACCTGCCGACCGCCGTTGGCGCGAATTACGAGTTGACGCCGACGCTGAGTGCTCTGGCGCCGTACCGCGAGAACATCCTCGTCGTGAGCGGGCTCAATAGCCTGCCGACGCGCGAGCGCCCCGGCGGCGCGCATGCGAAGGCCAGCACGCGGTTCCTGACCAACGTGACGCCGCCGACCAGCGAGACCTGGCTCGACGTCGGCATCTCGATGGATCAGATTCTCGCCAACGAGACGGGCAGGCACACGCAGCTGCCGTCGCTCGAGCTGTCGATGGAATCGGGCGAGAACTCCGGCGCCTGCGACACCGGCTACGCGTGTCCCTACACCAGCACGATCGTCTGGAAGAGCGCGAACACGCCGCTGCCGACCCAGAACAACCCGCGCGTCGTCTTCGAGCGGCTCTTCGGCGATGCCGAAACCACCGATCCGAAAGTGCGGCTGGCGCGGATGCGGCAGCAGCGCAGCGTGCTCGATTCGGTCACCGAGGAAGTCGCGCACCTGCAGGGCTCGCTCCCGGCGTCCGACCGCGCGAAGCTGACGGAATATCTGTCGGCGATCCGCGACGTCGAGCAGCGCATCCAGCTCGCCGAGGCGCAAAGCGGTCAGCAGTTGCCGCTCGTCGATCATCCCGCCGGCATTCCCACCGACTGGGAAGCGCACATGCGCTTGATGATCGATCTGCAGGTGCTGGCGTATCAGTGCGATCTCACGCGCGTCATCACCTTCATGGTGGGCCGCGAGCACAGTGGCATGACGTATCCGCAGATCGGCGTGAACGACGCGCATCATCCAATCTCGCACTACGCCGGCGAGCTGCAGAAGATCGAGAAGGTCGCCAAGATCAACGCGTATCACGTGAAGCAGTTCGCGTACTACCTCGAGCGGCTGCAGGCGACGCCCGACGGCGACGGCACGCTGCTCGATCACATGACGATGATGTACGGCGCGGGCATCGCGGACAGCAACAGCCACGACCCGTACGATGTGCCGATCGTGCTGGCGGGAGGCGGCGCGGGCCTGCTGAAGGGCGGCCGCCACATCCGCATGCGCGACGTGCCGCTCGCGAACCTGCACCTCACGCTGCTCGATCACTTCGGCATCGTGATGGACAAGTTCGGGGACAGCAACGGCCGGGTCGACGCGAAGATTCTGTCGTTGTGAACACAGAAGGTCGCGTGGGGTTCGTGGGTCGCGTAGGTCGCGTGGGAAAAGGCATTCTCCTGCTCGCAGCCGCGCAGGTTTCGCTTACCGCGGCGGGTGCGGACGCACGGCTGATCAAGGCCGTGCGCAGCAGGGACGTCGCAACGGTTCGCGCGCTCATCAAGCAGCGTGTCGATGTCAATGCGCCGCAAGGCGATGGGGCGACGGCGCTTCACTGGGCGGCCCACGTCGACGATCTCGCCAGTGCCGATCTCCTGATTCGCGCCGGCGCGCGAGCGACGGTCTCCAACGAAAACGGATTCACGCCGCTGCACCTGGCGTGCACGAATCGGAGCGGCGCCATGGTCGAGCGCCTGCTCGCGGCGGGCGCCGATGCGAACGCGGTGTCGATCAACGGCGAAACCGTGCTGATGAC
>CAYHHH010000089.1:7934-17293 GCA_964356125.1 uncultured Bifidobacteriaceae bacterium | reverse complement strand
CGACAAGGCGCTTCGCCTTCTCAATGACCATCTCGGCCACCTGCACGTGGCGCTGTGCCGGCTCGTCGAACGTCGACGAGATGACTTCGCCGTCGACCGAGCGCTGCATGTCGGTGACTTCTTCAGGCCGCTCGTCGATGAGCAGCACGATGAGGAACACTTCGGGGTGGTTCTGCACGACCGACTGCGCGATGTTCTGGAGCAGCATCGTCTTGCCCGTGCGGGGCGGCGCGACGATGAGACCGCGCTGTCCCTTGCCGATCGGCGTCCAGAGATCCATCACGCGCGCCGACAGGTTTTCGCCGGTCGTCTCGAGCTTGAGGCGCTCTTGCGGATACAGCGGCGTGAGGTTCTCGAAGAACAGCTTGTCGCGTGCCTGCTCGGGCTGCTCGAAGTTGACCGCTTCAACCTTGATCAGCGCGAAATATCGCTCGCCTTCCTTCGGCGGACGAATCTGCCCGGAGACCGTGTCGCCGGTCTGCAGGTCGAACTTCCGGATCTGCGACGGCGAGACGTAGATGTCGTCGGGACCCGGCAGGTAGTTGTAATCGGGCGCGCGCAGGAATCCGAAGCCATCCGGCAGCACCTCGAGCACACCCTCCGAGAAGATGAAGCCGCTCTGCTCGGTCTGCGCCTTGAGGATCTGGAAGATCAGCTCCTGCTTGCGCATTCCGGTCGCGCCGGCGACGTTGAGCTCTTTGGCGATCTGGGTGAGCTTCTGAATGCTCATGTCCTTCAGCTCGCCGATGTTCAGCCCTTCGCCGCGCCGCTGCCCCTGCCCTTGCTGCTGCGGCGGCCGCGGCGCCGGTGGCGCCGGCGCACCCGTTGCCGCGGGCGCACTCGCCGCCGCTGGTGCCGCTGCAGGCGTTGCTGCCGCTGGCTGCACGTCGGCGGGCGGCGCGGTCGCGGCCTCTGGCGTCTCCGTGGTGGCGGTGGGTTGCTCTGGTGACGCCGCTAGTTCGTTTGCGGAACCGCGCGACGCCGGATTTGGGCGCTTCTGATTTGTGGACATAGACTCGTGCTGGTTGTTTTGGGGTGTGATGTGCGCACGCCTAGAGACAGAAAGCGTGGGCGTTACGGTACCGGAACAAGGTTGAGACTGTGATCAAATTGCGGGGAAATCCGTGATTATTAACACCGCGGGTCCGAGAGAAGAAGCCCGCGTCCCATTCAGACAGGAATTAATTACTGCCTGCGAGTATAGAACCCGGCCTACACCATGTCAAGTTAAGCCGGCCTGAAGGCCGGCACTACGTACGCGACAAGGCCGGAACTGGCGTAGTGCCGACCTTCAGGTCGGCTAGGCGTACGGGTTCTCGCCTATCCCGATGATGCTGCACGCGACGATGGGCTCGACGTCGAGCGAGCGCGCCAGACGAATCAACGCCACGCTTTCCGACCCCGGGTTCAGCCAGACCTCCGGAATCTTCTTCCGCGCGACCTCCGGCATCACCTTCTCCCCCACGTCGGGAGGCACATAAAACGTCGCCATGTCGATTGTCTCGGGCACATCGAGCACCGATGCGTACGTCTTCAAACCCTCAACCTCCGCCTCGTTCGGGTTGATCGGCACGACCGTATAGCCCTGGCGCCGAAATGCACGCACCGCGCGGTTGCCGAACTTTCGCGGGTCGGACGAAGCGCCGATGACGGCGACAACCTTACTCATCTGGAAAGATCTTACCTGGATTGAGGATGCCGTTGGGATCGAAGGCGGCCTTCACGCGTTTCATGAGCGCGATTTCCCCGGGCGAGAGCTCCAGTCCGAGATAGGCCGACTTCGTGAACCCGATGCCGTGCTCGCCGCTGATCGACCCCTCGAGTGCGACGACCCCTTCGAACAGCCGGCGCACGGCACGTTCGCCACGTTCCATCGCGTCTTTCTGCCCTCTGCCCTCTTCCCTCTTCCCTGCCAGGGGCGAGTCCTCGGGAATCATGATATTCACGTGAATATTCCCATCGCCCGCGTGCCCGAACGAGGCGATCGGCAGTCCGCTTTCCAACTCGATCTCTTTGACGAGCGCGAACAGCTCCGGAATCCGGCCGCGCGGCACGACGACATCGTTGTTCAGTTTGATATTCGAGATTTTCCTGAGCGCCGGTGAGAGCTCGCGCCGCAGGTGCCAGATGTCGTCGCGCTCGGCTTCGCTCGCGGCGCGCGTCATGTGAATCGCCCCGGAATCCCGGCACGCGTCTTCGACCAGCAGAATCTCGGGCATGACGGATTGCGGGGCGCCATCGACCTCGACAATGAGCACGGCGCCTGCGTCCGCCGACGCCATCGGGCGTCCCGCGTGCTCGGCGAGCGCTGTCAGCGACGCCGCGTCGATCAGCTCGATGGCTGCAGGCACCACGCGCCGCCGGATGAGCTGCGTGACCGCCTCCACGGCGTGCGTCACGTCGGCGAACTCGGCAAGCAGCGTCGCCTGCGTGAAGGGTTTCGGAATGAGCCGCAGCGTAATCTCCGTGACGATCGCCAGCGTCCCTTCCGAGCCCACGAGCAGCTGCGTCAGGTCGTAGCCGACGACGTTCTTCACCGCTTTCGAGCCGGTGTGAATAATCTCGCCGCTCGCGAGCACGGCTTCCAGCGCCAGCACATAGCGCTTCGTCGTCCCGTACTTGAACGCGCGCGGTCCGCCGGCGCACTCCGCGACATTGCCTCCGAGCGCCGACTGCCTGAGGCTGGCGGGATCGGGCGGATAGAACAATCCGACCCGTTCGACGGCATCCTGGAGATCGCCGGTGATGACGTTCGGCTGCACGCGCGCGAGCAGGTTGAGCTGATCGATCTCGAGGATGCGGTTCATCCGCTCGAGCGACAGCACGACGCCGCCGCGCGTGGGCACGGCGCCGCCGGTGTATCCGGTGCCTGCGCCGCGCGCGACGATCGGCACGCGCTCGTCGTCGCAGAGCTTCGCGATCTGCGACACGTCAGCCGTCGATCCAGGAAGCACGACGAGGTCGGCGCTCACGCCCTTCTTCGTGCCGTCGATTCCATAGGTGTCGCGCGAGAGCTCGTCCTGAAGCACGAACGGGCCGCCGACAATGCCGGCGGCCCGTGAGATGAAGCCCGAAGGGAGTGTGCCCACGCTAGCGAACGGTGGCGGGTTTTTGCTCGTGCTTCTTGACGAAGTCGAGGATGCGCGTGGTGCCCTCGCGCAGCCGATCGAGCGAGGTCGCGTACGAGATGCGCAGGAAGCCGGGCGCGTCGAACCCTTCGCCGGCCGCCAGCGCGACGCGCGCTTCGTCGAGCAGCATCTGCGAGAAGTCTCCGGTATTCGCGATGCCGGTCGCCTCGAGCACTTTCGTGATGCGCGGAAACAGATAGAACGCGCCGCGCGGCTTCACGCACTCGATACGCGGATCCTCCGACAACCACTCCATCAGCGTGTCGCGCCGCGTCTTGTACTCGCTCAGCATCGCGCCGACGGGATCCTGCGAGCCGGTGAGCGCCTGCAGCGCGGCTTTTTGCGAGATCGATGCGACGTTCGACGTCGAATGCCCCTGCAGCGTGTCCGCGGCCGTGACCACCGCCTTCGGCGCGAGGATCCAGCCGCAGCGCCAGCCGGTCATCGCGTACGCCTTCGACGCCGAGCCGCAGAAGATGGCGCGATCGCGCATGCGATCGGTCAGCACCTTCACGAGATTGTGCGGCACGTTGTCGTAGATCAGCTTCTCGTAGCACAGGTCGACGACGACCCAGATGCCGCGCTTCGCGGCCGCATCGGCGATCGCCGCGAGGCTCTCTTCCGAGATCACGGCGCCCGTCGGGTTCGCCGGCGAGTTGATGATGATCGCCTTCGTGCGCGACGTGATCGCCGAGATGATCGCCTCGGGATGAATCGCAAACCCGTCGTCCGGCTTCGTCTGCACGATCACGGGCTTCGCGTCGGCGAGCTTCACCTGCTCCGGAATCGTCGGCCAGTACGGCGCGTGCGTGATGACTTCATCGCCCGGGTTGTACAGCACCATCGCGGTGTTGTAGAGCGCCTGCTTGCCGCCGGCCGTGGCGATGCATTCGGCTTCGGTGAAGCTGACGCCGTAATCGGCCTTGTAGCGCGCGCAGATCGCCTGCTTCAGGTCGGGCATCCCCGCCGGCGGCGTGTATTTGGTGAAGTTCTGATCGATGGCGACCTTGGCCGCGTCCTTCGACGGCTGCGGGGTCGGAAAATCGGGCTCCCCCGCGCCGAAGTCGACGACATCGACCCCCTGCCGCTTCAATTTGGCCGCTTCGCCGGCGACCTTCATCGTCGGCGACGTGGAGATTCTGCTCATCCGCTCAGCTAGCATGGACGTTCCCTCTCTGTTTTTCGCTCAATCGGCGTTCCACGATCTCGGGCACGAGGCCGTGCACCTGACCGCCGAGCGAAAAGACTTCCTTGATGAGCCGCGAGCTGATGTAGGTGTACTGCTCCGCGGGCATCATGAACACCGTCTCGACGTGCGGGCTCAGGCGCCGGTTCATCAGCGCCATTTGAAATTCCGTCTCGAAATCCGACAGCGCGCGAAGCCCGCGCACGATGACGTCGGCTTTCCGCTTGGCCACATAATCGACGAGCAGCCCCTCGAAGGTGTCCACCTCGACGTTGGGCCGCCCCTTGAAGACCTCGCGCACGATGTCGACGCGCTCCTGCGTGCTGAAGAGCGGCGATTTCTCGACGTTCACCAGGATGGCGACGATGATCGTGTCGAACAGGTGCGTGCCCCGCTCGATGATATCGACGTGTCCGTTGGTCAACGGATCGAACGAGCCTGGGTAGACTGCAAGTGTCATTTTTAATCGCGGGAGCCCCTCCGCCCCGCTCCGGTCGCTCCGCTTGCGGGGGCCCCTCGCCCCGCGCCGCTACACGACCTAGGCTTCATAGAACGCCAGCGCGCTGTCTCCTGACAATAACTCACGCGACTTCCTCAAACGTCCGACCTGATCGGGTGCCGGACGGCGGCGCGCGTGCTCGAGTACGAGCAGTCCGCCTGGCGCAATCAGGGGCTCGGCCGCGGCAATCGAGACCGTCAGATCGGGTTCGTCGTAAGGCGGATCCAGCACGGCCACATCAATCGATGCGGCCGGCAGTGATTGCAGCGTTCGGATAATAACATAGCGGTCTCGGACGCCGCAGTGACGCAGGTTCTCGTCGATGAGCTTCAGCGCGCGCGGATCGCGATCGACGAACGTCACGTGCGCCGCGCCGCGGCTGAGCGCTTCAATGCCGATCGCACCGGTGCCCGCATAGTGATCGAGCACCCGCGCGCCCGCCACGCGCGCAGAGACGACATTGAACAACGTCTCGCGCAGCTTGTCCGACGTCGGACGCAGGCCGTCCCACTTCGGGGTCTTGAGGCGGCGGCCTTTCAGTTCACCAGCAATGATGCGCATCTCTTCAGGTAGTAGCTAGCCGATGTCCATTAATCCAAATCTGCTCGGCCAGGCGGCTTTCATGTGTTCGACGAGCGGGGTCGTGAGCGTGTGCTGATCGAGGAAGCGCGCGGCTTCGTCGCGCGCCTGTTCCATCAGCGAGTGATCGCGCAGCAGGTCGCCGGTTCGCAGCGTGGGGAGGCCTGACTGCCGCGTCCCGAAAACATCGCCCGGCCCGCGCAGCTCGAGATCGCGCTCGGCGATTTCGAATCCGTTCGTCGTGTCGGCCAGCGCCTGCAGCCGTGCCTTCCCCTGTTGTGAAATCGGATACTGATACAGCAGCACGCAGTGCGATTGATGCGCACCGCGCCCGACGCGGCCGCGCAACTGATGCAGCTGCGACAGGCCGAACCGCTCGGCGTGCTCGATGAGCATCACGGTCGCGTTCGACACGTCGATGCCCACCTCGATGACGGTCGTCGACACGAGCACGTGAATCTCGCCCGCGGCGAACGCGCGCATCACGCGATCTTTCGCGTCCTGTTTCATCTTCCCGTGCAGCAGCGCCACGCGGAATTCCGGAAAGACATCCTGCGCGAGCGTGTCGGCCATCTCCGTCGCGGCTCTGAGATCGATCTTCTCCGATTCCTCGATGAGCGGATACACGACGTAGGCCTGCCGCCCTTCGTCGAGCTGCTTCCTGACCATCTGGTAGATGTCCTCGCGGCGCGACTCGGGCTTCACGGTCGTCTGTATCGCGCGGCGGCCCGGCGGCATGTCGCGGATGACCGACACATCGAGATCGCCGTACACCGTGAGCGCCAGCGTGCGAGGGATCGGGGTCGCGGTCATGACAAGCACGTCGGGCATCAGTCCCTTCGACCGCAGTGTGGCGCGCTGGACGACCCCGAACCGATGCTGTTCGTCGATGATCGCGAGGCCCAGCTCTCGGAAGTTCACGGTGCCCTGCACGAGCGCATGCGTGCCGACCACCAGATCGATGTCCCCCACGGCCAGCCGCGCGAGCACATCGCGACGCGTGAGGCCGGTCGTCGCGCCGGTGATGAGCTCGACCTTGAAGCGCGACTTCTCCAGCAGCTTCCGCAGGCTCAGAAAATGCTGCTCGGCCAGGATTTCGGTCGGCGCCATGAAAGCCACCTGAAGACCGTTCTCCATCGCCACGAGCGCCGCGAGCAGCGCGACGATCGTTTTGCCCGCGCCCACGTCCCCCTGGAGCAGCCGGTTCATCGGCGTCGGGCGCTGCATGTCCTCAACGATCTCTTTCAGCGCGCTGCGCTGCCCCTCGGTCAGCTTGAACGGCAGAATGCCGCGCGCCGACTCGCGGATGCGATCGGTGACCTCGATCGTCCGCGGCTTCGACTCGCGGACCGCGGCGCGCTTCCGCAGCATCAGGCCCAGCTGAAAGAGAAAGCACTCCTCGAAGATGAGGCGCACTTGCGCGGGTGTCCGGAACGCGTTCAGCTGCGCTGCCGGCGTGTCCAACGGCGGAAAGTGCGCGGCCATCAGCGCGGTGCGGCGATCGGGCAGGTGCAGGCGTCGCCGCACCTCCTCAGGGAACGGATCCGGCAGGTCCGCCGGCATGCGCGACAGCACGTCGAACACGAGGCGGCGCTGCAGCTTCGGCGTCATCGCGCCGGCTTTCTCGTACACGGGCACGATACGCCCGGTGTGAATCGTCTGGGCCTCCTCGGGCTCGGCGTCTCCGTCACCGTCGCTGCCGATGACCTCGTAATCGGGGTTGATCATCTGCAGCCCCGCGCGCGCCTCGACCGCGCCGAAGAGCACGACCTGGACGTCGCGGCGCAGGATGTCCTTGAGGAACGACTGATTCATCCAGACGGCGACGATCGATCCGCTGGCGTCGCCGACGAGCGCTTCGAAGATCTTGAATCCGGGGCGGCGGGTGGTCCGAAGCGCGCTGCTTTGAATGCGTCCGGCGATGGCCACCTGCTGCCCAGGCTTCAGCGATGCGATCGGCTGCAGATGTCCGCGGTCTTCGTAGCGGAGGGGAAATCTATACAGGAAGTCTTCGACGGTGACGAGGCCGATCCGGTGCAGATCGGACGCTCGCTTGGGTCCAACGCCTTTTAGATACTGGAGCGGCGTCTGTAGATAGTCGGTTGACACGAAAGGTTCCGCGTTCCTGTTCCGAGTTCCTGGTTCGTGGTGGGCGCTGGCGAGTGTACGCCAGCTTTTATAAGAACAGACGCGCGCGGAAATTCAGGGCGCCACCTCGAACGTGGAACCGGAACCCGGAACTGGGAACCTGGAACCCCTGGCCTATTGCACCACGGTCGCCTGTCCGCGGGCCGTGCGGATTTCGCGGATGCCGCTGGGCAGCACAAACGGCTTGTCGATCGCGACGCCGCTGGGCGCCGATTCCGACTTCGAGTAGTAGCTGACGATCTCCTGGAGCATCCACACCGGCACCGGCACGCTCGAGATCGACGCCGATTCCACGGCGAAGTTCGCGATCCCGTTCTTCGTCTTCAACACGCCGTTCACCGCCAGCGGCAGCGAGCCGGTGAGGAAGTTGAAGGGATCGAGCATGCCGCCCGATTTGCGGCTCTTCCCGACGCGCGCCAGATCGACAGTGGCCTTTCCTCCAAGGCGCCCATTCTCGAGAATCGACACCCAGGGGTCGGTCACCCCTTCCGGAATGCGCTCGCTCAGCTCGAACTGCAGATAGGAATTGACTTCTGTCTCGGTAATCGCCGTGCTCGCGGGCGTTTTGCCGGCGGCCGCGGGTCCCTTGGTGATCTTGTCCAGCTTCGCCTGCAGGCGCGCCGCGTCCCGTCGCGTGACGGGATCGGCCGCGAACAGGCTGCAGACGAAGAGACCGGCGACGAGTGCGGATGCGGCGGTACGTGTCATTGCTTTTCTCAGCTATCTCAATGCACAGGCGCTGTTTGCAGTCTACCGCAATTGCCGGGACCGGTCGACGCACCGGACGATTGACCTTCGCCTTTCTTTTGCGTATAGTTGGCGCGACTGGAGGGCCATGACGTGCTCCCGCTAACCAAGCGCCAACGAGAAATACTGGACTACCTGCAGGACTTCATTCAGCAGCACGGGTACGCCCCGAGCCTCGAGGAAATAGGCCGCCGCTTCGGCCTCTCTTCGCTCGCCACCGTGCACAAACATCTCACCAATCTCCAGGAAAAAGGCTTCATCAAGCGCGCGTGGAATCGCAGCCGCTCGGTCGAGATGATTCCCACGGCGACCGGCGGCCGGTCTGTGGACCTTCCGCTGCTGGGCTACGTCGCGGCAGGTGCGCCGATCGAGGCGATTGCCTCGAACGAGACGATCGCGGTGCCCGAAGAGATGGTCGGCCGGCGCGACACCTACGTGCTCCGCGTCCGGGGCAACTCGATGATTGACGAGCAAATCTGCGATGGCGACTTCGTCATCATCGAAGATCGCAAGACCGCGCAGAACGGCGAGACCGTCGTCGCCCTGCTCAGCGGCTCGGACGTCACCCTGAAAAAGCTCTATCGCGAGAACGGCCGCGTCCGGCTGCAGCCGGCGAACCCCACCATGCAGCCCATCTTCGTCGACGCCGACCAGGTGCAGGTGCAGGGGGTCGTGGTCGGGGTCATGCGAAAATATTGACATGAGCGAATCGAAGCAGATCAACTTCACCATCGTCCCCGACGAAACGTCCGACGCGACGCGCACCTACGCCAACTTCTGCGCCGTCAATCACACGCCGTTCGATTTCACCCTCACGTTCTGCGAGATGGCGCCGTTGTCTGAGAAGGACATCAGGGCGGCCGAATCCGAGCACATCGTGCGCGCGCCCGTGAAGGCGCGCGTCGTCATGCCGGTGCAGGTGATACCGACGCTCATCGCGGCGCTGCAGGAACAGATGCGCATCTACACGGAGTCGGCCGGGAACGTGGGTCGTGGCCCGGTCCACTGAGCAAAACCGATCACGGCGCGACTCAAGTCGCGCCCTACCGAAATCTTCCGCGCGGCGCCCGCT
>CAYHHH010000089.1:0-7834 GCA_964356125.1 uncultured Bifidobacteriaceae bacterium | reverse complement strand
AATCTTCCGCGCGGCGCCCGCTGCCGGAATCTTCGGTAGGGCTCGACTTCAGTCGAGCCTTACCGGTACTGCGCAAGCTCTACACGCAGCACCCCGACGCCGACACCGAGCTCGATTACGAGAATCCTTACCAACTGCTCGTCGCGACGATCCTCTCGGCGCAATCGACCGACGCGGGGGTGAACCGCGTGACCCCTGTCCTGTTCAAGCGGTATCCCGATGCCGCGTCCCTCGCGAAGGCGAAGGCGGACGAGCTGGAGCCGCTAATCCATGCAACCGGCTTTTACCGCTCGAAAGCGAAATCGCTGATGGGGATGGCGCGCGCGCGCGTCGATGGGCACGGCGGCAACGTCCCCGACACGATGGAGGCGCTCGTCGGGCTTCCAGGCGTGGGACGCAAGACCGCCAACGTCGTGCTCGGCCATGCCCTGGGCGTGCCCGGCTTGCCGGTGGACCGCCACGTTCTGCGCGTGTCCAATCGCATCGGCATCGCTTCGTCCGACGATCCGGAGGAAGTCGAGCAGCAGCTCGGAGGCGCGCTTCCTCCCGCGGAATGGACGAAGTCTTCGGACACGCTCATCCTGCACGGGCGCCGCATCTGCAAACCGAAGCCGCTGTGCGACCAGTGCGTCGTGCGCGACGAGTGCGATTTCTATCAGCAGGTCGCGAAGCGGCGCGGGGCGCGGGGGCCCCGCAAGCGGAGCGACCGGAGCGGGGCGGGGGGCCCCCGCGACTGAAAAATGCCTCGTATTCGTAAACGCTTCGGACAACACTTCCTCGAGCCCGTCTGGGCCGACAAGGTTCTTCACGCCATTGCTCCGGCGCCAGACGATGTGTTTCTGGAAATTGGCCCTGGTCCGGGTGTGCTGACGCTAAGGCTGGCGTCGAAAGTCTCGCGCCTTGTTGCGATCGAGATCGACCGCGATCTGATTGCCGAGCTCACCCCTAGACTTCCGTCGAACGCCTCGATCGTGGAGGGAGATGTGCTCGACATCGACCTTGACGCCGCGTTGCCGCGCGGGGATGCGCCGATTCGCATCGCCGGCAATCTTCCTTACAACATCTCATCGCCGATTCTGTTCCGCCTGCTCGAGCTCGAGCTCGAGTCGCGACGCCCCGTCACCGACGCCACGCTGATGCTGCAGCGCGAAGTGGCCGACCGGATTATCGCGAAGCCGGGAACTGCGGAGTTCGGCGTCCTGAGCGTGCTGGTGCAATGGCGCGCCGACGTGACGCGAGTGCTGGCGATTCCACCTGGAGCATTTCGGCCCCCACCTGAGGTGCGCTCCGCGCTGCTGCGGCTCACCTTTAGGCCGCCTCCCTTCGAGCTGGCCGATGCCGCGCTGTTCCAGCGGATGGTCCGGAGCATGTTTACGCAGCGGCGCAAGACACTCGCCAATGCCCTGGCGCCGTTCGCCGGCGAGATCGGCGCCCTCCCCACCCCCGTGCTGACCGCCGCCGGCATCGACCCGCGCCGGCGCCCAGAGACGCTGGAGGTTATTGAAATCGCAAGACTTGCCGACATTTTCGCTACGGCAAAAAGCTGACTCTGTGCTATTCTTTGGCCCTCTCCTCAGGCAGCGCCCAGCAGCCTGGTCTCGTGGTCGCGCGTAACGGCGCATCACGGTAATCGACCGCGACAAGATCCAGACAGGATCCCGATCTCTTTTTTTATGGCTCCATTTCTCCAAGTGGTCCCGCTCGGCGGGCTCGGCGAATTCGGCATGAATTCGATGGCGGTGTCGACCGATCAGGCGACGCTCGTCATCGATGCTGGCGTCATGTTCGCCGGACCGGAATTGCCGGGCGTGGATCTACTGATACCCGATCTGACGTACCTGCAACAGTGCCAGCCGCGGCCGACGGCGCTGCTGCTGACGCACGGGCATGAAGATCACATCGGCGGCGTTCCGTACGTCTGGCCGCTCATCGAAGGCAATGTGTACGGCTCGCCGCTGACGCTGGCGCTGCTGCGGCCGAAGCTCGAGGAGCACGGGATCGATCCCGGCGATCGACTGGTCGCCGTGAAGCCCCGGCAGCGGGTGCGCATCGGCGATTGCGAGGTCGAGTTCCTGCGCGTGACGCACAGCATGCCCGACTGCCTCGCCATCGCGATACACACCCCCGCGGGCACGATCCTGCACACGGGCGATTTCAAGATCGATCAGACGCCCATCGACGGGCAGCATTTCGACCTGCATCGCTTCGCCGAGCTCGGCAGCCAGGGCGTGCTCGCGCTTTTCGGCGACAGCACGAACATCGATCGCAAGGGTTTTACCGGGTCGGAGCTCGAGGTCAAGGACGCCTTCGAAGAGGTGTTCACGACCGCCTCCGGCAAGCTGCTGGTGGCGATGTTCTCGTCGAGCGTGTACCGGATGCAGATTCTCGTCGACCTGGCGGATCAGTTTCAGCGCAAGGTCGCATTCGTCGGGCGCGGAATACTGCAGACGTCCGACGCCGCGCAGCGGCTTGGTTACCTCAAGCTGCCTGCGGGACGGATGATTCGCGACACCGACGTTGAATCGCTGCCGCCATCGCACGTGTTGTGCCTGGCCACCGGCTCGCAGGGGGAGCCGTTCGCGGCGATGTCGCGCATCGCGATCAACGATCACCGGTATGTGAAGGTCGGCCATAACGACACGGTCGTCTTCTCCGCCCGCGCCATTCCGGGCAACGAGAAGGCGATCGGACACGTGATGAATCACCTGGCGCGCCGGGGCGCCGACGTGATTTACGAGGGCATCAAGCACGTGCACGTCTCGGGACACGGCAGCGAAGAAGAGCTGAAGCTGGTGCTGACGCTCGTGCGGCCGAAGCACTTCATCCCGATTCACGGCGAGTACCGGCAGTTGTCGCAGCACGCGCGCATCGCCGAGCGCGTCACGAAGGGCATCACGCCCGCGGTAAAGGTGATGCTGATCGAAGACGGCGACATCCTGCGATTCGACGAGAACGGCGGTGCGGTCGTCGGAAAGGCGCCGACCGGCCGCGTGCTCATCGATTCATCGCGATCGGGCGAAGTGATCGACGAAGTGCTGCGCGACCGGCGGCATCTGGCCGAGGACGGCGTGCTGGTGCCTGTCGTCGCGATCAACAGCCAGACGGGCAACATCGAAGGCGATCCGGAGATCGTCAGCCGCGGACTGGTGCAGGACGCGGCCAGCGGCGAGCTGCTGCGCGATGCCGCGAAGCTCGTCGCCGACGTCATTCAGGGAGCGAGTGTTGAAGAGCGGACCGATCAAGGGCTTATCAAAGAGAAAATCCGCGTCGAGCTACGACGCTTCTTCAAAAAGCGCTCGGGGCGGCGTCCGCTCATCGTCCCGGTCATCATGGAGGTCTAGCGTGGCAGGATCGACCCTTTCGCGCCGGGTCAGCGAGTTCTTCGGCGTGGCGCTGTTCGCCGCAGCGCTCATCTGGCTCATCGCGTTGGCGACCTACGAGCCGACCGACCCCGTGTGGTTCTTCAGCTCGGGCTCGGGCGCGCAGCCGGTGAACTTCGCCGGCCGCGTCGGCGCGTTCCTCGCCGAGCTGTCGTTCCAGCTGGTCGGGTACGCGTCGTTCCTCATCCCCGCGACGATGGTGGTCGTCGGCTGGCACAAATTCTGGTGCCGCGCGTTCGACGCGCAGTACACCAAAATCATCGGCGCCGGCCTGCTTTTCGGCTGCATCAGCTCGCTGCTGAGCCTGGCGTTCGGCAGCGTCGACGTTGGGGGGAAGCCATTCCGCGCGGGCGGCTACCTCGGCGAATGGCTCGCGTCGTGGATGGCCGAATACCTGAACCGGACGGGCTCGATCATCGTCATTCTCACGCTGCTGTTTCTCGCGGTCGTTCTCGCGACGCAGTTTTCGCTGGGCCGCATGTTTTCGTCGGCGACCCAGGTCAGCCGCTCGGGCAGCTCGCGCATGTTCGGAGCGCTGCGCGCCTGGGTGGACGAGCGCCGCCGCGCGCGCCAGCGCAGAGCGCTGCTCGCCAAACAGGCGAAGAAAGCGGAAAAGGGGGCGCCGGTCGTCGCGGCGGCGAGGAAGCTTATCGACCCGGTCTCCACGCGCGCCGTCGAGATCGAGGAAGAACAGCATCCCGCAGACGAGCGCAGGCCGCCCGTCATGGCCAAGCGGGCCAAGACGCTCGAAAATCCGCCGCTCCCGCTGCCCGATCCCGAGCCGCGGCAACCGCGGAGAAACGGCGCCTACACAGTACCGCCGCTGTCGCTCCTCGATGCGCCGAAGACCGAGCGCAAAATCGACGAGCGCGAGCTGATGGAGGGCGCGCGGCTGCTCGAAGAGAAGTGCCGCGAGTTCGCCGTCGAAGGCGCTGTCGCCCAGATTCATCCGGGACCGGTCGTCACGACGTTCGAGTTCAAGCCCGACGCCGGCGTCAAATACGGGAAAATCACGAGCCTCGCCGACGATCTCTGCCTGGCCATGCAGGCCGAGTCGGTGCTCATCGATCGCATTCCCGGCAAGTCGACCGTCGGCATTCAGATTCCGAATCAGGCGCGCGAGCAGATCTCGCTCCGCGAGCTCCTGCAGTCGGAGATGTATCAGCGCTCGAGCTCGAAGCTGACGCTGGCGCTCGGCAAGACGATTCACGGCGAGCCCTACATGACCGACCTCGCGACGATGCCGCATCTGTTGATTGCGGGATCCACGGGCACGGGCAAATCTGTGGCGATCAACGCGATGCTGTCGAGTATCCTGTTTCGCGCGACGCCTGAAGAGGTCCGGCTCATCATGATCGACCCGAAGCGCGTCGAGCTCGGGATGTACGAAGACATTCCTCATCTGATGACGCCTGTCGTCGTGGATCCGAAACAGGCCATCAACGCGCTCCGCTGGGCCGTCAAGGAAATGGAAGAGCGCTACAAGAAGCTCGCGGCCGCGGGTGTGCGCAACATCGAGCAGTTCAACCGCAACGCCGCGAATCAGGCGAAAGACAAATCGGCGGTGGAATCCGAAGAGCTGCTGCTGCCGCTCCCCTACATCGTCGTGGTGATCGACGAGCTGGCCGACCTCATGATGGTCGCGCGCGGTGACGTCGAAGAATCGATCGCGCGTCTCGCGCAAATGGCGCGCGCGGTTGGCGTCCACCTGTTGCTGGCGACCCAGCGGCCGTCGGTCGACGTCATCACCGGGCTCATCAAGGCGAACCTGCCGTCCCGCATCTCGTTCCGCGTGCAGTCGAAGACCGACTCGCGGACGATTCTCGACGGCAACGGCGCCGAGCAGTTGCTCGGGCGCGGCGACATGCTGTTCATGCCGCCGGGATCGTCACGCGCGATACGGCTGCACGGCCCGTACATCTCGGAGCAAGAGAGCGCGAGGCTGGCCAGCTTCCTGCGCAAGCAGGGCAAGCCGGTGTACAACACGTCGATCACCGCCGAAGAGAAGCGGCTCGACGGCATCGAGATGGAAAAGGACGACCTCTACGACGAGGCGTCACGCATCGTCGTCTCCAGCGGGCAGGCGTCGATTTCGTATCTGCAGCGGCGGCTCAGGATCGGCTTCAGCCGCGCTGCCCGCCTCGTCGACATGATGGAGATGGACGGCCTCGTGTCGCCCGGCGCGGGCGGCAAACCGCGCGAGGTGCTCGTGGATAAAGCGTACTTTGATGAAGTTGATGCCCAGCTTCGGTAGGTGTTGCGCGATCGTGCTTGTCGCGTGTGTCTGGGCGCCGCAGGTTGGCGGCCAGAGCGCTACCGCTGCGTCTGTGCGTTACGACTCGCTGCTGCAGCAGGAACTCCGCGTCTCGAAGTCGTCCGCCGCGACCGCCGACGATTTTCGCGTCGTCATCAATCGCTACTGGAGCTTTGTCCGCCGCTATCCGACGAGCGGATTCTCAGACAACGCGTTGTGGCAGGCCGCGACCCTTTCAGCCGACGCCTTCGAGCGATTCCATCAGGATCGAGATAAGTTCCGGGCCGTGCAACTGTTTCAGTGGCTCCGCGACCAGTACCCGCACAGTCCGCTGCAGACACAGGCCTCGGCACACGTCGAACGGCTCGAAACGCTGGCCGCGTCTGCCGTCACCACGGCCCCGCAGGTGCCCCCTTCGGCCTCAGACAGCACGATTCGCGCGGTGCATCGCGAGGTACTGCCCGACGTGGTGCGCGTGACGGTGGAGCTCGATCGCGAAGTCCCGTTTTATCAGGAACGGATCGACGGGCCTGCCCGGCTGTTTTTCGATCTCAAGGGGACGAAGACGGTGGCGTCGCTCGTGGATGCGACGTTCCGCTACGACTCGGACATCATCCGGCACATTCGACTCGGCCGTCACCCGAACAGCACGACGCGCGTGGTGCTCGACCTCGAGAACGTCGCTCGCTACAGCGTGTTCACGCTGTACAACCCATATCGCATCGTCATCGATGCCGAACGAGGCGCACCTAACGCACCTCTCGCACTTAACGCACCCCTCGCACCTCTCGCACCTGTCGCACCCAACGCACCCGTGATCGCGGGCAAGCCCCTCCCGCCATCCGCGAATTCAAGCGGCAAGTTCTCGGTGGCGCGGCAATTGGGTCTGGGCGTATCGCGCATCGTGATCGATGCCGGGCACGGCGGGCACGATCCGGGCGCGTCGGCGTTCGGCATATCCGAAGCGGAGCTCGTGCTGGATGTGTCGTTGCGGCTCGAGAAGCTCCTCCTGCAGCAGCCAGGCATTGAAGTCGTGCTGACGCGTCAGACGAAGGATTACGTTTCGCTCGACGAGCGCACTGAGACGGCCAATCGCGAATCTGCGGATCTGTTTCTGTCGGTGCACGCCAACGCCAGCTCGAACGGCAGCGCGCGAGGCGTCGAGACGTACTTTCTGAACTTTGCGTTGAATCCCCAAGCCGAGGCGGTGGCGGCGCGCGAGAACGCCGCGTCGGGCAAGACCATGAACAGCCTGCCGGGCATCATCAAGGCGATCACGCTGAACAGCAAGCTGAACGAATCGCGCGATTTCGCATCGAGCATTCAACGCTCGCTCGTGCGAGGCATGCGCGGCGGCAACAAGACGCTGAAAGACCTTGGCGTGAAGCAGGCGCCCTTCATGGTGCTGATCGGCGCCGCGATGCCGAGCGTGCTCGCGGAGATTTCCTTCGTCACCAACCAGCAGGAAGCGCGCCTGCTGAAGCTGCCGGGTTATCGTCAGCGGATAGCGGAAGCGCTGCTGGCGGGAATACTGCGCTATCAACAGTCGCTGAAGAAGGTACAGACGACGGCGCTCAACTGATCCCCGAATCTGGAAACGAACATCTATAATCTGGGTTCTCGCTGAACAGACCAGTCTCAGCCAGTGCTTTGGCAACAGCCGCGCTCGTTCCGCCGGGTGGGAAATCAGTGCCGAAGACAATCTGTTTGGCAGGGCTTCCTTTGCTCCGCCGGCGGCGCCTTCGATGCGCCCGGCGAGGAAGGGGACGGTTCCACCGGCATGCGACCAGATAAAGCGAATCTGCGGAAATCGCACGGCGTCGCCGCTGAACGCGATCCCCATGATGGCGCGCGTCGTATCGGTTCCGTACTCGATACTCCCGGGCCCCACACCTGGAGCGTAGGCGAGGTTCCTGCAGCAATCAGCCGCAGTGGGATGAACGGACACCACCGCTCTGCGGCGATTGAGCTCCTCCATGACCGGCCTGAAGGCGGGATTTCCAAGCCACGTATCGCCGTAGCTGGTGAACAACGCGATCCCGTCGGTGTTGAGCGTGTCGTACGCGTAGGCAATCTCCGCTAGCGCTGCGTTGACATCGGGTAAGGGCACCGCGGCAAACAAGCCACAACGCTCCGGGTGATCCGAGACGAGCTTCGCGCCGTACTCGTTGCACGCGCGCGCGAGCCGCCGCGATTGCGC
>CAYHHH010000088.1:0-17667 GCA_964356125.1 uncultured Bifidobacteriaceae bacterium | reverse complement strand
CCACCGGTGTTCCTCCAGATATCTACGCATTTCACCGCTACACCTGGAATTCCGCATCCCTCTCCCAAATCCAAGCCATCCAGTATCACACGCAGTTCCCCAGTTAAGCTGAGGGATTTCACGTATGACTTAGTTGGCCGCCTACGAGCCCTTTACGCCCAGTAATTCCGAACAACGCTTACCCCCCCCGTATTACCGCGGCTGCTGGCACGGAGTTAGCCGGGGTTTCCTTTAACGGTACCGTCAGGACTACGGGCTGTTCACCCGCAATCTGTTCGTCCCATTCGACAGGAGTTTACGATCCGAAAATCTTCATCCTCCACGCGGCGTTGCGTCGTCAGGCTTGCGCCCATTGCGAACAATTCCCCACTGCTGCCTCCCGTAGGAGTCTGGGCCGTGTCTCAGTCCCAGTGTGGCCGTCCGCCCTCTCAGGCCGGCTACCGATCGTCGCCTTGGTGGGCCGTTACCCCGCCAACTAGCTAATCGGACGCAGGTTCCTCTTCAAGTGCCAGGCCTTGCGGTCCCTAGCTTTGGTCTCCAGGTCTTTAAACCCAGGACGTCATGCGGTATTAGCGTTCCTTTCGGAACGTTATCCCCCGCTCGAAGGTAGATCACCCACGTGTTACTCACCCGTTCGCCACTCAATTTGGGCCGAAGCCCATTTCGCGTTCGACTTGCATGTGTTAGGCACGCCGCCAGCGTTGATTCTGAGCCAGGATCAAACTCTCATGTTTAGTGTGTTTATCCGCCGTAGCTCGCCGAAGCGAGCGAAGGCGGAAAACTCGCCAACACGAAAAGCCGATTGCTTTGGCCCTTGCGTTGTTCTTACTTAGTTTGTCAAGTTTGTAGGTGGTTCACAGCTCCACGCCCGGCCCAAACCAGAACCAGGTCGCTTCACCACGCTGCGCCACCCGCTGATAACTCGACGGGTTTTTGTGCTTGTACGCTCTATCTAGTTTTCAAAGAACCGACGCCCACCGAGCCGGATACCCGCTCCCGGTGGCCTTCCCCAGTCTTTTAGACCGTCGTTGGGGGAACCTTCTAAGGTTACTACAGAGGAATAACTCTGTCAACCGAGGCAAAAAAATTTGCTCCGTTTGTCTCGGAGCAACGTCCGGCGACCTCGCCGGGGTTTTGCCGACCGAACCCTGATCTTATCATCAATACACGCGCTCGGGGTGGGCTTTCCGCGCCCACTTCTTCGACTCGACCTCAGCGGATATTGGCTGAGCAGGCTTAATCGGTCTCTGAACCCCGGCGCGCTATCTAACCCGTCTCACTGCCGCTTATATATCGGCGGTCAGCGAAACAAGCTGTGACGATCATACGGCACCCCACCCGATCGGTCAAGTACGCGCCCTATCCCTCAATCTTGACGATGCGCCGCTCCCGCTGGCCTTTGCGCAGCACAATCACCGAACCGCCAATCGCGTCGGCCAGCGTGATGTGCCCGCGCTCGTCAGTCAGACGTCGATCGTTCACATAGAGTCCGCCCTGCTTGATGAGCCGACCCGCTTCACCCTTCGACGCGGCCAAACCCGCCTTCACCGCCAGGTCTGAAGCACCGATGCCGCTTTCGAGCGACGCGCCAGTGACCGAAATCGACGGCGCATCGTCGAACACCATCAGGATGTCATCGACGGTCGCCCCCGACAGCGGCGCGCCGAAGAGCACCGACGCGGCCCGCTCGGCACGCACGACGTGATCGGGGCTGTGGACCATGGCCGTCACCTCGCGCGCGAGCTCGCGCTGCGCGATGCGCCGCTCGGGATGCTCCTGGGTTTCGCGCGCGAGCTCGGCGATATGTTCCTGAGTGCCGAACGTGAAGTACTTCAGGTACGACACGGCGTCGCGATCATCCACATTGAGCCAGAACTGATAGAAGCGGAACGGCGACGTGCGGTCCCCATCGAGCCACATCGTCCCTGCTTCGGTCTTCCCGAATTTCGTCCCGGCAGCCGTCATGATGAGCGGCATCACCAGTCCGTGCGTGACTGCACCTCGGCGGCGGCGGATTAAATCGCAGCCGGCAACGATGTTGCCCCATTGATCGCTGCCACCGATCTGCAGCGAACAGGCGAAGCGATCGTGCAGGATCAGGTAGTCATAGGATTGCAGCAACGAGTAACTGAACTCGGTGTAGGAAATGCCGTCCTCGCTCTCCATCCGGCGCTTCACCGACTCTTTGGCGATCATCTGATTCACGGTGAAGTACTTGCCGACATCGCGCAAGAATTCCATCGCCGTGATCGTTGTCAGCCAATCAGCGTTGTTTTCGACGAGCGCACCGTTGGCGCCTGCACCGAACTCCAGAAAACGCGTCAGCTGAGATCGGACGCCTTCGGCGTTCGCACGAACCTCGTCGAGCGTGAGGAGATTGCGCTCCATGCTCTTCCCGCTTGGATCGCCGATCAGGCCCGTGCCGCCGCCGACCAGCGCGATCGGTTTGTGGCCGAAGCGCTGGGCACGGGCGAGGCCAAGCACTGGAAGCAGATGTCCGATGTGAAGGCTCGACGCGGTGGCGTCAAAGCCTGCGTACAGCGTCAGCGTACGGCTCGCGAGGGCCTCTGACGTGCCTTCCGTCGAGTCGAACACAAGGCCCCGCCACTGAAGTTCGGAGAACAGATCGCTCATTGAGTCCCTTATCATAATGCGGTGTTGGTCAGCCGGCGCGCGGCGCTGAATGCCCTGATGGCGGGGGGGGTGGGCACCGTTATTGGCGGTGGCGCATACGGGCTCGCGTATTCACGTCACAACATTCAGGTCGTCCGCACAGACATCCCCGTGTCCGGCCTCCACCCGGCGCTTCACGGCCTGAGAATCGGCCTCATTACCGATCTCCATCACAGCGAGATGGTTCCGGCTCAGGACATCGTCCGCGCCGCGTCACTGATGATGGCCGAAGGTCCGGATCTCATCGTGCTCGGCGGCGACTACGTGACGTGGGGCGATCGGTCCTATGTCGTACCGTGTTCCGAGGCGCTCGGCGGACTGAGCGCGCCGTTCGGGGTCTACGCGGTTGTCGGCAATCACGATGACGACCGCGACTTGCCAGCCGCGCTCATCTCGCACGGGTACGAGGTCCTGCGGGACGATCGAACCACACTCCGGATTCGCGGCGAGCAGCTCGATCTTGTCGGCGTGCGCTACTGGACTCGGCGGGCGCGCGATATTGCACGACTGACCAAGGGCGCGGAATCGACCGTCATCCTCCTCGCGCACGATCCGCGTCGCCTCGATGAAGCAGCCGCACTGAACGTCCCGCTCGTGCTGTCCGGACACACGCACGGTGGCCAGGTGGTACTGCCGGGACTCGGCGCCGTCGCCGCGAAGAAATTTCCCGTCGTCGCGGGCGTGGGCCGTCGCGACAACACATCCATTTTCGTCAGCCGCGGGGTTGGCACTGTGTATGTGCCGTATAGATTGAACTGCCCGCCCGATGTCTCGGTGATTACCCTCCAGAGCAGAAGCGCCTAAAAGGGGACGGGAATCTTTTTCTGGAATCACGAAAGAAAAAAGATTCCCGTCCCCTTTTTTGCGAATCCCGTTTTAAGGATTCTTGACGAAACGCCGGCCATGTATCTGCCATCCACCATTCAAGAGCAACTGAATGGCCAACGGGTAGAGATGATGCTCTCTCTCGAGGATACGAGCAGCAAGCGTTTCGATGTCATCGCCATCCTTCACGGGCACGGTTTCCTGCAGGACGATGGGACCGCCGTCGAGCTCCGCCGTAACAAGATGCACCGTTGCACCTGTCCACTTCACGCCGTGCTCCCATGCTTGGTACTGAGCGTTGGTACCGGGAAATGCCGGCAAAAGTGAAGGATGGATGTTTACAACGGCGTTTGGAAACTCATCTAGGAAGGTTTGCGTCAATAGACGCATGAAACCGGCGAGGCAAACAAGGCTTACGCCCCGCGCCTTCAATTGGCGTGCGAGCTCATTGTCGTAATCTTCCCGAGTTGCAAATTTTGCCTTGTCCCGATAATCGAGAACAAGCGTCTCGACCCTCGCCCTCTTCGCCCGCTCGAGCCCAGGGGCATCGGGCGTGCTGGAGATCACCACGCTCAGCTCAGCGTTGAGCTTCTTGTCGGCGATAGCGTCGATGATCGCTTGAAGATTGCTGCCGCGACCCGAAATCAGGACCCCGAGCCGGCGATTCGAAAATGGGATGGGGATGTTGTCCTCAGTAGTCACGGCATCTCGATTGCTAATTGGCTATGCCTCGACGCGCACGATCCATAGCTCCTGACACGGTCTGCCACGTTCTGAATCGGGCAGCAAAACGGTTAACGCTTTTCAGCGGACCGGCTGATTATTCCGCGTTTGAAGAGCTCTTATTCCAGTTGGCCGAAGAAATGACGATGCGGCTTTTATGCTATTGCATCATGCCGAACCATTGGCATCTCGTTCTGTGGCCAACATCTGTCGAGCAACTGAGCAAGTTCATGGGGCGTCTTACGGTAACGCATGCGCTCCGGTGGCATGGTTTCCACGGGACCGGAGGAACAGGACCAGTCTATCAGGGCCGCTTCAAAGCGATTCCCGTCCAACACGGTACACATTTGCTTCAGCTGTTTCGGTATGTCGAACGTAATCCTCTGCGTGCTGGCCTGGTTGAGCGCGCCGAGGATTGGCATTGGTGCAGCCTGGCTCGACGATTAAATAATTGCCACATCGAAGCCCTTTCAGAATGGCCAATTGTGCGTCCTTTAAACTGGAGCGCTATCGTGAATGGGGCAGACTCCCCCAACACATTGAGCGCCCTGCGACGAGCTGTGCAACGAAACGCTCCTTATGGCGACGACACGTGGGTGGCCGAGGCAGTCGACACGTTAGGGCTGCAGTCGACCCTCCGCGCACGCGGTAGACCGAAAAAAGATTCCCGTCCCCTTTTTTCACCTCACACCTAACGTCTCGCCGGCGTACTCCAGCGCCTTCGGCGCAATTACGACCCGCTTGGTCGCACTGTTCTCCACGTGCCCCGCGCGGAACGCTTCGAACGGAAAGGGGTTCGCGACATCGAGCACCGTCGCCACATCCTTCTCCGGTACATACACCGCGAATCCGGCGCCCATGTTGAAGTTGCCGTACGCTTCAGAATCATCGACGCCGCCTATCGCCTGAATGAAATCGAACACCGGCTGCGGCGCCGGAATCTGCTCGACGACGTACGCGAACGGCCCGGACGCGCGCATCAGCTTTCTCCAGCCGTGTCCGGTGATGTTGACGGCGTAATGAATGTCGACGCCGCGGTTCAGGCAATCTTCGATCGCGCCGACGTAGATGTGCGTGGGATCGAGCAGCGCCTCCCCATATGCCCGGCCGTCGCGAAGCGGCGTCAGATAGCCATTCGGCGCGCGGTCCGCAATGGCGCGCGCAAGGGTCAGCCCGTTGGCGTGTATACCGGAGCTCTCGAACAGCACGATAGCGTCGCCGTGCTGAACGTTCGCACGAATGAGACGCCCTTTCGGCTTGATCATGCCGATGGCGGAACCCGCCAGCACGACGGTGTTGGCTTCGACGACGCCGCTCAACGTCGGCGTTTCTCCCCCACCCCACGCGCAGCGTGCAAGCTGGCAGGCCTTACGCCAGCCGTCGACGAGATCTCCGGCGCGCCGATCGTCCTTGAACCAGTCGGACGTGCCGACACCGAGATGCATGGCCACGGCGAGCGGCAGCGCGCCGAGCGTGATCATGTCGTTCACGATCATGGCTACCGTATCCTGCGCGATGTGGTCGTAGTACGAACGCGCAGGCACTAGGCGATACATCGCGTCGGCGACGAGGTTCTTCGTCCCGAGCCCCTCTTCGACGTGCGCGAGATACCCTTCGGGCGTCTCGACGAGATACGCACTCTCGCCGCGGCTCATCTCGACTTCCGAGACGCCGAGGCGCCGGATCGCGTCGGCCGTCGATCGGCCGGCGAGCTGCGCCCGCCGCTTGAAGGGATCGAGCGCGCCATAGTCGACGCCCGAGCCCGCGTAGGTCATGCGTTCCATGGGATTCAAACAGGAGAATAATCTCCTACCCTCCTGTTTTCGATCAGAATTCGAGCTTGTCGATGAGCGCCTGTCCGACCCGGCGCGTCGAAGATGGTTCGGCGGCCTGCCAGTAGCCGCGGCGCACGGCGGCGAAGAAGCTCTCCTCTTCGTAGTCTTCCTCGAGCATGTCGAACCCCTCGGCAATCAGATTGATGGCGGCGTCGACGTTCTTGTCACCCTCGAGGAACGACAGCATCAACGGCGTGTTCCGGATCGCGATGGTGCCGACGCCGAGCGCCATCGGCGCGCGCGGCGGGTCCACGGAGGTTTCCCCAACCTCGAACAGGGCAGCCAACGCCTGCGCATTGCCTGAATTGGCGAGCGCGACGAGCGCTGAAACGGTATTGCGCAGCAATGCCTGATAGCCGAGGTTCTGATTGGCGAATCTGAGTGTCTCGATCAGATACGGCACGTGGGCTTCGCAATTGATGCCGAGCAGGCAAATCGCCGCCGCGATGGTCGGCTGGCTCTCGCGCGGCGCGCTCCGCTGCAGCGCCGCGAGCGTGTCCATGGCGCGCTGATCCTTCAGCTTTCCGAGCGCGATAACGGCATCCGACTGCAGCGGGCCGGTGAGACGCGCAATCGCCATGAGCGGTTCGACCGCATACGCCGCACGGTAATCGCCGAGCGCCTCGATGACCCCGCTCCTGAAGAAGTCCTGGCCGCGCCCGACTTCGACGAGCAGCGTCTCGCGCACCCGCGGATCGCTTCCCTGTGCCGCAAGCGCGCGCACCAGGGCCGGACGCACGAACTCGCTGTCCTCGCGCTCGAGCGCTTTCAACAGCGCCGGCAGCATGGCTGCGGTGGGATGGTGCTCGTAATACATGTACGCGACCGCGCGCAGCCGATCGTTCGGGTTGCTGACAATCTCGCGCACGAGCTCCGCGGTGCGCGCATCGTTGAACGCCGTCAGCAACACGAGCGCGCGGAACCTCACGTATTGATCGTTGTGGCTCTCCACCGCGCGTATCAGCGCGGGCACAACTCCCGCTGCCGGCGCGCGCCTGAGCGCCCGGGACGCATTCATGCGGATGGGGAAGTCGAGGTTGCCGAGTGAGTCGATCGCGGCTTGAATGTCCTGAGCGGACATCGCCTGGGGTCCGCGCTCCTGCGCCGCAGCGGGCGGCGGCGCCGCGGTCTGGCCCGAAACGCCAACAGCGAGTGCCACCGTGACGGCGAATGCGAGAGCGCTAGGTTTTGACAGCATCGGTATCGAGCTTCAGCGCAAGTTGCAGATAGGCCGCTTCGTTGCGCGGGAATGCCACCGGATACTGTCCGGTGTAGCACGATGAACAGTAGGACGTGCGCCGCGTGCCGACCGCCGACATCAACCCCTCGAGGCTGAGGTACCCCACGCTGTCGGCGCCGATGTATTTTTGAATCTCCTCGAGCGTGTGCGTCGCGGCGATCAGCTCGGAGCGGCGGGGCGTATCGACGCCGTAAAAGCAGGGCGAAATCGTCGGCGGACAGCTGATGCGCATGTGCACTTCCCTGGCGCCGGCCGCCTTCACCATCTTGACGATCTTGCGGCTGGTCGTGCCGCGTACGAGCGAGTCATCCACCAGCACGACACGCCGGCCCTCGAGAATGCTGCGAACCGGATTCAACTTCACGCGCACGCCGAAGTGCCGGATCGACTGCTGCGGCTCGATGAACGTGCGCCCGACGTAATGGTTGCGAATCAGGCCGACGCGCATCGGAATGCCCGACTCCTCGGCGAATCCGATGGCCGCGCAGACGCCTGAGTCGGGAACGGGCACGATGACGTCCGCCTCCACCGGCTTCTCTCGCGCGAGCAACCGGCCCAGATTGGTGCGGACTTCGTTCACGCTTTCGCCGAACACGTAGCTGTCGGGGCGTGCGAAGTACACGTGCTCGAACACGCATTGCGCGAACGGCGCCGCCGGGAACGGCTTGAACGATTTTACGCCGCTGGCGCTGATGATCAGCACCTCGCCAGGCTCGACATCGCGCACGTAGGTCGCGCCGATCAGATCCAGCGCGCACGTCTCGGAGCAGACAATCACGGCGTCGCCAAGACGGCCAAGGGCCAGCGGGCGGAAGCCGTGGGGATCGCGCACGGCGATGAGCCGATCTTTCGTCATCAGCGCAAGCGAGAAGGCCCCCTGCACGTGCGAGATCGCCTCCACCACGGCCTCGTCCGTCGTCATCGCCCGCGAGCGCGCATACAGGTGCAGGATCACTTCGGTGTCGGTGCTGGTCTGGAAAATCGCGCCATGACGGCCGAGCTCTTCTTTGAGCTCTCCCGCGTTCACGAGGTTGCCGTTGTGCGCGATGGCCACCTGCCCGTGCACGCACTCGATCAGAATCGGCTGCGCGTTGTCGACGTTGCTGTCTCCGGCGGTCGAATAGCGCACGTGCCCGATCGCAATGTTGCCAGGTAGTTTTTCCAGCGTTTTTTCGGAGAACGCGTCGGCGACGTGACCCATCGATTTGGAGATGCGCACATGCGCGCCGTCCGAGGCGGCGATGCCCGCGCTCTCCTGGCCGCGATGCTGGAGCGCATATAGGCCAAGGTAGGTCAGGTTGGCCGCTTCGGGGTGACCGAAGATACCGAAGACCCCGCATTCTTCCCTAAGTTTGTCGTGGGGCCCGCTCCCCTGCACGTCGCGGCTGTAGGCCGGCACCGTCTTCGTTGCAGCGATTGTCTGCTTCGTGTTCATTCTGGTCCTCGACCCACACTCGTCGGGCCTATGCAGCTCGCTGCTTGAAGTACTTGCCCAGGGCGCTATCCCAGATGGTCTCGGCATCGCTCACGGCGATGTCGATGACGCTCTGCCCATTTATTGAGACGTCGATGCGGCCGGTTCCGGTCGTGCCGATTTCCCGGGCCGGAACTCCGCGCGCCGTCGCACGGTCCAGCAGCGTGCCGACGTGCTCGCGCGCGACGGACACCACGACGCGCGACGCCGATTCCGAAAACAATGTCGCGACCGATCGCCACGCGGCGGCGGACGCATTGACAGACGGAAGATCGACGCGCAACCCGACTCCGCCTGTGCCGAACGCACACTCCGCGAGCGTCACGGCCAGGCCCCCTTCGGCGCAATCGTGCGCCGATCGCAGCAGCCCCTCGCGCGCCGCAGACACCACCAGATGCTGAAGCGCCTTTTCCGTCGCCAAATTCACGTCAGGCGGCACTCCCGCGACCATGCCGTGCAGCACCTTCAAATACTCGCTTCCGCCGAGCTCGTCGCGCGTCTCGCCGAGCAGCACAATGGCGTCACCGCTCGCTTTGAATCCCCGCCCGAGCACCTTGCTCGAATCCTCGAGCAGGCCGACGACCCCGAGCACGGGTGTCGGGTAGATCGCCTTCCCGTCCGTCTCGTTGTACAGGCTGACGTTGCCGCCGGTGATGGGGATTCCGAGCGCCTTGCAGGCCGCCGTAATGCCCTCGACGGCGCGACCGAACTGCCACATAATTTCTGGCCGCTCGGGATTGCCGAAATTCAGGCAATTCGTCGCGCCAATCGGCTCGGCGCCCGCACACGCGACGTTCCGCGAGGCTTCGGCGACCGCGAGCATCGCGCCGCGGTAGGGATCCAGATAGCAATAGCGGCCGTTGCCGTCAACCGACAAGGCCAGCGCGCGGTTCGTGCCCTTCACGCGCACGACGCCGGCGCCCATCCCCGGGAGGACGAGCGTGTTGGTGCGCACCATGTGATCGTACTGGCGGTACACCCAGCGCTTGCTCGCGATCGCCGGCGAGGCGAGCAGCCCGCGCAAGGCATCCGGCTCGGACATCGCAGGCGTCTCGGGCAACGAGAGCTTCTGCACCTCCACGAGATAGGACGGCGTCGCCATCGGCCGTTTGTACACCGGCGCATCGTCAGTCAGCGCACCCGTGGGGATTTCGGCGACGACGGTCCCGCGCTCGCGGACGCGCATCAAGCCATCGTCGGTGACCTCGCCGATGTGGGCCGCGTGCAGGTCCCATTTCTCGAAAATCTCTTCCACTTCGCGCTCGCGGCCACGCTTGACGACCAGCAGCATGCGCTCCTGCGACTCGGAGAGCATGATTTCATACGCCGTCATGCCGGTCTCACGCTGCGGCACGTGCGCGACGTCGATGTCGATGCCGGCGCCGCCGCGCGATCCCATTTCGCACGTCGAGCACGTCAGACCGGCCGCGCCCATGTCCTGAATGCCAATCAACGCGTCCGTCTTCATGACTTCGAGGCACGCCTCGAGCAGCAACTTCTCCATGAACGGATCGCCGACCTGCACGGCGGGTCTCTTCTCCGAGGAGTTCTCATCGAACTCCGCAGACGCCATCGTCGCGCCGTGGATGCCGTCGCGTCCCGTCTTCGATCCGACGTAATAGACGGGGTTGCCGGTGCCTTTCGCCACCCCTAGGATGATCTCGTCGGCCCTGGCGATGCCGAGGCAGAACACGTTCACCAGCGGGTTGCCGGTGTAGCACTCTTCGAAGGCTATCTCGCCGCCCACGGTCGGGATGCCGATGCTGTTGCCGTAGCCCGCAATGCCGGCGACGACGCCTTCCATGTTGCGGCGCACGTGTGGATCGTCGAGCTCGCCGAACCGCAGCGAGTTCATCAACGCGATCGGGCGCGCGCCCATCGTGAAGATGTCGCGAATGATGCCGCCGACGCCGGTGGCCGCACCCTGATACGGCTCGATGAACGAGGGATGGTTGTGCGACTCGATTTTGAAAACCGCCGCGAGCCCTTCGCCGATATCGACGGCGCCGGCATTTTCGCCAGGTCCCTGAAGTACGCGGGGACCGGTCGTCGGCAGGTTCCGGAGGTGCACGCGCGAGCTCTTATAGCTGCAGTGCTCCGACCACATCACCGAAAAAATTCCGAGCTCGGTCAGGCTCGGCTCGCGGCCGAGCGACTTCACGATGCGCTGGTATTCCTCGTCGTTCAGTCCGTGGCGCTCGAGTACCGCCTTGTCGTGTGCCTGCGGCATGGTCATGCCAGCGCGCCCCCCGACGTTGTCAGGGCGCCCACCTTCGCGGCTGATGCCGCTCCGGCGGGCAAGCCGGACGCGTGTGCTTTGACCACCGACTCGAACATCACAAGACCATCTGCGCTGCCGAGCGACAGCTCGCACGCCCGTTCGGGATGCGGCATCAACCCGACGACATTACGCCGCTCGTTGCAGATGCCGGCGATCGACTGGAGCGACCCGTTCGGATTGGCTTCGTCCGTGACCGCACCTGCGGGGTCTACATAGCGAAACACGATCTGGCGGTTCTGCTCCAGCGTGCGCAGCTCCTCTGGCGTCGTGAAATAGTTGCCCTCGCCGTGTGCAATGGGCATCCGCAGCACCTGGTGCGGGCTGCACGCGAGCGTGAATGGTGTGTCGGTCTGCTCGACGCGGACGTACACCTGGTCGCACACGAACTTCAGATCCCGATTGCGCAGCATCGCGCCCGGCAGCAAGCCGGCTTCGAGCAGAATCTGAAACCCGTTGCAGATGCCGAGAACGGGGCCGCCGTCCGCCGCGAATTTCCGCACGGCGTCCATCACCGGCGAAAACCGTGCGATCGCTCCCGTGCGCAGGTAGTCGCCGTGCGAGAACCCGCCAGGCAGAATGACGGCGTCCGCATGGCGAAGATCCGTCTCTTTGTGCCAGACGAATTCCGCCTCCTGGCCGAGCACGCTCTTCGCCGCGTGATACGCGTCGTGGTCGCAGTTGGATCCGGGAAAGACGATGACTGCGAATCGCACTTACTTGCCCTCCACCTCGATGCGATAACTTTCAATCACTGGATTCGCCAGCAGCTTGTCGGCCACTTCGGATGCCATCGATCGCGCCTTGTCGCTCGAATCTGCGGCAAGCTCGAGCTCGAAGTATTTTCCCTGCCGGACATCCTCGACCTCGCCGTACCCAAGAGAGTGCAGCGCGTCGACGATCGTCTGTCCCTGCGGATCGAACACCGACGGCTTCAACGTCACGAACACCCGCGCGCGCATCAGGACACTCCAGAGGCGACCGGCACCTTGAAGACCCGGTCGAAAATTTGGTCCACGTTCTTGAGCTGCACTTTCAGATCGAAGGCATCTTCGACCGTCTTCTTGTCGAGCACGCCCATGACATCGGGGTCGGCCAGCAGCAACTGCTTGAAGTCTTTCTGCTCGTCGTACGAGCGAAGGGCGTTGCGCTGGACCCATTCGTAGGCCTGCTCGCGCGAAATGCCCCGCTGCGCGAGCTCGAGGAGTACGGTCCCCGAGAAGACGACGCCACGCGACAGCTCGAGGTTCTGCTTCATGCGATCGGGATTGACGACGAGCCCCTTCACGATGCGCGTAAAACGCCGCAACATGTGATCGAGCGCGATGAAGCTGTCGGGGAGAATCACGCGCTCGACGGACGAGTGCGAGATGTCGCGCTCGTGCCAGAGCGCGATGTTCTCGAGCGCCGCGTGCGCGTTGCCCCTCAGCAGCCGCGCGAGGCCGGTAATCTGCTCGCAGCCGATGGGATTGCGCTTGTGCGGCATCGCCGACGAGCCCTTCTGCCCCTTGCCGAACGGCTCCTGCACCTCGCCGATTTCGGTCTTCTGAAGCCCGCGCACTTCGAGCGCGAACTTCTCGAGCGACGCGCCGGTAATGGCAATCGTCGTCATCAGCTCGGCGTGACGATCGCGCTGAATAACTTGTGACGAGACCGGCGCCGGCTCCAGCCCGAGCTTCCGGCAGATGGCCGCTTCGATGGACGGATCGAGGTGCGCGAACGTGCCGACAGCGCCGGAGACCTTCCCGACGGCAATGACCGCGCGCGCTCTCTTCAAGCGTTCGAGATCGCGCTGCAGCTCGGCGAACCAGAGCGCCAGCTTCAGGCCGAACGTCATCGGCTCTGCGTGCACGCCATGCGTGCGTCCCATCATCGGGGTGGCGCGATGTTCCTCAGCGCGCCCGCGCACGGCGTCCAGCAGACCTTCGATGTCCTTGATGAGCAGGTCCGTCGCCTCGCGCATCTGGATCGCCTGCGCGGTGTCGACGACGTCAGACGAGGTCAGCCCGAAGTGCAGCCAGCGCGCGGACGGCCCGATGTGCTCGGCGACCGCGGTCGTAAATGCGATGACGTCGTGTTGCGTGGTTTCTTCGATGGCCGCGATACGGGCCACATCGAATTTCGACTTCTCTCGAATGTCGCGGGCGGCATCGTGCGGGATGATTCCAGCCTCGGCCATCGCCTCGGCAGCCGCAGTCTCAACCTGCAGCCAGGTCTCGAATCTCCGCTCTTCGCTCCAGATGCGCCCCATGTCGGGGTGTGTGTAGCGAGGAATCATTAATTCAGATTAAGTCGCTCTCGCGGAAGCTGCAATCCATTCACCTGTCCCAGCACCGTGGCCGCCAGCGATCCCTCCGAGAACAGCTCTCCTGCCACGCGCTGCACGTCGGCCGGCGTCACGCGCTCGATGCCCTCGAGCGTCTCATCGAGGCTGAACTGCCGATCGAAGTAGATCTCCTGCCGGGCGAGATGCGACATGCGGCTCGACGTGTTCTCGAGGCTCAGCATCACGCTGCCCTTGAGGTGATCCTTCGCGCGCCGCAGCTCGCTGTCGAGCACGGGCGCCTGCTTCATCAGCTTCATTTCTTCGACGACGAGATCGACGACTTCCCCGACCGCCTCGTTGGCGCAGCCGGCATAGACGGTGAGATATCCCGCGTCGCGATACGCGTTGATGCCGGAGAACACCGAGTACGCGAGGCCGCGCTTCTCGCGGATGTTCTGAAACAGCCGCGAGCTCATCGAGCCGCCGAACATGGTGTTCATCACGTAGCTCGCGTAACGGTCGCCGTGATTCTGCGGATAGCTCGCCGTGCCGAGGCACACATGGCTCTGCTCGAGCTCTTTGTTGCGAATGACGACCTTCGGAACGACTTCAGGCGGGCCGCCGTTCTGCTTGAGGCCGGCTTTCGGCATCGAGCCGAACGCCTGCTCGAGCGCGGCGCGAAGCTGCGAGTGCTCGAGGTTGCCGGCGGCGGAAATAATGACGTTCTCGGCGGCATAGGCGCCGCGGAAGTAGTCGCGGAGCCCCTTCTGCGTGAGCGCTTCGACACTGTCCTTCGTTCCGAGAATCGGCCGCCCGAGCGGGTGCCCTTCCCAGAAGGCCTGCGTGAAAATCTCGTGCACGAGATCGTCGGGCGTGTCCTCGACCATCTTGATTTCTTCGAGGATGACTTTCTTCTCGCGCTCGATGTCGACGTCGTGGAAAGCCGGACGCAGGACGATGTCGGACAGAATGTCGACCGCAATCGGCACGTGCTCGTCGAGCACCTTCACGTAGTAGCTCGCGTACTCCTTGGCGGTGAACGCGTCGAGCTGGCCGCCGATCGAATCGACCGCCTGCGCGATATCTTCGGCCGTGCGCGTAGCGGTGCCCTTGAACAGCATGTGCTCGACGAAATGAGCGATGCCGCTTTCTTCGTCCGTCTCATGGCGCGAGCCGCGCGACAGCCAGACGCCGAGGCTGACCGACCGCACGTGGCTCATCGATTCAGTGACGAGACGTATCCCGTTGTCGAGTGCGTCGCGAACAATCATGGATTGATGACTAACGCCGCTGGAGATGAAAGGGTTGAGAGCGAGCTGGAAGGATCTTAACACGAGTACAATCGAGATATAGAAGGCAAGATGCCCAGCGTTCGGAACACTTTAGCCGCCGACGGCCGTCCCGATCTGGGATCGATGGATCTCGCCGGGCTCGAGGCTGCCCTCGAGTCGCGCGGGCACCCGGGGTTTCACGCGCG
This sequence comes from uncultured Bifidobacteriaceae bacterium, assembly GCA_964356125.1. GTDB lineage: Bacteria > Acidobacteriota > Vicinamibacteria > Vicinamibacterales > JAMQPK01 > JAMQPK01. The sequence continues at coordinate 2,876 of CAYHHH010000088.1, read as the reverse complement.
CCAGATCTTCTCCTGGATCTACGCCAAGGGGGAGACGGACTTCGAGAAGATGACGGATCTGTCGCGGCCGCTTCGCGCCGACCTCGCCGAGCACTTCCGCATCTCGACCCCGACCATCATCGCAAGAGAGACCTCGAGCGACGGCACGGTGAAGCTGCTGCTCGGCCTCGAAGACGGCCGGCGCATCGAATCCGTATTCATTCCGGACACGCCGAGTCAGACGTTCTGCATTTCAACGCAGGTCGGCTGCGCGATGAAATGCGGCTTCTGCCTGACCGGAAAAATGGGGCTGGTCCGCAACCTCAGCGCCGGCGAGATCGCCGGCCAGGTTCGCGTGCTCGCAGGCGAGCTCGGCCTGCGCGAGTCGAAATTCAACATCGTCCTGATGGGCATGGGCGAGCCGCTGCATAACTACGACAACACGATGAAAGCGTTGCGGATGCTCAACGACGAGCATGGTCTCGCGATTTCGCCCAAGCGCGTCACCCTGTCGACGGTGGGTGTCCTTCCGGCACTCGACCGGCTCGCCACCGAACCCCTCATGCCGAACCTCGCCATCTCGCTGCATGCGACGACGGAAGACCAGCGCGATGCGCTGGTGCCCGTCAATCGCAAGTATGGTCTCGAGGACATTCTTGCCGCCGCCAGAAAATTTCCCGCGAGGCGTCGGAACCGCATCACGTTCGAGTACGTGCTCCTCGGGAACGTCAACGATACGCCGGAAGACGCGCGGCGGCTCGTACGGCTGCTGGGAAACATCCGCTGTAAGGTCAACCTGATTCCGTTGAACGAAGCGGCCGGCATCACGTTCGTGCGACCTTCCGACGAGCGGGTGAATGCGTTCGCGCGAATTCTCGCCAACGCCGGACTTACGGTATCGGTCCGCAAAAGCCGCGGCCGCGACATCCGCGCCGCCTGCGGCCAGTTGATTGTGGAAGGGACAGAACAATCGGCCGGCCAGAAAGCGGCGGCACTCTTGTAAGTTCCGGGTTCCGGGTTCCACGTTCCGGTTCCCGGTTCGGGTTCCGCGTTCGCGGTTCAGACGACAGCGCCGACAAGCGCATCGCCGCGACTGGTAATTGCGATATTCACCCACTCATTGCGCGGCAGGCCGGGCGGAATTCTCACTTTCAGGTAGTTATCCGTCACGACCAGCGATCCATCATCGATCGTCAGACCCGGGCGCACCGACCCGTCGTGAGACGCATGAAAGCGCTGATTCAATTCCCGCCCTATAGTGCGCACGATGCTTGCCCGCTCGCGCACGATCGAGCCATGAACCCGGCCCGGCAGTTCCGCGGCCGCCGTGCCCGGCCGATCGGAATAGGGGAACACGTGCACGTGCGTAATGGGCGCCTCTCGCAGGTAGGCATCGAGCACGGCAAAATCTTCGGCGGTTTCGCCGGGAAAGCCGACGATGATGTCGGTGCCGATCGATGCATGAGGTATGTCGCGCCTGATGCGATCGACGAGCCGGCGGTAGTAGGCCAGCGTATACGGTCGCCGCATCGCCACGAGCATGGAATCGCTCGCGTGCTGAAGCGGAAGATGGAAATGCGGCGCGATGCATGGCGAGGCCGCGACGAGGTCGGCGATCTCGTCAGAGCAATCCATGGGCTCGAGCGAGCTGATGCGGAAGCGCATGTCAGGCGCGTGCCGTTCAATCGTCTTCAGTAAATCGAGGAGGCTCGACCCGTCGGCCAGATCGCGGCCGTAAGATCCGAGGTGCACGCCGGTGATCGCGATCTCCCGATACCCGGCCGTTCGCACACGATCGATCTCCGAGAGCACCTCGCGCATCGGCCTGCTGCGTCCGGCCCCTCGCGTCGACGGGATGATGCAGTACGAGCACGACTGATCGCAGCCGGTCTGCACGCGCAGCGTAAACGCCGTGCGCCCTGCCAGCCCCGGCGCGATCTCGGCGCCGCACGCGTCATCGCCCTCACCGAACCTCTGCGCCGTCGTCAAGCCTATGTCTTCGAGAAACTGCTCCTTGCGATCGTTGGAAACAATCTGAGCGACACCAGGAAGGGCGGCGACTTCATCAGGCCGCCGTGTGGCGTAGCAGCCCGTCACGACAATTCTGGCGGCGGGATTTTCGCGCGCGATCTTCCGGACGATCTGCCGCGTGCCTTGATCGGCGGAGCTGGTGACCGAGCAGGTGTTCACGACGACCAGATCGGCGTCGTGAGCGCCCGAGACGGTGCCGCCGCCGGCGATGAGCTGCTCCTCTATCTGGAACGAATCAGCCTGATTGACGCGACAGCCGAACGTGACGATGGAGTACTTCATCCGTTCAGTTTCTTCGCAGCTTCTTCCACTTTCTCGGCCAGCGACGCCTTATATCGCGCGACGCGCTCCGCGAGCGCCGCGTCGCCCAGCGCGAGAATCTGCGCGGCGAGCACGCCGGCGTTCGTCGCGCCCGGCTTGCCAATCGACACCGTCGCCACCGGCACACCCGGCGGCATCTGTACCGTCGACAGCAGCGCGTCGAGCCCGTTCAGCGCGGACGAGTCGATGGGCACGCCGATGACCGGCTTCGTTACGTGCGCGGCGACGACGCCGCCGAGATGCGCGGCGGCGCCCGCGCCCACGATGAAGACGCTCACGCCGCGGGTTTCGGCTTCGCCGAGCAGCCGCATGACGCGCTCCGGAGAGCGGTGCGCCGAGGCGACCGTCATCTCGACGGAGATGCCGAGCTCTTTCAGCACATCGACCGCTCCCTGCATGATCGGGGCGTCGTTGGGCGAGCCCATGAGAATGAGAACCTGAAGTGGTGTCATCTTTTTATTCGCGCGGGGCCCCACCCCCGCGCGGGTGCCGTCGCTGACGCTCCGGATCTTGATACGATCGACGAACTGCTTAGTCTTAGTCTA
>CAYHHH010000087.1:0-18274 GCA_964356125.1 uncultured Bifidobacteriaceae bacterium | reverse complement strand
GAATCTACAAAACGGGCGCCGCTTCAGAGAATGCCACCACCGCGCAGATCACTAGGCAGATCGCCATTCTGAATGCCGCATTCGCCGGATCAACCTTCTCATTTACGTTGATCTCGACAACAAACACGACGAATGCCACCTGGTACACGGCGGGCCTGACGTCATCAGGATACGAGTCGGCTGCGGTTAAGGCAATGAAAACTAAGTTGCGTAAGGGAGGGTCCAACGCTCTCAACATTTACTTGAGCAAAATAGGTGGGGGCCTCCTGGGCTGGGCCACGTTCCCCTCGAGCTACGCCTCCAATCCAAAATACGACGGCGTCGTCGCGCTCTACACGACATTGCCCGGCGGGACTGCCGTTCCCTACCACCTGGGCGACACGGGCACCCACGAAGTGGGTCACTGGCTGGGCTTGTACCACACGTTCCAAGGCGGCTGCAGTGGCGGCGATTCGGTCAGCGACACGCCAGCGGAGGCATCACCAGCGTACGGCTGTCCGGCTGGCCGTAACACGTGCTCGGCCGCGGGCAACGATCCCATCACCAACTTCATGGACTACACCGATGACTCGTGCATGAACAAGTTCTCGACCGGACAGCGGACCCGGATGGGGAGCCAGTGGACTGCGTATCGATAGAGCAAAGATAAGGCCTCGCCAACCGGAGCGCGCTCGAACGACGTTCCGGTTGGCCGATCACTCCCGCGGTACCTCCCACTCGACCAGCACCATCCCGCTCGTGCACACCCACGCCGCCGCCCGCACGGCCGGGCGCAGCACGCCCTTGGACCGTTCGATGCGCGGCCAGTCGGTTGCCGTGAACGGCTTTCCCACCAGGCGGAAAAACGCCGACGGATCGTCCGTGCCGGCGTGCCGCAGCGCGACCTGTTCGGTGGTGTCCCAGTCGGTGCGAATGCTCAGCATCGTGCGTCCCAGCTCGCGCCGGTAACTGAGCACCACGCCCGTGTAGACCGTGAGATCGTTCCGCGCGCAGGCAACGTCTTCCGGAGGCCGTCGCCGGGACACGTCCGGCGCGGGACTCGCTCTTTGCGGCTCCGACGGCGTCGAGAGCGACAGCAGACCGACGACCGCAAGGACCTGCGATAACGCATTCATGGTCAACCCGTCCTATTCTTTCCCAGCCGCTCGTTGCGGGAACGATCGCTCGATCTCGTTCAATCGGTCGTTGAAATCTATCCAGCGTCCCTGCTCGGACACGAGTTGGCTGGAAAGCTCCGCCTCCCGTGTTCGTAATTGCAGCGCCTCGGTCTGGCCTCGCAGGAGTTGCGCTTCCATTTGAGCAGCGCTCTCTTCAAATTCCATCCGCTCTTCTTTTTCAAACGACTTTGTGCGAAGCGCCTCCTGTAGATTCTTCAACTCGCCGGCCACCGCCACCTGCTCTTCCTCGTTAGTCGATAACAAACGTCGAGTATCCGCGAGCAGTGCTTCCACGGTGTTGACCCGCTGCTCCTGTAGCTGTAAACGGGCGACAAGGAGCTGCGCTCGTATGCTGCCAGTCAACGCGTGATTCAAGTCAGCCCTGAGCCCTCGGATTTCCGCCACCAATTCGTCGCTCGGCGCACCGACAGGCGGCGGCGTCGAGCGCAGGGTCTGAGCGGACAAAATAGCGGCAACACCGCCAATCGCGCACACCAGGGAGAGCAGCCAAACGCCACGTGACTTCACCATTACGCACCTTCCTTGCTGCTCCCTAACCTACCAAATATCCAGGCCGAAAGCGACCGTTCAGACGGGGCGATATTCACCGCGCGAGATTGAAGAAGTGCTCTACCGATACCTCAACGTCCAAGCAATCGTGAGTGGCTTATCGAGCGTGACCTTTTCAGAATGGCAGCGGACGACGGTCTTCATCGGGCCGTGTGAGGCTTTGTAGACGCCGTCTGCCGGAACGGGCTGCGCGTCGCACGTCTGCATCCCTTCCACCAGCAGCTCGGTCACGTCGCCTGCGCCGAAGCGAATTCGTGTGCCGTCCACCCGCGGCTGCTCGGAGAACGAGCCGAACTCGAACGAGATGTGATTGACCGCGAGCGGCGAGGTCGCACGATACGTTTCGATGCGCCGGATGCTTCCCGACCCGAGCTCGTAGCGGACCTCGGAGGTCAGCCGATCGTCCCTCACGGGCGCGTTGCCGCCAAGCCGGTCGAACGCTTCCTGCCGATAGGACAGCACGTTGCCCTTCAGCGCCACGTCCTTCATGTAGACGAGGGGCATCAGCTCCGAGCCATCGGCGAGAGACAACTTCGGCAGGAGCTGTGGATAGGCGGCGTTCGGCGTCCCCTGCACCAGGCGGTGCGAATATGGAATCGGAAAATACGCGTTCATGTTGTGATACGACGGTCCACCATTCACCAGCGGCAGGCTGATGACATGCGAGCCGTCGCGATAGGTCAGCAGCGCGCGATCGTGGTCTCCTCGCGCGAACCAGGTGAGGGTCGTTCGCGGCAGTTTCGTGAGCCATGCCTCAAACGCCGGCGACGACGCGCGATTCTTGTAGCCGATCCGGTTCCACACGTCGTTGGTCTTGACCAACTGATCCGATAAGCTGAAGTTCTCGCCGAGGATGCGCGTCTTGTTGCGGTACTGATCGGTCGCGCGCCCCTTCTCCCACATGTTCACGGACCGCATGCCCGGATCGACCCAGAAGTCGACATACTTCCGCACGGCGCGCGTGGCGAAGGCGTACGCCATGTCCTTCTCAACCGGCGTCAGGACGTCGAAGTAGGCGGCCGCCGACAACACCTCGAGGAACGCGGTATCGCCGTACGGGCCGATGCTGCGGCCGTAGCTGAAGCCGTCGCCTCGCGCATTCAGACTCACGAGCACGACGTCGGCCGATTTCCTGAGCCACGTCTTCACTTGCGGTGTGACGTCCATCTCGGTCTCGATCAACCGCTCCGCAATCTCGCCGCTCAGCAGCACGCTGTAGCGATCGAAGCGGCCGGCGCCGTCGGTTTCGTCCGAAAAACCGTACTCGCCTGAATAGCGCTGATAGTGATCGAGAATCTTCGCGAGCAGCTGATTCGCGCCCGATGCGTCTTCCCAGCCGAGCAGCATGCGAAGGCGCGCGATGCTGAACGCGACGCCGAGGTAGTTTGTCGGCAGATTGATGACCGTGTAGTCGGGCACGCGCACGAACGGGCGCCAGTCGAGCTTCTGCTGAAGCGTGTTCAGCGTCTCCGGCCTGATCGCTTCGTTCAACAAGCCGGCCTTTCGCAGCTTGTTCAGCGCCGACATGTAGTAGTACACGCCCCACGTCTCGTTCACATCGCCGACCGTCATGTCGGCGATCTCGCGATAGCCCTGCAGATATGAAGCGAACTTCGGATCGGTCCGCGGTGTGTTGACGAGCAGCAGGCTCAGGCCGAGCGCGACCTTGCCGGGCAGGAACCGATCGCCTCCGGTGAACGCCTTCTGGCCGTCGATCGTGGTGTCGCGCTTTTCGGCGACGAGCTTCTGGAAGAGAGACTCGAGATGCGGCAGCACCCGCGCGTCGATGAGCTCGTTCTGCGATTGCCCGCGCGCCTCGCCGGCGACTCCAATGATGATCGCCAGCGCGAGCAGCGCGGCCGTGACCTTTGATGTCATAGCGCCCTCAGTTGCACACCTGCGTGTTCCAGGCCGGCGCGCACGGCGGCCGCTAGCTCGGCAGCGCCGGGCGTGTCGCCGTGCACGCAAATCGTATCCGCTTTCAACGAGAGGATTGAGCCGTCACGCGCCACAACCTGGCCCTCGCAAACTATTCGCACGACTCGCTCGGCCACTTCCGCCGGCTCCGTCAGTACCGCTCCGGCCACGTGACGCGGCGTCAGCGCTCCGTCCCGCTCGTATGACCGATCGGCAAATGCCTCGGCCGCAACAGAAAGACCCAACCGCGACGCGGCGGCGAGGAGCGCCGATGCCGGCAGGCCGACGACCACGAGCGTGTCATCGAACGCCGCCACCGCCGACGCAATAGCCTCGGCAATATCCGCACGCCGTGCGCTCATGTTGTAGAGCGCGCCGTGCGGCTTCACGTGGCGCAGCGAGACGCCCTCGGCCTTCGCGATGGCCGCCAGCGCTGCAACTTGATGCGTCACGAGGTCCGTGATTTCTTCGAGTTCGAGTTGCATCTCGCGGCGTCCAAAACCCTCGACATCGCGGAAACCCGGATGCGCGCCAATCGACACGCCCGCGCGCGCCGCCATGCGAACGATATGGCGCATGACGTCGGGGCCGCCCGCGTGAAAGCCACACGCGATGTTTCCGGATGTGATGGAGCGCAGGAGACGTTCGTCGTTGTCTGCGTCGTGAATGCCGGGGAATTCGCCGATGTCGGCGTTCAGGTCTATTTTTAGTCGCGGGGGCCCCTCGCCCCGCTCCTCGCCGCTCGCTTGCGGGGGCCCGGCGCCCCGCGCCGCTCGCGGCGACATCAGTAGCTCTCGGAATCGTCTGAGGCCTTGGCGGGCATCCCGAGCGCGAACGCTTCGCCCCAGCGGCCCGGACCCTCGACATGCACGCCGAACTGATCGAGCATGCGGACGACGCTGTGGGTGACGATCTCGTCGATGGTCTCGGGGCGCTGGTAGAACCCGGGCATGGGCGGGCAGATGACCACCCCCATCCGCGAGAGCTTGAGCATGTTCTCGAGGTGAATGTCGTTGAGCGGCGCCTCGCGCGGCGCGAGCAGCAGCTTGCGGCGTTCCTTGAGCACGACGTCCGCGGCGCGATGCACGAGGTTGTCGCCCAGGCCGTGCGCCACAGATGCCAGCGTGCGCATGCTGCACGGGACGATCGCCATGCCCAGCGTCAAAAAGGACCCGCTGGAAATCGCGGCGCCCTGATCGTTTGGCGCATACGTGACCGTCGCGAGCCGCTGAACCTGATCGACTGTATAGGTGGTTTCGTGAAGGAGCGTCCGGCGGCCCCACGGGCTGATGACGAGGTGTGTCTCGACGGCGGCGTCACGCAGCATCTCCAGAAGCCGCACGCCGTAGATGGCGCCAGTCGCTCCGGTGATGGCCACAATCAATCGCTGCGGGGTCACGTCCCGCAGTATATCGCTGAAAAAGCCCCTGAAAAAAGTGAGGGGCATCGCGTGAGCGATGCCCCAAATTTACGCCGTCGACCCGGCTCCCCCAGCTCACGGCACCTGCCGCGTTTTCAGGTCGATGACGCGCCAATGCCTATCGCAAGGTGCGGGCCATCAAAAATGCCAAGGATTTCAGCGATGTCTCCGCCAGGAGATTCCCATTCCGTGATGGGAATTACAAACCTGTCTACATCGCCGCGCCTTCGGGATATTGGAGCGCGAGCCGCAACTCCTTCGCGAGCGATTCCACGGTCGTGCCGCTGCGCTTCCACTGCCCTTCGGTCTCGAAGCGCAGATCCCCGATGCGCCGGCCCCAGGGAGAGATCACCCGGCCGATCGCGCGGAAATCGCCGCGCTCGGCGTGTTCCTGATCCAGGCGCCGGACGACTTCCGGCGCCACGCGGATAAAGGTCCGCAGTGCTGTCGCGCTCTTGATGCTGTACTTGCGGCCGTTCCACGCGCCGCCGAAGACCAGCGCCACCTGCTTGAAGTAGTTCACGAAGAACTTCTTCATGTCCTCGTAGAACTCGGCCTTGTTCTTCGACCCGAACGCGTCGGCCGCGAACAGCTTTTTCAGCTCCTGCGCGAGCGGCGCCTGCGCGACGCGGCCGGTGCCGACGCCGAGCAGCTTGATCTCACCGGCGAGCGGCGAGTCGTCTTTGTCATTCAGCGCGCGGACGATATCGTGCGCAATCGCGAGCGCATCGTCGCGGTACAGCTGCCGTCCCGAGAGACTCACGAGATGCGACGCGTTCAGCCGCGTGTGCTTCGCGTTGATCGTGACGAACATCTGTACGACGTGATCTTCAGGCAGCCGATCGAAGATGATGGCCGGCACCGAAAAATCTTCTTCGCCGAAGCGATCGATATCGGCGTGCAGCGCGAGCAGCCGATGCTGCCCGTCGATCGCGCGCAGGATGCCTTCGCGCTCGGGCACCTTCAGCGTGCCGACGCGCGAGTTGTCCTCGGTCGGCTGGAACGTGAGCTTCTCGTCGCACGAGATGATGACGGCGCCCGGAATCGACGGCAGATCTCGCGCCTGACGGCACTGCTCGTAGTACTGCACGAGCTCGTCGATTTTCCGTCGGATGATTTGCCGCTGGTAGGCCTTCTCATTGGACGCGATGCGGCGCTCCAGCAGGTCCCAGTTCACCTTGGACGGCGTGCCGCGGCGCTTGCCGCCCCGGACCGGGGGCTCGGCCTGCTGCCCGTAGCTCAGCACCTCGAACCGGACCAGCTTGTCGATATCACTGGCCGTGAGTGAGGCCTGGTAGAACTGGACTCCAAACTGCTGCATGCGAATAGCGGCGACGTTGATCATAGGGTCACTGCCGGAACTGTTACGGAACGCGAATTCTTACCGAGTCTGGGTCGATCTATATAACAGATTTACTGTCAGTTAGATAGATGGCCCTCCGCTCGACGACCCAGTTCTTCAGCCGCACCAGGCCGAGCAGAAACACCGTGAAGAGGACGTAGGCCACGAGCGCTCCTTCAAGGCTGAGGGACCGCCTGATCGATCGGCTGAAGAACCCATAGACCATCTCGACGTGGATCCAGTAGACAAACAGCGAGGTGCGGCCAAATTCCCCTAAAGGGCTCCAGGAGCTGACCTTATGGCGAAATGGTGCATGCTCCCACACGTAGCCCACGGGCAGCAGAAGAATCAGGACCCCTAACCGAAGAAAAAAGAACGAGGCTGACGTCGTCCAGTACTGCGTGGGCGCCCCCAGAGCCGGCCGGAAGGACGCTTCGTGCGCCAGCCACACCATCAGGGCGCCCGCAATCGCCAGCGTCACCTGGAGGCGCCTGCCGCGCTCGGGAAGCCTCAGCCCGTCGACGATCAGCCCCACGGCGGCACCCGCGAACACAAACCCCGCCCAGGGGAAGAGCGTGAAATTGGTCCGGACGGGTGTGGGGCGGAAATACCACTCGATCGGGTCCGGCAGCCAGGCGAGCTGCGGCATACCCCGCACGACCGGCGCCAGGAATGCAATCGCACAGGCACCCGCGGCAAACAGCACGCCCCGGCCGACCGTGTTCCGCACCATCCGTCCGGTGAGTGCCGTCACGGCAATGGCGGGCCCCATGACGTTGAGAATGTCCACTTTCAGCAGGCTGAGCAGGCTGTAGAAGCCGCTCAGGATGTAGGACTGCAGGCGGAATAGAAACGCGAGCCCGAAAATCTGCCACCCGCGCTTCTGCGCCGTCCACCAGGACGAGGCGAAATCACCTGTCTTGCGGCATTTCGACTCGGCCGAGAGCACAACGGCTAACCCCGCGACGAACAGAAAGAGCGGCGCGCCAAATCCGCCGAGAATCATCGCGTACGCGAACATGGGCCGCGTGCGATCGGACGCCTGCGTCCACGCATCGAGCACGTGCGCTTCGATCATGATCAGCACAGCGACCCCGCGCACCCAGTCGAGGTACGCGTGGCGCTCACGGCTCATCGTCTTGGTAAGTGAATTTCGACGGCGCCGAGCTTCAGCTCACGCGCAGCCGTCCAGTTGAAGGTGTCGTGCTCCGGCGGCGAGGTGTAGAACAGCCGCCCGCTGTCGGCTTCGAACACTTCCACCCACGACGTCCCGCCGTTGGTGACGACAAGCCCGAGCAGCCGGCCGTCAGGCGACCAGCGCGGGCGTGAAAACGCGCGGTAGTTGAACTCGATCGAGCCGAGTGGCGAACGCGATTCGACGCGGAGCGCGCCGTCGGAAGAATTGGCGGGAAAGACCCAGAGGCCCTCGGTTGCGGTGACGGCAAGACGCCGGCCGTCCGGCGACCAGGATGGATCGCACGCACCAAGACCGGCACGGATGCGTCGGAGGTTTGTGCCCTCGCCGATCCATACCGCCGTCACGCGGACCTTCCTCGCGCCCTGCTGGACGTCCGGCTCGCCGGTGTCAGCGCAGAGCGCCACCTGCGATCCGAATCGATCCTGATTGATGAGGGACACAGCGCCCGGGGGCAGCGCCGCCTGAGCGGCCGCGAACGACCACACAAAGACCCACAACGCGGCCGTGCCGTGGATCGTCGTGACCCGCATGGGACCTAGTTTACTTGCGCGGGAGTCTGCGTGGGAATGGCCTTGCGGCCGCCGAACATCGTGGCGAATGCGAGCCATCCCATCGGCATCAGCACGAGCAGATACGTCAGGTATTTGCCGTACAGACCGTCCGGTCCGTAAGGCTCGGTCGCGATGTGCAGCGGTTCGCTGTAGGGAAAAATATTGGCTTCGGTCAGCTCGTGGAATCCGTAAATGAGCAGCTGCACGACGAAGATCATCAGGAACACCGCCGTGACCTGGAAGAACAGCCCGAGGTTCACGCGATGGCCGAAGCGCGACCACAGCGACGCCACGAATGCCGCGACCGCCATGCCGCCGACAGCCCCCATCACCATGTCGAACGCTTTCATCTGGAACATCAAGGTGCCCATGAGCAGCGCGGTCTCCATTCCCTCGCGCGTAATCATCAACAATGTGAACAGAAACACGCCGGCGAACGCCGCGCTGCCGCTCCTCATCGTCGAGCTCTGCAGGCGCCCCTCGATGTTGCGCTTGATTCGCTTCGCGTGACGCCACATGTGAACCGTGAGCGACGCGACGGAGACTGCCGCCGCCAGGGCGAGCACGCCTTCCCATAACGCCTGGTTTCGCGCCTGAAAGAACAGCCATCCCGCCCCGATGCTCAACGCAACCGATGCGGCGATGCCCCAATGCACCGCGGGAATCAGCTCGGATCGCTGGCTCTTTCGCAGGTAGGCGAGGCTGATCGCAATAATCAGAAAGGCCTCGAGGCCTTCGCGGAGGGTGATGACAAACGCCTGAAACATATAGTGGTCTTCCCTGAGGGCTCGGCGTGAGCCGCACCAAAGTGCGACTCGATCTCGTTTGTAAGAAGTGTATCGAAGCCATATCCGACCAGTCAAGTCGGATTTTCGGATCTAGCATTGCCCGCAGCCGGGATGTTTCGTAAACTATTGGTCTCCAATGAAGTTAACACGTCGTGTCCTGGCTGCAGCCATGCTGCTGTGCGGAGGCTTTTCGGCCTTTGCACAGACGGGTTCCCATGCGCGGCAGCCGCGCATGGGAACCGAGCAGCCCACGTTCCGCACCGGCACCCGGACAGTCGCGCTCTATGCGACTGTCACCGACGCCCAGAAGCGACTCGTGCCCGATCTGACGCAGGACGATTTTCAAATCTTCGACAACGACAAGCCGCAGACGCTCGATCTGTTCATCAATGAAGTGCAGCCCATCACCGTCGTCGTGATGCTCGACACCAGCGCGAGCATGACCGGCAACCTGAAGCTGCTCGAGCAGGCGGCCGAACAATTCCTGCTGCGCATGCTGCCGAAAGACAAAGGCATGGTCGGTGCGTTCAACGACAAGATCGAGTTCTTTCCGCAGACATTTACGAGCGACCGCGACACGCTGATCCGGTCGCTGCGCGAACTCGACTTCGGCAATCCGACCCGGCTCTACGACGCGATCGCCGCGAGCATGGACCGCCTCGAGAGCGTCGATGGCCGCCGCGTCGTCCTCGTCTTCACCGACGGTGATGATACCGGCAGCCGGGCCGACAGCGGCAGCGTCCTCGATCAGGCGCGGCGTGAGGACGTGATGATTTACGCGGTGGGTCTCCGCAGCGACTACTTCAACGGCTCCCGCCAGGTGCGCAGCAAGCCGGATTCGGGATTGAAGCGGCTGGCCGAAGAGACCGGGGGCGGTTATTTCGAGCTCGACAACACCAGCGATCTGGCGCCCACGTTCACACGGGTCGCGCAGGAGCTGCACAGCCAGTACGTCCTCGGTTTTACGCCCACGGTGCTCGACGGGAAGCTTCATCGCGTGATGGTCAAGGCGAGGACCGGCATGACGGTGCGCGCCAGACGCAGCTATCTCGCTTCCGCAGAATCCAACTAGGCGTTCACAAACTCATGCACCCCTCCTTGGAGCGTCGTACCCCGCACGCCCTCGTGTGTAAATCGACGGTCGCCCGACACGAGTGGAAACCCGGCGGCCAGGCGAACGGCCTCGCCGGCGACCTCAGCGTCTATCGTTTTGATGCAGCCCTGAGCCCTTACTGCGCCGCTCCCAGTTCAGAGGCGGCGGTCTCTTTCAACCAGGCGTCGTAGTCTGCCTGGCTCTTGATCGAGTAGAACCCGCGCATCCGGTAGTGACCGAGGCCGCAGAGCTGCGAGCAGTTGACCTCCCAGTCGCCGACCACCGTCGGCGTGAACCACACCGGGATGCTCTCGCCGGGGATCGTGTCCTGCTTCACACGCATCTGGATGAGGCTGAAGCTGTGAATGACGTCCTTGCTCGACAGATGAATGATCACCGGCTTGTTGACCGGCAGCGCAAGCTGGTTGATCGAGTTGAAGTCGTCCTTCGCCGCCGGATCGGATCGATCGAGCCCGAGCGGGTTGTCCGCCGAGACCAGCTTGATGTCGGTTCGGCCGAACTGGCCGTCGGCGCCGGGATAGTGCGCGTTCCATGCGAACTGCTCCGCGATCACCCGCACGACCGTCGCTTCGCTCTCGGCCGGAAACGCGTCGACGCGCGCGGCCCACGCGGGAATCGCGAAGGCGACGATCAGCACGAGCTCGATGCCCGCCACGGCCCACTCGATATAGCTGGCCATATGGCTCTTCACGCCGTAGTAGTTCGCCTTCGGATTGGCGCCGTGACGGAAGCGCACGAGCGTGTAAATGAAGAACGCGCCCCAGCCGATGAACAGCAGCGCCATCAGCCAGTGGGTCAGAACCGTCATCCGGTCGATATCGCCGGCGTGCGCCGACGCGGCAACCGGGATTCCGAGTAATTCGCGCATCTAAACATTCCCTCCGTTCGACTCTTCGAACAACCGGATCCGCCGCCGCAGGTACACGAAAAAGAATCCGGCAATCGACGCGAGCATGGCGACCGTCACCGCCAGCAGCGCGAGAATCCCCGTCTGCGCGGCCTTGGTCTGCGGTGAATCGGCGCTGCCGAAACACACCGGGCACGCCAGGGCGAGCCTCGGAATGGCCAGCAGCGCGATCGTGGCGATCACGGTCTTCATACGCCGAATTTCCGCAGCTTGTGCATGAAATGGTTGCCGTACACCACCAGGCCGGCAGAGGCAATCAACGACACGATGCCGAGCGCGATCTGCTCGTTGAACAGCCCCCACACGCCAAACCACAGCGACAGGATCACTGACAGCGAGATGAAGACGATGTGAAACCACTTCAAGGACATGGTGCTACCAAATCGTTCCGGCGGTCGTCCCGGGAATCCTGTCGGAGCTCGTCAACAGCGGCACGAACATCATGAAGATGAAAAAGATCAGCGCCAGCGCGAGCATCGAGTAAATCACCTTGCGCTCGTGCAGCAGGTGCATGAAATACAACGCGACCAGCGAGCCTTTCATCGTCGCCACGATAAGCGCCACCGTCACCGCCGCGGCGACGGGCAGATGCACGTACGAGACGCCGACCGTAATGATCGTCAGCACTATGAGCGCGCCGAAGATCATGAAGTACGTCTTGACCGATTTCCTGATGTCGTCTACCGAGTGCGCGTCCATCGATCCTCCAGAGGGCTCGCCTGAAGGCGAGCACTACGACAGCTCGTCGTAGTGCCGACCTTCAGGTCGGCTACAGCAAATACAACACCGGGAACAGGAAGATCCAGACCAGGTCGACGAAGTGCCAGTAGAGGCCGGCAATTTCGATGCGGTTCGTGAACCGTTCCTTCGCCGTCTTCCACATCTTCGCGCCCGGACCCCACAGGTACGCGTTCACGACGATGCCGCCGATGATGTGCAGCCCGTGAAGACCGGTAATAGTGAAGTAAATCGCGTAGTACGTATTGTACCAGGGTCCTTCGCCCGCGTGAAGGTGATGCGCGTACTCGAAGTACTTGATGACAAGGAACACAAATGACAGAAGAATCGTCAACCCGAGATACAGGCGGAACTTTCCGAAGTCGTTCATCTTCAGCGACGCCCAGGCCATGACCATCGTCACCGACGAGGTAATGAGGACGACCGTATTGATGAACGCCATCGGGACGCTGAGCTCCTCGTACCCGTGCGGCCACTCGACAGATCCGACGCGCAGCAGGATGTAGGACGAGAAGAGCGCCGCGAACAGCATGACTTCCGACGCGAGGAACAGCCAGACGCCGAACTTGCCGTTCGACAGTCCGGTATCGGGCCGGACTTCTACGGTATATGGAATCTCCATGCGATCTCCTAATCCCTCTGGTTCTGCGGCAGGAAGTCCTGCGCGCGCCCGGGCACGCTGTACTCGTACGGCCCGTGAAACACTTCAGGAGCCGTTTCGAAGTTGCCGTGCGCGAGCGGCGGCGACGTCGTCGCGGTCCAGTCGAGCGTCGTGGCCTTCCACGGGTTCGAACCGACCGGCTTGCCTTTCCAGATGCTCCAGAAGAAATTGAAGATGAACGGAATCTGGAACAGCAGCAGGCCCCATGCCGCGTACGACATGAACTGGTTCCAATGCAGCACCGGCTGTGCGTGCGCGTACTGGGCGCCGCCGTCGTACAGCCGGCGGTTCACGCCATGCAGACCCTGGATGAACATGGGGAAGAAGATGCCGTTGATGAAGATGAACGAGCCCACGAAGTGAATCTTGCCGAGCACTTCGTTCATCTGGCGCCCGGTCACCTTGGGAAACCAGTAGTAGATGCCGGCGAACAGCGCGAAGATCGTGCCCGGCGCCACCACGTAATGGAAGTGCCCGATCACGTAATACGTGTCGTGCAGGTGGATGTCGCTCGGTGCCAGGCCCAGCGGCAGGCCGGTCAACCCGCCGATGCCGAACATCGGCAGGAACGCCAGCGCGAACAGCATCGGCGTGTTGTAACGAATCGACCCGCCATATAGCGACAGGAACAGCGCGCTGAGAATGATGACCGACGGGATCGAGATGATCATCGTCGTCGTCTGGAAGAACGAGCTCATCGTCGTGCCCATGCCGGTCATGAACATGTGGTGCGCCCACACGATGAACGACATGAAGCCGAGGAAGATGATCGCGTAGATCATCACGCGATAGCCCCAGAGCGGCTTGCGGGTGTTGTTGGCGATGATCTCGGCGACGATGCCCATCGCCGGCAGAATCAGCACGTACACCTCGGGATGCGCGAGGAACCAGAAGAGGTGCTGCCAGAGCAGCGCGTTGCCGCCGCCCGAGACGTCGAGCGGGCGGTTGCCCACGACGAGCCCGCTCGGCAGGAAGAAGCTCGTGCCCGCGACCTTGTCCATCAGCTGCAGCACACCCGCCGCTTCGAGCGGGGGGAACGCGAGCAGCAGCAGGAAGCTCGTCACCAACTGCGCCCACACGAAGAACGGGAGGCGGAAGAACCCGAGCCCTTTGGCCCGCAGCTGCACGATCGTGACGATGAAGTTCACCGAGCCCAGAAGAGACGAGGTGATCAGGAAGATCATGCCGACGAGCCACCACGTCTGCCCGTTCGTCGCGGTGATGACCGAGAGCGGCGGATACGAGGTCCAGCCGGATTGCGCGGCGCCGCCGGGGATGAAGAAGCTCGCCAACATCACGACCCCGCCCACGAAGAACACCCAGTAGCTCGCCATGTTGAGCTTGGGGAACGCCATGTCGGGGGCGCCGAGCATCAGCGGCATCACGTAGTTGCCGAAGCCGCCGACCGCAAGCGGCACGACGCCGAGGAACACCATGATGGTGCCGTGCATCGCGCCGAGCTGGTTGTAGAACTCCGGCAGCATGATGCCGCCTGGCGCGTTCGCCGCGCCGAGCATCGAACCGATGACCGGAATGGCCTTCATCGGAAACGCGAGCTGGTAGCGCATCAGCGCCATCAAACTGAATCCGAAGAGCAGAAAGAAGAGAGCCGTCAGCGTGTACTGAATCCCGATGACCTTATGGTCCTGGGAAAAAATCCACTTCGTGACGAAGCTCTGCTCGTGGTGGTGTGCGTGCGCGTGGCCTTCGTGGCCGTGCGCGTGTGCCGGTGCGTGTCCCGCCGTGGTCACGTTATCCAACTGCGTGACTCCTTTATTGCAGGGCTCAACTTAAGTTGAGCCCTACCGCTTGAGTTGAGCCCTGCCGCTTAAGTTGAGCCCTACCGCTGAGGTATCGATTAGAAACGCTGATTGCAATTGATTTGTCGGGGAATTCTATATGCGACTCCGTCGGGGTGCAAGCGCTTCGCTTCAAGTTGACCCACTGAAACCCGCAGACTAACATTAGATGTTCTGGTGACTGATCGGGCCGCTATCGTCTAGGGGTCAGGACACGTGGTTCTCAGCCACGGGACCGGGGTTCGAATCCCCGTAGCGGTACCAACTATCGTGTAACATTCCCCACGTCATTCGGTATGGTTTCTACGTCAGGAGAGTTTCGATGCATCTAAGACTTCTCGCGGTACTCCTCGTGCTCAGTTTCGGCGTTGCGGCGTGCGGAGGCGGCAGCCAGCCACCAGCCGCCGAAGCGCCGGCCACTCAAGAATCTGCGGCGCCGGCCGTCTCCTCGGTCGATCCGGCCACAGCCGCCACGGTTGCCGGCAAAATCAGTTTGGAAGGCACGGCGCCGGCCAACGCGCCCATCCGCATGAATGCCGATCCGGCATGCGTCGCGGCGAACAAGGGCACGACGCCGACCCAGCACACCTTCGTCAGCGAAGGGGGCGGCCTCGGCAACGTGTTCGTGTACGTGCAGAGCGGCCTCACCGGGACGTTCCCGGCAGCGTCGACGCCGGCCGTGCTCGATCAGAAAGGCTGCCAGTACATCCCGCACGTGTTCGGCGTGCAGGTCGGTCAGCCCGTCGAAATCGTCAATAGCGACCCGACGCTGCATAACATCCATGCCACCCCGAAGACGAACGCGGAGTTCAACACGGCCCAGCCGATTCAGGGCATGAAGACCACGCACACCTTCACCGCGAAGGAAGCCGACGTGGTGGTGCCGTTCAAGTGCGACGTGCACGGCTGGATGAATGCGCACGTGGGCGTGCTCGATCACCCGTATTTCGCGGTGACGGCGGCCGACGGCTCGTTCAGCATTCCCAACCTGCCGCCCGGCAGCTACACGCTCGGCGCGTGGCACGAGCGGCTGGGAACGCAGACGCTGCAGGTGACGGTCGCCGCGAAGGAATCGAAGGCGGACGCCAACTTCACGTTCAAGGCCGCCGCGGGAGCGAACTAGAAGTAGCGAAGGGGTGAGGGGTGAGGGAAGAGGGGTGAGGGAAGAAAATCCTGTCTTCCCTCTTCCCTCTTCCCTCTTCCCTCTTCCCTCTTCCCTCTTCAGGGTTCCACCCTCCCCATGTGGCTTCACCGTTACGCGAAATTCGTCTCAGCGGCCACAGTCCTACTGATCGTTGCCGGCGGTCTCGTCACGAGCACGGGGTCCGGACTCGCGGTGCCCGACTGGCCCACCAGCTACGGCTGGAACATGTTCACGTTCCCCATGAAGCATATGGTCGGGGGGATTTTCTATGAGCACGGCCACCGGCTGATCGCGAGCGGCGTCGGATTCCTCACCATCATCCTCGCGCTCTGGATCTGGAGAGCCGAGCCGCGGCGATGGATGCGCATGCTGGGGTTCACCGCGCTCGCCGCGGTGTGCATGCAGGGTCTGCTCGGCGGCATCACCGTGCTCTACTTTCTTCCGACCGCGGTCTCGACCGCGCACGCCGGGCTCGCGCAGATTTTTTTCTGCCTCACGATCGCGATCGCGCTGTTCACATCCCCAGGCTGGACGAAGCCGGCCCACGATCCCGTCGACGACCGCATGCTTCGAGTGGTGGCGACGACGACCACCGCCTGCATCTATTTTCAGATTATCGCCGGCGCCACCATGCGGCACTCGGATGCCGGGCTGGCGATCCCTGATTTCCCACTCGTCTTCGGCGGACTGTTGCCGCCGCAGTGGACGCCGCAGATCGCGATTCACTACGCCCACCGTGTCGGCGCGCTCCTGGTGACCCTCGCGATTGCCGCAACGGTCGGCCACGTCTGGTATCACCACTCGCGGCGCTCAGCGCTTCGCCGGCCCGCGCTGACGCTCGCGTGCCTGGTGCTCGCGCAGATCACGCTCGGGGCGTTCGTGATCTGGTCTCAGAAGCACGTCGCCCTCAACACGGCCCACGTCGCGGTTGGCGCGCTGACGCTCGCCACATCGCTGGTCCTCACACTCCGATCGCATCGCCTCCGATTTGACGACGCCGCCGTGTCCCTGCGCGCGCGCCGGCCGGTCGAGCCGCATCTCGGGCGATCGGGTGCCCACGCGTGACGAAAAAGGGGACGGGAGTCTTTTTGGAAACAATCGAGTCAAAAAGACTCCCGTCCCCTTTTTCAGGAGCGATATCGCATCGTCTTGCCGATTACCTGGCGCTCACCAAGCCGCGCCTGAATTCGCTGGTCGTCGTCACCGCCGGGATCGGTTTCTACCTCGGCGCCGGTGGAAACCTGAATCTCGCGAGCCTGGTCCATGCGGTCCTGGGCATTGCGCTGGTTGCCGGCGGGGCGGCTGGACTGAATCAGATTTACGAGCGCGACACCGACAGCCTGATGTTCCGCACGCGCATGCGCCCGCTCGCCTCGCAGCGCGTGACGGCGAACGAGGCGCTGATCTTTTCACTCGCGCTCGTCACGATCGGCCTCGGCATCCTGGCGGCCACCTCGAATCTCCTGGCCGCGTTTCTCGCGCTGCTCACGGTCGTGTCGTACAACGTGATTTACACGCCGATGAAGCGCCGCTCACAGCTCGCGACGCTGGTGGGCGCCGTGCCCGGCGCGCTCCCGCCGATGATTGGATGGGTCGCGGCGCGGGGCGCGCTGACACCCGAGGCGTGGGCCCTGTTCGCCATCGTCTTCGCGTGGCAGATCCCGCACTTCATGGCGATCGCCTGGCTGTATCGCGCCGACTTCGGCCGTGCGGGGTTCCCGCTGCCGCCGGTTGTCGAATCTACCGGCAAGAGCACCGCGCGTCAGGCCGTGCTGTTCTCGGTCGTGCTGGTGCCGCTGAGCCTCGCGCCGTACTTTCTGAGGATGAGCGGCCCCGCATACGCCGTCGGCGCCGCAGCCGGCAGCGTGGCCCTTCTCGGCCTTGCGATTTCGTTCGGCCTGAAGCGCACCGACGAGCGCGCGCGCCTGCTCTTTCTCGGATCGATCACGTACCTGCCGCTGCTGTGGGGCATGCTGATCCTGGATCGCCTGTGATCGATTACACAGTGCTGCCGGCGGTGAACGCCAGCCTGAACGCGCTGTCTGGCGTGTTCCTGCTCGTCGGCTACGTATTGATTCGACGCCGCCAGATCACCGCGCACCGCAACGCGATGCTCGGCGCGTTCGCGTCGTCCACGCTCTTCTTAATCAGCTATCTCGTCTATCACGCGCAGGCGGGATCCCGGCCGTTTACGGGTCAAGGCGTCATCCGGTACGTATACTTCGCCATTCTGATCTCGCACGTGATCCTCGCGACGGCCATCCTGCCGATGGCCATCTCGACGCTCTCGCGCGGTTTGCGCGGCAACTACGCCGAACACAAGCGGATCGCGAAATGGACGTTTCCCACCTGGATGTACGTCTCTGTCACCGGCGTCATCGTCTATGTGATGCTCTATCAGATGTACCTGAAGTCTTGACGTACGGACCGCGCGGATCAATTCTCTGCGCCATGGGTAACACACTGCTCGCCGTCGTACTTGCGTTCTCCTGCGCCGTGCCCGCGGCCGCGCAGGAGGGCCCGGAGCCGGGCGATCCGATGCGGATCGTCATCATGGTCGACAACAGCCAGACGCCGCTCGAGCCGCTGCCGCAAATCCGGCGCGGCCTGCAGCAGTTCGTCAACGCGCTGCCGCCCAATCACGAACTGATGCTCGTCACCACCGGCGGCACGATGAACATCCGCGTGCAACCCACGCGCGACTATGTGGAAGTGTATAAGGCGGTGGGCGAAATCAACTCGATGCGTTCGACGGGCAACGCACTCATCGGATCGATACAGGAAGTCTACGACCGCTACCTCCGCACGGTCGAGCGCAGATTCCCGATGCTCGTCATCATCTCCACCGACGGCCCCGATTTCAGCCAGCGCGTCACCGACAAATCGGTCAACGAGATGCTGCAGGGGTTGACCAGGACCGGCGTCCTCGTCAACGCGGTGCTGCTGACGTCGACCGGCACCAGCCTCA
>CAYHHH010000086.1:16045-18492 GCA_964356125.1 uncultured Bifidobacteriaceae bacterium | reverse complement strand
AGACGGGCTTCACATGACGCCCGAAGGCTACAAGGCGTGGACGCAGATGCTGCGGCCGCATCTCAAATAGAATCCATTGATGGAAGCGCGTCTTCAGAAGATCATTGCGTCCGCAGGCATCGCTTCGCGGCGCGCGGCGGAAAAGCTCATCGAGCAGGGACGCGTCACCGTCAACGGCGCCACCGTCACGGAGCTCGGCACGAAGGCCGACCTCGATGTCGACGATATTCGCGTCGACGAGCGGCGCATCAAACGGCCGCAACTGCTGCGTTATTTCCTTCTCAACAAGCCTCGCGGATACGTCACGACGCGATCCGACCCCGAGCACCGGCCCACGGTGCTCGACCTGCTCAAAGGTGTGCGCGAGTACGTCTACCCCGTCGGCCGGCTCGACTTCGATTCCGAAGGGCTGCTCATCCTCACCAACGACGGGGATCTCGCCGCAACGCTCACCCATCCGAAGCACGAAGTAGAGCGCGTGTACGAAGCACAGGTGCTCGGCGTGCCCGATGCGCACGACATCGATCGACTCTCGCGCGGCATCATGCTCGAAGGGCGCCGGACGGCGCCCTCGCAGGTCGAGCTGCTGCGCGAGCGGCGCACCGAGGGAGACACGTCGGTGCTGCGCATCACGATCCACGAAGGGCGCTCGCGCCAGGTGCGCAAGATGGCCGACGCGATCGGCCATCCGGTCCGCACGCTCAAGCGGGTCCGCATCGGTCCGATCTTCGACAAGGCGCTGCGCGTGGGAGCGTTCAGGGAGCTGACGGAGGACGAGGTGCGGCGGCTGAAGCGCTCGGGAAAGCCGTCGAAAGCAAAGACAAATATAAAAACGAATTCAAAAACGAACAGGAGATTAGGAGGTCAGGAGACGGACTAGGGATTGGGGATTAGGGATTGGGGATTAGGTGTACGTAGTGTCCGGTTTCAGCCGGACCGTCGCGTCGTCGCGCTCGTCGCGTCGTCGTGTTTATTGGATGTCGATTTCAACGCCCCCAACGAAGTCGGCCGCGAAGTTGTAGAGCCACGCGGCGAGGAGCGTAATCACGAACCCCATCAATCCATAGAAAATCGGAAAGACGCCGCCGTATCGGGATGGACCAGGAGCGCGTATCGCAAGACATTCGAGCAGCAATCCGTTCTGTGGGAAAGCGCGCGCGTGTGCGTTAGCCTCCTGTTCAAGATCCGTCTTCGTTGCGTCCCCGCGTCGTGGCGGTGAGACATGAACACTGACGCTAATGAATTTTCTCGCCCGGTTCGACGTCGGTCGACATCGCCTCGATGTCCTCGATCGCCGCGTCGCCGCCGAGCAGGTCCAGCTGGGCCTGCGCCGGCGCGGGCTGCGTGAGGCCCGCAGGAACGTCGAAGCCAAGCGCTTCGGCCATCTCCTCGATCTTCGGGAGGTCGGTCAGGTCGCGCAGACCGAAACGAATGAGGAACTCGCGGGTCGTCGCATACATGAACGGCCGCCCCACGACCTGCTTGCGCCCTACGATCTTCACGAGCTGGCGCTCGATGAGCGTGTTGATGACGCCGGCCGTGTTGACGCCGCGGATCTCGGTGATCTCCGGCGCGGTGATCGGCTGCTTGTAGGCGATGACGGCCAATGTCTCCAGTGCCTGGACGGACAGCCGTTGCGTCGTGCGCTCGTGGAACAGCCGGCGCACCCACTCGTGCAGCTCTGGCTTGGTGACGATCTGATAGCCGCCGGCCACTTCGACGAGCTGCAACCCGCCCGGCCGTTCGTAGTCGCGCTTCAGCGCCTCGAGCGCCGCCTCGACGTCTTCCTTCGGCTCGCTCTCGAGCAGCTTGAAGAGCATCTTCGGCGTCAACGGATCGGGCGACGCGAATATCAGGGCTTCGATAACCGGCTTCAGCTCGTCAGACATATTCTTTACTTTCTACTTTCCACTTTCTACTTTCTACTTTCAGGATCACCAATGGGCGTCGGTGCGTCAGCAGGACGCGCACGCTTGTAGACACGAATCGGCCCGAACGCCGCGGTCTGAAACACCCGAATCAGCTTCAGGCGAATCATCTCGAGCAGCGCGAGAAACGTCACGATCATCGCGCCCTTGGTGTCGTCCTTCGCGAACAGATCTTCGAAGCCGCAGGCTTCGGTCTCGGAGAGCATCGCCAGCATCTGATCGATGCGCACTTCGACCGGCACTTCCTCCGGCGGCAGCAGCATTCGCGGCCGCTGCTTGGCGCGCTCGATCACGCCGCGGAACGCCGCGAGCAGGCTGAAGAGATCGACCTCGACTTCAGGCTCGTAGGCGTAGTCGTCGCCGGCAATGTCCGCGATGCGGCCGTCGGGGCGGATCCATTGCGCGCCGCGCAGCACCGCGCGCTCGTGCAGCAGCTCGGCCGCCGCCTTGAACTTCTGGTGCTCGAGCAGCCGTCGCACGAGCGCCTCGCGCGGATCCTCTTCGGGCTCCCCGTCTTCC
>CAYHHH010000086.1:0-16035 GCA_964356125.1 uncultured Bifidobacteriaceae bacterium | reverse complement strand
CCGCGGCAGCAGCATCTTCGACTTGATGTGAATCAGCGTGGCCGCCATGACCAGGAACTCGCCGACCGTGTCGAGATTCAGCTCCTTCATCATCTCGATATATTCGAGATACTGCTGGGTGATGAGGGCGATGGGAATGTCGTAGATGTTCACCTCGTGTTTCTTGATGAGGTGAATGAGGAGATCGAGCGGGCCTTCGAACGAATCGAGCTTCACCGAATACGCGTCGGGCGCGGACTCGAAATCCGAAGACAACGGAGGAAATTCGCTCATGTGTAGGAAATGTTCATCGCGTCCCGGACACGCGCCATCGTCTCCACGGCCGTCCTGCGCGCGCGCGTCGAACCCTCGACGAGGATCTCATGAATCCGCTCCGGCCGCGAAGCAAGTTCTCGCCGCCGCTCGCGCATCGGCTCGAGCGCGGCGTTCAGCGCCTTCGCCAGCTTGTCCTTGACTTCGACGTCGCCGACCTTGCCCGCCCGATAGCGCGCCTTCAGGTCGTCCACTTCGGCAATATCCGGGTTGAACACATCGTGATACAGAAACACCGGGTTCCCTTCGACGGTCCCCGGCACGTCGGGCCGGATGCGCTTCGGGTCGGTGTACATCGAGCGCACTTTCTTCTTCACGCTGTCGGCATCCTCGGACAGCAGAATCGTGTTCCCGATGCTCTTGCTCATCTTCCTGCCGCCGTCGAGCCCGGGAAGCCGCGACACTTTCGTCAGCAGCGGCTGCGGCTCGACGAGCACGTTGCCGTAAAAGCGATTGAAGCGGCGAACCGCCTCGCGCGCCAGCTCGAGGTGCGCGACCTGATCGTCGCCCACGGGAACGAGATTGGCGTCATAGATGGCGACGTCGGCGGTCTGCAGCAGCGGATAACCCAGGAATCCGATCGACGACAGGTCCTTGTCGCTCAGCGCGTCCTGCTGTTCCTTGTAGGTCGGCACGCGCTCGAGCCACGACACCGGGGTCGTCATCGCGAGCAGCAGATACAGCTCCGCGTGCTCGGGCACCATCGACTGCACGAAGAACGTGCTGCGTTCCGGATCCAGGCCGGCCGCGATCCAGTCGATTGCGTTGTCGTAGGCGTACTGCGTCAGCTGGCTCGTGTCGGCGTAGTCGGTGGTCAACGCGTGCCAGTCGGCGACAAAATACAAGCAGTCGTACTGCTCCTGCAGGGCGACCCAGTTCTGCAGCGCACCGACGAGGTGCCCGAGATGCAGTTTCCCCGTCGGCCTCATGCCGGAGACGACGCGTTTGCGAGCGGTCACATCAGCCACGAGAGAATCAGATAATACGGCGGGCCAATGAGATAGCCCAACACCCCGGCCACCAGCAGCCCCATCAGGATCAGAAATCCATACTGATACATGAAACCCAGCTTCGCCGCCACCGGCGGCGGAAGCAGCGCCATCAGAATCTGCCCACCGTCGAGCGGCGGGATCGGCAGCATGTTGAAGACGGCGAGCAGCACGTTGAGCGTCAACGCGTCGTAGACGAGATCGTCGAGCACATGGCCGTGCCCCATCGCGCCGGCGCGTATCGCCGCGGCGGCGGCGACGGCAATCACCAGATTGCTGATCGGCCCAGCAGCGGTCACCAGAATGGAATCGCGCCGCGGATGTCCCAGATTTCTCGTGTTCACCGGCGTCGGCTTCGCCCAGCCGATCAACGGCGCACCCGACGCCATCGCGATCAGCGGCAGCAGCAAGGTGCCGATCGGATCCACGTGCACGACCGGGTTCAACGTGACACGTCCCAGACGCTTCGCCGTGTCGTCGCCAAGCTGGCTGGCCGACCACGCGTGCGCCGCCTCATGAACACTCAGCGAAACGATCAGAACCAGGAGAGAAAGAACGAGGTTGGTGACGTTGAAGTCCGGCAACGGATAGAGAGTATAACCGGTTACCGCCCCTTGCCGGCGAAGTATCCAACGACCGCGTCGGCCGTTTTCGCGCCAACCACCGCGGTGAGTTCTTCGCGCGAAGCGCGCCGAACGCCCGCGAGACTGCCGAAGGCCACCAGCAGCGCCTTGCGGCGCCGCGGCCCGATGCCCGGCACGCTGTCGAGCTCCGATCGCAGATCGCGCATCGACCGCGCCTTGCGATGGAACGTCACCGCGAACCGGTGCGCTTCATCGCGAATCTGCTGCACCAGCCGAAGCGCCGGGTCGTCCTTTTCGAAGACCATCGGCTCGTCGCGATCGCGCGTGTAGATGAGCTCTTCCTTCTTCGCGATGCCGACCGCCACCAGATTCGCGAGCCCGAGCTGCCGGAGTGCGTCGTAGGCCGCCGACAACTGCCCTTTGCCGCCGTCGATCAGGATGAGGTCTGGGAATGGACCGCCCTGCTCCAGCAGCTTTCGATACCGCCGCGTGACCACCTCGTTCATCGCCGCGAAGTCGTCGGACCCGGCGTGATTGACCGGTGAAATGCGGTACTTCCGATACTCGCTCTTCCGCATCTTGCCGTCTTCGCACACGACCATCGACGCCACGGTCTCGCTGCCCTGAATGGTCGAGATGTCGAAACATTCGATGCGTCGTGGAATGGCCGGCAGCGCCAGCGTCGAGCGAAGCGTCTCGAGCGCGTCGTACTGCGACAAGCCGGTGTCGATCAGCCGGGCCTGATAGGCAATACGCGCGTTGCGCACGGCCAGATCCACGAGGCCGCGCTTGTCGCCGCGCTTCGGCACCATCACCTGCACGCGCCGCCCCGCGCGATCGGAGAGCCACGCCTCGACGAGCGGCGCGTCTTCGGCGTCGCTCGACAGGTGCACCTCGGATGGAGCGGGACGATCCTCGTAGAACTGCTCGACCGAGGCCTGCAGGATCTCGGCGGCCGAGCCTGAAATGCCCTCGTTCGCGGCCAGCTCGACGCGCTCGAGCACCTTGCCGCTCCGCATCACGAACACATGCACGACCGCGCCGGCCGGCCCCATGTGGAGACCGAAGGCGTCGCGATCGCCCATCCGAACGGTCGCGATTTTCTGCTGCCGATCGCGCAGCGTCTGAACCGTCCGCGCGGCATCGCGCAGGTGCGCCGCTTCCTCGAAACGCTCGGCCGCGGCTGCGTCGGTCATCGAGGTCGTCAGCCGATCGATCAGTTCCTCGTTCTTCCCTTCGAAGAACAGATGCGTGTGCTGCACGGCGACGTCGTACTGCGCTTTCGAGCAGATGGCGGCTACGCACGGCGCGATGCACCGCTTGATGTCGTACTCGAGGCACGGCCGCTCGCGGTTTCCGGTAATCACCTCGTTGCACGATCGAATGCCGAACAGCCTGTGCGTCAGCCCCATCGTCCGGCGCGCGAGCGACGCCGGCATGAACGGGCCGGCGTAATACGATCCGTCGCGCTCGACGTGGCGCGCGACGAGCACCCGCGGACACGCCTCGTTCGTCGTCAGCTGCAGATACGGATAGTTCTTGTCGTCGCGCAGGCGGACGTTGTAGCGCGGCGAACGCTCCTTGACGAGGTTGTTTTCGAGCGCCAGCGCCTCGACGACCGAGTCGGTGACGATCACCTCGAGCCCCGCGGCCTCGTCCAGCAATGCGTCGGTCTTCGGATGGAGCCCTCGCGCGCCCAGATAGCTGCGGACGCGGTCCCGCAGCGACCGCGCTTTGCCGATGTAGATCGTCTCACCCTGCTCGTTCGCGAACAGATACACTCCTGGCTGCTCGGGCAGGTGGGCGATCTGGCTCTTGAGATCCTGAACAGGCATACGGTACTATGACGGGCTCTTTACGTAATTATCGAACCTTTCATTATACTCCGCTGATCCTGACGCCGCGAGCGGCGCGGGGCATAGGGGCCCCCGCAAGCGAAGCGGCGTGGAGCGGGGCGGAGGGGCCCCCGCGACTAAACATGACTTTTACCGGCACTATCGGGAAGCTCTCGATGTTCCCGTTGCGCGCCATCATCAGCCTGAGCGTGGCGCTTGGTATTTCTCCGAACACGCTCACGCTGATTGGCGTGCTGATCAACTGCGCGGCGGCATGGGCGTTGGCACGGGACCAATTCGTGCTCGCCGGGTTCATCATGATCGGCGCCAATATTTTTGACTTCATCGACGGCAAAGTGGCGTTCATCACGGGCAGGCAATCCGAGTTCGGTGCGTTCTGGGACTCTACCCTCGATCGCTTCTCGGATTTGGCGCTGTTCACCGGCCTCATCTGGCTGTACTCGACGCTCGGCCGCACCGACTATGTCCTCATCACGACGCTGACGCTGATCTTCGCGATCATGACGAGCTACGCGCGCGCCCGCGCCGAGTGCCTGATCGACAAGTGCAAGGTCGGCTTCATGGAGCGCCCGGAGCGGATCGTGCTGTTCATGATCGGCGCCTTCACCAACAGAATGGCCGGCGTCCTGTGGGTGATTCTCGTGTTGTCCGTGCTGTCGGTGGCCAATCGAATCCACTACACGTATCTCGCCCTCAACAAGAAGCCGCTGCCCACGACGTCAGGATTGCGCGGCACCTTCAATCGTGCCTTCTTCTGGCGCGACGAACGGACGACGATTCCGTACGACTTGTGGGTGATTGCGATTCTGGCGTTCGTCTGGCTGACGCCGCCCGACTGGCTGAACGATCCGGCCGCTGCCGGGCAGCCGGGGTTACTGCAGTGGATTCTGTCGAAGATCTAGCGCGATCAAAATTTTGTCGGGATTGACGCTGCCGGGCGGCCGCCGCTCGATCGCGACGCGCTGCGATAGATACTGCAGCAGCGCGTTCACCGGCGTCGGCACGCCGTACCGCTGACCCAGCCGCACGATTTCTCCATTAAGGTAGTCCGTCTCGATCGTCCCCAACTTGCGCTCGAGGCTCTGCCACGACGAGCCGCCGCGCCGCTCCTCGCCGTTGATCGTTCGCGGATGCACCTCGCGCTCGAGACGGGCGGCATCCTCTTCGTCATCGGCCACGTGTGAAATACCCGCCGCTTCAAGGCAGGCGGCCCCTTCGCGGCGCGCGCGCTGCGCGATGCCGCTGCCCCGCGCGGCCGTTCCGCACAGGGCATCGACGGCGTTGCCGAGATTCGACAGCAGCTTGCGATATTTCCATCGCATGATGTCGGCCTTTGTCTCGGCGTAGAACGTCGCATCACGAAAGGCCGCCGCCACCGCCTCGGACACGGCGTCCGTGCCAGGCGGATAGCAGCCGACGTGAAGAATCCCGCTTTTCGGCGCGCACCACACCCGCACCCGGCCAGGCGTCAGGTAATCGGCGGGACACCACACGAACACGCCGTAGACGTGCGCAAATGTGTGCATCGCCATGCGCTCGTTCGCCACGCTGTTTTGCGCACAGAAGATCGGGAGTGTGTGCGGCGCAACCGCTGCGAGGGCGTCGAGCGCGGCTTCGGTGTCCTGGGTCTTGGTGGCCAGCAGCAGCACGTCATCGCTGGTCCATGAGATCTTCGAGGGGTGGTCGACGACGGGAATGTTTAGCGTGACCGCGTCGTCGGGCGATTCGATGTGGAGGCCGTTGGCGCGAACGGCTTCGTAGTGCGCGCCGCGCGCGATGAGGAGAACGTCGTGGCCATGCGCCGCAAGCCTTGCCCCAACGACACCGCCCACAGCTCCGGCTCCGAGCACGACGAATCGCACTACGCCCGTTTGCGCTTCGGTTCTGCGCGCGCCTTCTTCACCACTTTCAGATTGGCTTTCGCGGCCGGCTTCTTGTTCGCGCTGACGGTGTCGAGGCTCTTCTTCAGCGCCTCCATCAGGTTGACGACCTTGGGCGGCATCTCGACCGAAGGCGCGACCACCTCTTCACCCGCAACCTTGGCGTCGATGATCTTCTGCAGCCCTTCGCGATACTCGTCGCTGTAGTCGTTCAAATCGAGCTTCTTCTCGAAGATGGCGATCACCTGCTTGGCCAGCTGTACTTCCTGCGGCTTCACTTTCGTCGGAATCGTCGCGAGCTCTTCGATGCTCTCGGTGCCGCGGATTTCGGCCGCGTGGTGCAGCGTGTACATGACGAGCCCTTTGTCGTGCGGCTTCACGCCGACGAGGTACTCGCGGCCGTAGAGAGCCAGCTTCCCGATGCCGATCTTCCCCTTCATGCCTTCCTTGAAGACCGCGAACGCGTCGGCCGCCACCTGGCCGTCGGGTGCGAGATAGTACGAGCGATCGACATACATCGGATCGAGCGCGTCCGCATCGTCGAACTGGACGAGGTCGATGACGCGGGTCGAGCTGGGGCGCACCTTCTCGATGTCCTCTTCGGACATCACGACGTACCGCCCTTTCTCGAATTCGAACCCCTTCACCAGCTCGGTGTTCGCAACCTCTTTGTTGCAGCTCGGGCACCAGCGCTTCTGCTGGATGCGCGTCTGGCATTCGGCATGGAGCTGGTTGAACGAAATCGTGCCGCTCGACTCGGTCGCCGGGAACACCTTGATGGGAATGTTCACCAGGCTGACTTTCAGATAACCCTTCCACGTAGCTCGTGCAGCCATATGCCTTCCTCGGTGCTTCTATCGGTAGAAGTGTGCCGTTCCGGGACCCTCACCCCTCACCCCTCACCCCTCACCCCTTACCCCTTACCCCTTACCCCTATCAAACATCATCGATCTCGTCATGGGCCCCGAGCTCAAGCCCCGTGTGTATCAACTGTATATCGTGGGCGGCAATTTTCTCACGAAGCAGGCGGCGCGCTGCTCCGTAGTGCACCCCGGGCACCACAAGCCGGCGGGCGAGGTTGCGTAGTCGCGAGACAATGACCAGGGCGATCTCCTCGCCTTCACGCCATGACACGGCGCCGATGCGCCAGTACGGGACGAAGCCGGTCTCCGCCCAGATGCCATCCGTATAGAACCCGCGGCCGATGCGCCGACTCAGCGGCACGAGGTAGCCATAGTAGACGAACATCATGCTGATGCCGAACAGCTGCGGCGCGAACCGCCCCCGCAACGGCGGCTCGGTACGGAAGACATTGACGATGTGGTACAGCAGCAGGCCGCCAAGGATGACCCCCAGCGCGAGCTGCATGCCGTAGTATCGCGGCCGCGGTCCGTGCCATGTGAGCAGCGCTGACGACCGGCGCCTGAAACATCTCAGCGCGTCGATCCCGGCGCGCACATTGGCGACGAGAAACCCGACGCCCAGCAGGAGAAGCAGCTGAGGAGTCCAGTCGCTCGGCATCACTAGACTTTGGACTTTGGACTTTGGACTTTGGACTCTGCCGAAGAAAGCGACGGATCGAAGCACTTCCGGCACCGCGCCTCGTATGTGCCGGTGGCCCCGATGAGGAGCCGCTCGTCGCTGACGACCAGCCGCTGCGTGTGGCTGGCGGGATTGCCGCACACCATGCAGATGGCGTGTGTCTTGGTGACGTACTCGGCAATCGCCATCATGATCGGCATCGGCTCGAACGGGCGGCCGAGGTAGTCGGTGTCGAGGCCGGCGACCACCACGCGCTTGCCGCTGCCGGCCAGCTGGGTGCATGCGGCGAGCAGATCGTTGTCGAAGAACTGCGCTTCGTCTATGCCGACGACCTCCGTATCGTCGTTGACGAGCCGCAGCAGTTCGGCCGAGTTGCCGACGTTGACGCCCTGAATCCGCATCTCGCTGTGCGACACGATGTCGGACTCGGCGAAGCGGTTGTCGAACGCGGGCTTGAAGATCTGCACCCGCTGCCGCGCAATCTGCGCGCGCCGCAGGCGGCGGATGAGCTCTTCGCTCTTGCCGCTGAACATGCTGCCGGTGATGACTTCGATCCAGCCGTGGGCCGGATTACGGTGCGGGACGTCCATCAGGCTCGAGACTGATACTCGCCGGTTTCCGTGCTGACGCGAATGCGGTCGCCGACGTTGATGAACGGCGGCACCTGCACGACCAGGCCGGTTTCGGTGAGGGCCGGCTTCACTTGCGCGCTCGCTGTCGCACCCTTGATGCCCGGCACCGTGTCATCGACGCGCAGATCGACCGTGACCGGCAGGTCGATGCCGACCGGCTCGTCGCCGTAGAACTCCACCTTGATGCTCGAGTCGGGCAGGATGTAGTTCACCGCGTCGCCGAGCACCTCGCGATCGATGTGCAGCTGCTCGAAGGTCTCGGTGTTCATGAAATGAAACGAGTCGCCGTCGGTGTAGAGATACTGCATGTCGTGCTCGTCGAGAATCGCGCGCTCGATGTCCTCTTCCGCGCGAAACTTGTGATCGATGAGCGTCTTCGTTCGGATGTTCCGCGCCTTGCACTGCACGAAGCCGCGCTTATTGCCGGGCGTGAGGTGATGCAGCTCGAGGATGCGCAACAGATCGTCGCCGACCTTGATGAGGTTGCCCTTCCGGAGCCGTGTTGCCTGAATGGACGCCATAACTGTTGATCGTACCCAACTTCGCGAAGGCGCGTCAAACCATGCTACGATGAAAAATCCTCGATGAAACGTGCCTCGATCGGCATCGCGCTCCTCGTTTCGGGTTTCCTGGCCGGCCTCGTGCTCACCGGCCGTCTCCGTTCGGCAGGCGAATCGACCGCCCAAACCGTACAGCGCCAGGGCCAGGCCGTCGCGATACCCGCGTCCGTGGTGGTCACACCCGCAGGCCTTCCCGATCTCACGGGTGTCGCCGCGCAGGCCGTCAAAGGGGTCGTGAATATCTCGTCCGTGCAGCTGATCCGCCGGCCTCCCATCAACGACCCGTTCATGGAATATTTCTTCGGCGGCCGCGAAGCTCCCCCGCAGCGCGCGAGCAGCCTTGGGTCGGGCGTGCTCATTTCCGAAGACGGCTACGTCGTCACCAACAGCCATGTGATCGGCAGCGCAAAGGCCGAAGTCACGGTCATCTTCGCCGACAAGCACGAGGCGCCCGCGCGCATCATCGGCATCGACAAGGCGACCGATCTGGCGCTGGTGAAGGTCGACAAGCCGGGACAGCCGCCGTTGAAATGGGGCGACTCCTCGCAGGCCAGGGTGGCCGAGTGGGTGCTCGCCATCGGCAGTCCGTATCAGCTCAGCCACAGCGTGTCGCTCGGCATCATCAGCGCGCTGGGCCGCAAGAATCTCGGGTTCTCGGAGTACGAGGATTTCATCCAGACCGACGCCGCGATCAACCGCGGCAACTCAGGCGGCGCGCTCGTCAACGCGCGCGGCGAGCTCATCGGCATCAACACCGGCATCTTCAGCTCGAGCGGCGGCGGAGGGTCGGAAGGCATCGGCTTCGCCATTCCCAGCAACCTCGCGCGCCAGGTCATCGGCGAGATCATCGAGCACGGCGTCGTGCGGCGCGGCTCGCTCGGGCGGATGGTGTTGTATCCGCTCACCACGCAGATGGCGGCGCAGCTCGGCGTGCGCGAGACCACCGGCGCGTTCGTCTACGAAATCGAGCGCCGCTCGCCGGCGTACAAAGCCGGCGTCGAGCCCGGCGACATCATCATCTCCTTCAACGGACAGGCGGTGATCGATCCCGGCCATTTCATCCGCCTCAGCTCCGACGCCGCCATCGGCAGCACAGCGACCCTCGGCGTCATTCGCGAAGGCCAGCAGGCGACGCTGAAGGTGCCTGTACTCCAGCGCGAGGAATAAGCCATGACACTCCGGCTGGTGCTCGCCGTGGCGCTGCTCGCGGCGTGGGCCGGCGTCGCGCCTGCGCAACGGCTGTCGCACATCGCGGTGCCGGAGCATTACGACATTCACCTGTCGCCCGAGTTCACGACGGACACGTTCGGCGGGCAGGTCGCCATCCGGGTACGCCTGGCGGCGCAGGCGCAATCGATCACGCTGAATGCAGCCGAGATCGATTTTCACGAAGTCACGATTACCGCCGGCGGCACGAGCCAGGTTGCCACGGTGACCCTCGACCGAGACAAGGAAACCGCGGCGCTCAGCGTACCGCAGACGATCCCCGCAGGCACGGCTGCGATCGCCATCCGTTATACCGGCCGGCTCAACGATCAACTGCGCGGTTTTTATATGAGCCGCGCGAACAACCGCAAGTACGCCATCACGCAGCTCGAGGCCACCGACGCCCGCCGCGCGTTTCCGTCGTTCGACGAGCCGGCGATGAAAGCCACCTTCGCGATGACCGCCACGATCGATGCGGGAGACACGGCGATTTCGAACGGCCGCCTGCTGTCGGACACGCCCGGGCCTGGCGCGGGGAAACACACGCTGAAGTTCGCCACGACGAAACGCATGTCGCCGTATCTCGTCGCGCTGGCCGTCGGAGACTGGGAATGCGTGGCGGGCGGAGCCGACGGCATTCCCGTCCGCATCTGCGGCACGCCGAATCGCAAAGACGAATTTGGCTTCGCTCTGGAGATGACGGAGTTCGCGCTGCGATATTTCAGCCGGTACTTCTCGATCGCATATCCGTTCGACAAGCTCGACATCATCGCGGTGCCTGATTTCTCGGCGGGCGCGATGGAAAACACCGGCGCGATCATCTTTCGCGAGCAGTTCCTCGTGACCCCCAGGGACGGGGGCACGCTGGAGAGGCGAAAGCAAACCGCGCAGTACATCGCACACGAAGTGGCGCACCAATGGTTCGGCGACCTCGTCACCATGGCATGGTGGGACGACATCTGGCTCAACGAGGGGTTTGCGACCTGGATGGAGTTCCGTCCCATGCAGGAATCAAAGCCCGAATGGCTCGGCGCGATCGAGGAGGTTCGCGATACGCAGCGGGCGATGGCGCTGGACGCGCTCCGCACGACACGCCCCGTCCGAACCGCGGTCGAGACGCCCGATGAGATCAATCAGGTCTTCGACGCGATTGCGTATCAGAAGACCGCGTCGATCATCAGGATGGTCGAAGGCTACGTCGGCGCGGCGCGCTATCGCGACGGCGTCAACGCGTACTTGAAGAAATTCGCCTTTGCGAACGCGACGGGCGAGGGATTCTGGACGACCGTGGCCGCCGTGACCGGGAAGCCGGTCGACCGCGTATTCAAGAGCTTCATCACGCAGAGCAGTATGCCGTTGGTCAAAGCCGAGGCGCGATGCGCCCGCGGGCGCACGGAGCTGGTGTTGTCGCAGCGCCCCATGTCGGCCGCGGTGCCGGCCTCGACACTGTGGGATGTTCCGGTGTGCTACAAGCGGGACCGCGGTGGAAGCGCGCAGCCCGCCGCGTGCACGCTCCTGTCTGCCGGCACGCAGACGATGACGCTCGACGGCTGCTCGTCATGGATCTTCGCCAACGTGGACGGCCGCGGTTACTACCGCGCGGCGTACGACGCCGGGAACCTGCGCGCGCTTGGCGAGGCCGTCCGAAACGGCCGGCTGACGCCGGTCGAGCAGACGACGCTTCTCGAAGATCTCTGGGCGCTGGTTCGTCTCGACGAGCAGAGCCTTGCGGAATATCTGTTCCTGTCGAGTCAACTGGTGAAGGGCCGGCTCAGCCCGGTCATCTCCACCGCCTTGTGGCGTATCAATTACATCTCTGAATGGATCGTCGAAGAGCCGCTGCGCCCCGCGTTCCAACAGTGGGTGCGGGAGACGGTGCGGCCGCTCATGGATCGGCTCGGCTGGACGCCGGCGCCTGGCGAAGCGGAGGAGATCCAGGACCTTCGCTCGGCGGCGATCTTCACGATGGGAAATGCCGGACGCGATCCCGGCGTGCTGGGCGAAGCACAGCGGCTCGCGCGCCTTCACGTGACGGGCGGCGCCATGCTGCATCCGAGCGTGGCGGATACCACGCTGCAGATTGGCGCGCTCGACGGAGACGAGGGACTGTACGAGCAGTACGTATCCCGCATGGAGGCGAGCGCGAGCGCTGGGGAAAAGGTGCAGTATGTGACCGCGCTCGCCTTTTTCACCGATCCCACTCTCGTCGCACGCACCCTCGCGTACGCGACCTCGACGAACATCCGAACGCAGGACGCCCCTGCGCTGATTCGCCTGCTGATGCAGCGTCCGTCGGCCAGCGCGCCCACGTGGGAGCACCTCAAGACGAACTGGGAAAGAATCGAGCGCTCGTTCGGCATCTTCCAGGGGATTCCACGAGTGGTCGAGGGGCTCCAGCATCTGTGCGACACGGCGTCGAGAAACGACGTCAACCGGTTCTTCGACACGCACCGTGTCGCGGGAACGACGCGCACGCTTCAGCAGTCGCTGGAAACCATCGAGCGCTGCGTGGCGATGAAGGCCGCCCAGGCCAAGAATCTGGCCGGGTTTCTCGCCACGGCGGGTCCATAGAACAGGACCCGCCCTACGAACTACGTACGTAGGCCGGGTCTTGCGTTGTAGACCCGGCCCCCTACGTACGTAGGCCGGGTCTTGCGTTGTAGACCCGGCCGGATACACAGACGTGCCCGTCGGCGTAGCACCGCCACGGATGCTCTGTCCCCACGCTGATGCCGATGCGCGGTCCCCACACGATCGTCTCGATGCGATGCCCGCGATCTTCGATATAGAGCGTATCGCCGAGGAGATCGACACCCGTGTGCGTCAAGGTGATCCCCATCGCATGCGTGACGTTGCCCGGGCCTCTGCATAGCGCGTGATCGGGGATCGGCGCGGGCTTCTTGTGCCGTACGGTGCGCGACCGCATACGGCGCCGGCGCATCAGCGGAAGACCGTCGAGCGGCTCGAGCGCGCGTATCAGCACCGCCGCGGGCGAACGCTCAGGCTCCGTCACGACATTCACGAGCGGATGGACGCCATAGTTCAGATACACGTAGGCGTGTCCGGGCGGTCCGTACATCGGCGCGTTGCGTTTCGTGGGGCCGGGAGCGGCGTGGCAGGCGGGATCGGACTCCCCGACGTATGCCTCGACCTCGACGATGATCCCTGAGGTGAGGCCGGCGCGCGTGCGGTGGACGAGGACTTTGCCGAGCAGGTCGGGGGCGACGACAAGCGTTGGACGAGCGTAAAACGCGCGCCGAAGGCTCACTACAGTTGCAGCCGCTCGATGGCCTGCCGGGCGGCCGCGGCGACATCGGGATCGGAATCGTTCGTCGCCGCCTCGAGCGCAGCGACCACCCGCAGGTCTCGCGAAAAGCCGAGCACATCGGCGGCGAGGCGACGCACATCGACGCTCTGATCCTTCAACGACTCCGCGATGGATGGCGCCACGGAGCTGGAGAGATCGAGCAGATAGCCGAGTACAAGCGGCCGCTGAGAACCATCGTTCAGTCCGGCAACGAGCTGCTGCAGGCCGCCTTCGCCAAGGCTTCGGCGAGTCTCGCCGTAGCGGAGCGGAGGCGGGCTGCTGTCAATCGCGCCGAGCTTGACGTTCGCGTAGTGCAGCGCGAGCAGCACACCATTGGATCGCTCCTGCTGCCCCATCTGCTGCAGCGTCGACAGCACCTCGCGGTTGCCGGTGCGCGCCAGCCCTTCGACCGCCAGACGCCGCATGCCGGCGTTCCCGTTCGTGAGCAGCTGCTCGAATATCGAGGCCGACGTCGGATGACCGATGCCGGCGAGCCCTTCGAGCGCCGCCATCGCGTCGAGCCCCTTCTGGCGGTAGCTCAGCTGATCGGACAATGCCTGCACCGCGTTCGGGTACCGCAATTGTCCGAGCGCCTGCATCGCAGCCCGTCGAAGCAGCGCTTCGCGCGAGTTGATGTTGTCGACGAGCGCATTCCCGATTTCCGAGCAGGCGTCCGTCGGCCGCGCGCAGGCGTACGGCCCCAACAAGGACGCCAGATTGATCGCTTCGGCGCGCACGCGCGGGTTGCTGTCGCGCAGCGCGACAGCGAGGTTCGTCAGCACCGCCGGCGGCACCGTGCGAGCCTTGAGCGCAAGCTGCCCTGCGGCAGCAGCCTCGCCGCCGGCGACCGTCCTGACTTCCACGACAAAACCGATTTTCCTGCGGCGGGCCACTGGGCGCGTCGTGAACAGCGAGCGCTCGGCGTCGATCGCCGCGAGCTGCACCCGATCGTCCGAATCGGCAAGCGTCTCGGCGATCGGCAGCGCGGCTTCGGCGTAGTCGGCGTCTTTCAGAATCTGAATGGCGCGCAGGCGGGTACTGGCGTCCTGATGTTTCAGGCCGGACGCGACTTCTTCGAAGGTGTATTGCTGGGCGATCACGGTCCGGCTGAAGCCGGACCCTACCGTCAGCGCCACAGACAACGACAGCACCAATCCCCAATCCCCGATCCCGAATCCCTGTTTTTTATTCAAGCGCATAGGCATGTGAACGCCCGACGGCGAGGACGGGCGCGAGAAATGCGCCTGTGTGAGATCCGGGCGCCTTCGCAATTTGTTCCGGCGTTCCGGTGGCGACGACTGTTCCACCTTCGTGTCCCCCTTCGGGCCCGAGGTCGATGATGTAATCCGCGGTCTTCACCACATCGAGGTTGTGCTCGATGACGACGAGCGTGTGCCCCGCTTCGAGCAGCTTCTTGAACGCGGTCAGCAGCTTCGCAATGTCGTCGAAGTGCAGACCTGTGGTCGGCTCGTCGAGCACGTACAGGATGCGGTCGCCGGTTCTGGAGGACAGGTGCGAGGCAATCTTGATGCGCTGCGCCTCGCCGCCAGACAACGTGGTGGCCGGCTGTCCGAGCCGCAGATAGCCCAATCCGATCTCGTCGAGCACCTGGAGCCGCCGCAACACCTTCGGCGACGTGCTGAAGAATGTCAGCGCCTCGCGCACGGTCAGATCGAGCACCTGGTTGATGTTCTTCGCGCGGTACTTCACCTCGAGCACCTGCGGCTTGAACCGGCGGCCGTCGCATTGTTCGCACGGCACGAACACGTCGGCGAGGAACTGCATCTCGACCCGCACTTCGCCTTCACCCTGGCATGCTTCGCAGCGGCCTCCCGGAACGTTGAAGGAGAAATGGCTCGCCGTGAGCCCGCGCGATTTGGCATCCTTGGTCGCGGCGAATATTTCCCGAATCGGATCGAAGGCCTTGAGGTAGGTCACCGGGTTGGAGCGCGGTGTGCGGCCAATCGGCGTCTGATCGACAAGGACGACATCGCTGACGTATTCGGCGCCTTCGAGCTTGCGGAACGCGCCCATGCGCTTTTCGGTGCCGCCTTTGGCGCGCTTCACTGCGGCGTACAGCACGTCGTGCACGAGCGTGGACTTGCCCGATCCGCTCACGCCGGTGATACAGGTCAGCGTGTTCAGCGGAATCTCGATATCGACGTTCTGCAGATTGTGCTCGGTCGCGCCGAGCAGCCGCAGCTTCTGCCCGCTGCCGCGCCGCCGCGTCGACGGCACCGGAATCGCCAGATCGCCACGCAGGTACTTCGCCGTCAGCGACCGTTGATCCTTCAGCAGCTCCGATAGCGGCCCTGAAAACACGATGCGGCCGCCCTGCTCCCCGGCGCCGAGGCCGAGGTCGATGATGGTATCGCCCACCCGAATCATGTCTTCGTCGTGTTCGACGACGAGCACCGTGTTTCCCTGATCGCGCAGCTGCCGGAGAATATTGATGAGCCGGAGGTTGTCGCGTGAGTGCAGGCCGATCGACGGCTCGTCGAGCACGTAGAGCGTGTCGACGAGCGACGACCCCAGCGATGTCGCCAGGTTGATACGCTGCGACTCGCCGCCCGAGAGCGTCGACGACAGCCGGTCGAGCGTCAGATAGTCGAGTCCCACGTCGCTCAGAAACTTCAGGCGCTTCTGAATCTCCTTGAGCACCTTGTCGCCGATAGCCAGCTCTTTCTCGGTCAGCTGCAGCGCCTCGAGACAGTGCTGCGCCTCGCGCACCGTGTCGGACGACACCTGATCGATCGTGCGTCCGCCGACCTTGACGTCGCGCGCCTCGCGTCGCAGGCGGGCGCCCCCGCAATCGGGACAGGTGAGGTACCCGCGATACCGGCTCAGGAACACGCGCACGTGCACTTTGTACTTCTTGCGCTCGAGCCAGCGGAAGAACCCGCGGATGCCGTCGTAGCCTTTTCCGTCTCCGTCAACGATGAAGCGCTTCTCTTCGTCGTTCAGATCTCTCCACGGGATGTCCATCGACACGCCGGCCGGTTTCGCGGCGCGCTTCAGCTCGGCCAGCTGCGCGCGGTAGTACGTCTTCGTCCACGGCTCGATGGCGCCCTGCTGGATCGATTTGGCCTGATCGGGAACGACCAGGTCGAGATCGAGCTCGATGATGTTGCCGAATCCATGACACGTCGGGCAGGCGCCGAACGGGG
>CAYHHH010000085.1:16306-18554 GCA_964356125.1 uncultured Bifidobacteriaceae bacterium | reverse complement strand
CCGGGTGCTCGGCGTTGAGGATGACCATCTTCGCCGCGCGGCGCGTCTTGCCGCCAGACTTGATGACCCCCGCGAACGCGTCGTAGCCCTTCATGAACGAGACAGGCCCCGACGCGGTGCCGCCGCCCGCGAGCAGCTCCTTCGACGAACGGATGGCCGACAGGTTCGACCCCGTGCCCGATCCGAACTTGAAGAGCATGCCTTCGGTGCGCGCCAGCGTCAGGATCGAGTCCATCGTGTCCTGGACGGAATTGATGAAGCACGCCGAGCACTGCGGCGCCTTCTCGAACCCGCAGTTGAACCACACGGGGCTGTTGAACGCGGCCTTCTGATACACGAGGATGTGCTTCAGCTCGTGGCTGAAGCTCTGCAGATCGGCGTCCGACGCGAAGTAGCCGTCCTTACGCGCCCACTCGGTAATCGTGTTCACCACACGGCCGATCAGCTGCTTGACGCTGCTCTCGCGCTCGGGGGTCCCGATCTGCCCGCGGAAATATTTCGAGACGACGATGTTGGTCGCCTGCTGGGACCAGAACGAAGGGATTTCGACGTCACGCTGCTCGAAGACCACCTCGCCACGTTCGTTGCCAATGACCGCCGACCGTTGATCCCACGTAACCTCGTCGAACGGGTCGACGCCCGGCAACGTGAAGTAGCGCGGAAACTCGATGCCCGGCGACGGCGCCGCCGGCTGCGTTTCTGCGCGTTCGGTGGTTGGCTGCTCAATACCGGTGGTCTCGTGAGCTGCGCCTCGTTCCATTCTCACCCTCCGCTTTCCGAACAATTGTTTGGCTTTTGGAGCCTCGGGTCCGACGCGGAACGCTGGGGGTCCCACGTGTAAATACTTGGTGACTAGGCGGTCAAATATGCGCCCCGCCTCAGGGGTTGTCAAGAGCAAAAACTACCATATATTGTGCCTTGTCTTTAGGGCAGACGCAATATACCCGCCTCCGCCCCTACGGGGCTACGGCGGGGCAAGCCGCCCGTCACGGACAAAAACCTGCGGATTTCACGAGTAAAATCAGTCGTTTGGATTCCACGGACACGCCCGCGCCAGAAGCCGAGCCGCACGCCCTCGCGACCGCTCGCGCATCGGCGATCGTCGAAATTCTGCTCTGCTCCGGCATCCCCTCGCAGCTGGCCCTGGCGTACATGTTCGCGCTGGCCGGATTCACTCCGCACGTGGGCGGACGGCTGTCGCTCGCGTATATCGCGTCGCTGCTGCTCGTCGACGCGACGGTGCTGATCGCGCTCATCTTCTGGCTGCTGCGCCGGCGCGGCGAGCACCCGCGCGACGTCTTTCTCGGCGCGCGCCCGGTGGGTCATGAAATCAAGCTCGGCGTCGGACTGACCTTCGTCGTCTTTGCCCTCGCCGTGGTCGTGCTGTCGACAGCGCGCGTGTTCTTCCCATCGCTCCACAACGTCAAAGAAAACCCGCTGCAGGATTTGATTCACACGCCGGCACAGGCATTCATTCTCGCGATCGTCGCGACGATCAGCGGCGGTCTTCGCGAAGAAATCCAGCGCGCCTTCATCCTCCACCGGTTCGAGCAGTATCTCGGCGGCGCGTACGTGGGGCTCATTCTTTACAGCCTGGTGTTCGGCCTCGGCCACAGCCTGCAGGGCTGGGATGCGGTGCTGACGACGGCGCTGCTCGGCGCATTCTGGGGCGCCATCTACATCGCGCGCCGCAGCATCGTCGCGCCGGTGGTAAGCCACAGCGGCTTTAATGCTGCAGAAATATTTGTGTTTCTTGTAAGTAGACAGTGAAAAGTAGAAAGTACGTAGGGCGGGTCCTGTTCTTTGGACCCGCCGGGCGCCGGGTCTAAAAGGCAAGACCCGGCCTACGAGCGACGAGCAAGACCCGGCCTACGGAAGAACTGTCACATCCGCTCTCCGTCGCAGCTCGGCGGTCCAGGCGCCGACGAGCGTGCGGCGGCGATCGGCGGTGAGGCGCTGGCGGGCGGATTCGCCGGCTTGCCGGATTTCGTCGTCCGTCGGCTGAGCGGCCGCGGAGAACCGCTCTTCCAGATACGACGCGAGCCGCAGATCGTCCGCGGCGTACAGCCTGAGCACTGTTTCGTCCAACCCTCTCGCCGCAAGCAGGCGCGACAACTCGGCCGCGTTGCCGATCCGCTGGCGGATGCGCGCGACCCGCGCGTCGATCGCGACAGGCGACGGCTCCGCCGGCGCGACGCGCCGCACCTCGTTCAACATCAGCACGCGATCGATGACGGCGGGCAACGCG
>CAYHHH010000085.1:0-16206 GCA_964356125.1 uncultured Bifidobacteriaceae bacterium | reverse complement strand
GACGCGCCGCACCTCGTTCAACATCAGCACGCGATCGATGACGGCGGGCAACGCGACCGAAATACGAGTGTCGCCTGCCGGCGCCTCGACCAGCCCGAGATCGAGCGCCGCTTCCACGTCTGACAGCGTAATGATTTGTCCGGGAAGTATGGCGAGGACTCTGTCGATGACCTCGCCTCTGACACCGACGCTCAAAGAGCAGAGAGCCAGGAGCAGTGAGCAAAACGCCACGACGAGTACTCGCGGCATTTTCTTCCCTCTGCCCTCTTCCCTCTTCCCTGTCAGCATCAGTGTCATCAGAACGCCTGCCCAAGTGAAATGTGCAGTGCCGTCGCGGGTTCGAGCTCGCGCGTGGGGGTCGTCTTCAGCACGCGGCGATCGAGCTTGAATCCCAGGTCGACGCGAATCGGACCCAGCGGCGACCGATAGCGCAGGCCGAAGCCGACCGCGCCGCGCATCTTCAGGAGATCCATGTC
Organism: uncultured Bifidobacteriaceae bacterium; assembly: GCA_964356125.1. Lineage (GTDB taxonomy): Bacteria > Acidobacteriota > Vicinamibacteria > Vicinamibacterales > JAMQPK01 > JAMQPK01. Next base: position 15,730 of record CAYHHH010000085.1, on the reverse strand, counting down.
CATCGCCGTCCGCCACACGTTGCCGCCGTCGATAAACGCGACGGCCCCAAGTCCGCCGCGCACCGGGATGCGAAGCTCGGCATTCAGCACCACGAGACCGTGCCCCCCTCGCGGGAACCCGTTCTCGTCGATTGTGCCGAGCCGCTCGCCCTCGTCGGGCGTGCCGAGTCGATCGAGGGTAAAGCCACGCACGGTCGTATCGCCGCCGGCGAAGAAACGCTCGCTGCCGGGCAGTTCTTCGAGGGTCGTCGTCACGCCGTCTTTCGTCACAGTGTAGGGAAATCCCTTCGCCAGCCCCATGCGCCCGCCGAGGACGACGACAGTCGAGCGCGATCCGCGCAGTTGTCGATAGGTGAAGGCCTGCAGGAACGTCTTGACGAACCCGACCTGCGATCCGATGCGCCGCGCCGCAAGCTCGGCGTCCGCCCCGATGAGGCTCCCGCTGTTCGGCTCGATCGAGTCGCTCCTGGTGTCGCGTATCACGGACGAGGCCACGCTCGACAGCTGCACCTGGGGAAACAGTCGATCGATGGCCGCCTGGTTCTCCAAGTCCGCTTTGATGTTCTTCAGCAGTGTGTCGTCGATGCCGTAGCGCCCGCTGACGGCGAGCGTCCGGCTGATTCGCCGTGTAAGCGTCACGCTGCCGCCTCGGCGCCTGAAATCAAAGCTCGACCGGAAGCCCTGCTCGACAACGCCGCTGATGGTGAAGTCTGAATCGGTCCCGAAAATGCGCCGCTCCCCATAGGTCAGCCGTGCGAGATATTCGTTGAACCCGTATCCACCTTCGTCCGCGGCGGTTGTGGTCGGTGATTCGCCCGATCGGGCGCTGACGCCCTTGGGCCGGAAGCTGACGCGCGTGAACAGATCGAGCGATCGATCTTTGCCGAAGAGATTGCGCCGGCCCACCTGAAAAAACCCGCGAGGCGCGAACTGGAATTCCTCGACCGCGACAGCATCTTCCGCGTCCGACGATCGCACCACCCGCTTGCCCCCTTCGAGTCCGCCGCCGTAGCTGACGATCGTCACCGGCGCTTCCTCGACCGTGATGACAACGTCGCGGCGGTTCTGCTCGCCGGGAAGCTGGAGATACGAGATATCGACGCGGCGGAACAGCCCGAGCGACGTGATGCGCCTGCGCGTCTCGTCCTCCTGCTCCTGCGACAGCGGCTGCCCGCTCTTCAACTGCACTTCGCGCAGAATTGTTTCGCGCGACGTGCGCTCGTTGCCGACGACGAGCACGTGGTCGATCAGAATCTGCGGCCCCTCGTGGATGGCAAAGCCGAGCTCCACCTTCGATCCGTCGCCGATGGCCTTCGGCGCCGGCTCCGCCGTCACTTCGGGGTATCCGCGGTTGAGATACAGCACCGCGATCGTGTCGGCGTCGCTGGAGATCTGCGGCTCGAAATACGGCTGGCCCGGCGCCGTTGCAATCGCGCGCCGCAGCGTCTCCGCATCGATCGCGGTGTTGCCCTGGAAGGTGACAGCATCGATGACCGACCGCACGCCTTCGGCAATCACGAGTCTGACGCGCACGAACTCGCTGCCGGCCTTCGGCTCGCGCCGCTCGACCTGCGACGTCACCTTCACCGCCGAGAATCCGCGCTGCCGGTAGTAGCCCTGGATGCGCAGCGCATCGGCGCCCACGGTGGAGTCGCTGAACGGCTGGCCCGCCCTGGTCACCACGAGCGGCGCGAGCTCGGCCGAGGTCAACGACGTGTTGCCCATCACCTCCGCCTGCTCGACCATGCACTGCGGTCCGCGGGTGATGGTGAACGTCACGCGCAGGACGTCCGCATTCGCCTCGGGCTTCTGGGGGCCCGCGTCGCCGCGCTGATAGTCGACGCGCGGATTGCAGTAGCCGCGCTCCCGGAAGTGGCGCTCGATGCCGAACTTCGAGTCCTCGAGCAGGTCTTCGTCCACCGAGTGCTCGCGCGCGATCGGCACGAGCCGATCGCGATCGCCTGCGGCCAGCGGATCGCCCTGAAAAAGGATCTCCACCCGGGGCCCGGGCTCGATGCTGAGCACGAGGTTGACGATCGTGTCCGCGTCCACGTAGCGGGGCAACTGCGCCACGCGCGCTTCGTAGTAACCCTGCGCGCGCAGATCGTTCGCATATCGCACGAGCCGCGCGTCGAGATCGACGCCGTCGTACTCGTCTCCGGCGCGCAGGTCGAGCGCGCTCAGCACCTGCGGCGCGGGATCGCGCGGTGCGCCCTGCACATCGATGGTCCCGATGCGCGCGCGCTGGCCCGGGCGGATGGTGAAGACCAGCGACACATTCGACACACCCTCAGCGCCACCTGCGCGCGCCGCGATCGCGGCCTTCGGATAGCCGCGATCGCGGTACAGCGTCTGAAGCGTCGCGACGGCCTGGGCCGAGCGCGCGAGCGACGGCGACGCGCCGTGCCGCTCGACGACGATGCGGCGTAGATCGCTTTCGGGGAGGCCCAGCGCTCCTTCGAAGACGATGCGCCGGACACGCTGGGCGGGAAACAGGTTGTAGGTCAGCACGACGCCGTCGCCTCGCAGCGACGCATCGACCTGCACGTCCTGGTACAGGCCAAGGCCGAAGAGATGCGCCATGCTCTCGCGCACGTCGATCATCGCGAGCGGCGCGCCGGTGCGCGTCTCGATAATCTCGGCGAGCTCCGGGTTCTGCATCGCGGCGCCCCTCAGCTGCAGCCGCACGTCGACGACGGTCTTGCCGATGTAATCAGTCACGGCGGCTTCGAGCGGAGACGCAGCGAGCAGCAACGCAGCCGCGATCACGGTCCGCCTAAAGGCGGACCCTACCAACGACCTTGACGACCGCAACAGTAGGTAGGGTCCGCCTTTAGGCGGACCGTTACGCGTCTTCAAAATTCTTTCCTGACACGTATATCCAGCGCGTAGCTGTCGTCTTCGTTGCGCGTCAGGATCCAGGAGATGCGGTCCGTCTGGTCGTACTCGAGCAGGATGATCTGATCGCTCGTCGAACTGATGCTGCGCGAGAACGTCAGGTACGCGCGGTTCGAGATGCGCTTGCCGATCGTGAGGCGCGCGGACGGATTGAAGCGCGACGACTGCTGTGTCGGATCGCTGATGAGCGGCGTCAACTGGAACGTATCGACGCCGAACGTCTGCTCGACGACCTCGCCGATCTGGCCGGAGATGGGGCTCACCAGCATGCGCGCCACGCGCGCCTGCACGAGTTGCTGCTCTGTGATGTCAGGGCGCGAGAGCGCGCGCAGGTCGGCATCCCGCCCCGTCGCAAGATCGCCGAGCAGCAGCGAGGCCACGTCGACTTGCGGCAACGGCGGATCCGAGCTGAACGTCGGACGCAGCCGCTGCATCGTGCCCGTGGCGCTCAGCGTGACGCGATAGGTCTGCTGCGGCACGCGCACCTGCGTCTCGGCCGCGATGTCGAACGTCGGCTCGATGCGCACGGGGTTCGTGAAATCGAGCCGCCCGCGCGTCACGACGTACCGGCGTCCTTCGAAGATGAACTCGCCCCGCGAGATGTCGACGCTGCCGAAGACGATGGGCCGCTCGTACGTGCCGCGGAACGTGAGATCCGCGCTCGAGACGATGTTCGCGTCGTTGTTCTCGATGCGCAGCGTGCCCGGCGCGATGACGCGCACGTCGAGGCGCACCGGCGGCATGTTGCTGTTGGCGGGCGCGGCGGCCACGATGGGGGTCCCGTTGCCGGCGCCGCCGCCGAAATCAAACAGATTGCCGCCCGTATCGAACCGCGTCGTCCACACGGCGTTCTGCACGGTCACCAGGCCCGACAGCACGGGCGCCGTCACGCGTCCCGTCAGCGACAGATCGGCGTCGACTTCCGATCGCACTCCCTCCGGATACCGCAGCCGCATATTCCGCGCGGTCGCGGTCAGCGACAGGTCGGCCGGTGCGTAGCCTTCGAGGCCGATGCGGCCGTCGAAGTTCACCTGGCCGTCGGCCACACGCGCCGTGAGGCCGTCGAGCCTGATGTTGCGCGAGTCGAACAGGATCGTGCCGTTCACCGCTTCGAGCGAGTGCGGCAGCGAGAAGTAGCGCAGCCGTCCGTCCTCGATCGTCGCGCGCCCGAGAATGATGGGCGCATCGAGCGATCCGCTGACCTGCGCCGTCAGCTGCGCGTTCCCCGAGCTGCGGATGTTGCGATAGAAGCCCTGCAGGATGCCGAGGTTGGCGGTTCCGCGCGCGAGGCCGGCGACGCGCCGCGCATTCAGATCCATCGTCCCGCTGACGTCGAGCTCGGTGCCATCGCCGATGAACCGCATATCGTCGATGCGCGCGACGTTGTTGTGCATCAGCACGCGGATCGGCTTCGCATTGCGCAGCGGGTAGTCGAACGTGCGGATTTGCAGCTGGTCGAACATCACATCGACGACGAGGCGGTCGGGATTCGCGAGCTCGCCGATGACGCGCAGCGTGCCGCTGCCGACCGCCGTCGTGAACGGCGAGATGCGCTTCTCGAACGCGCGCGCGTAGGGATCGAGCGACGTATCGGTGAAGCGCAGCGTGATGTCGGCGTTCTGCGCCTCGGTCAGGTCGATGCGGCCCGTGCCCGACACCGCGAGTCGAGGCGAGGCCGCCTCAATCTCCATCGTCATGCTGTCGCCGCGCACGTCGAGGCGCCCCGTCACTTCGCCCACGCCTTCGTCTGCGATGTAGAGGTCGCGGATGCGCCCGCGGAACTGGTAGCGCGGCACGTCGAACGTGCCGGTGCCGTCGGCGTTGAACTCGAGCAGACCCGTGAGCGGCATCTGCGGATAGGTCATCGCCTTGACGCCTTCCAGCGGAATGCGCCGGCCTGTCGCGTTGAACGAGTACGTGCCGTTCCAGCCGACGAACGCCGCGCCGTCGGCGGTGCCGCCGCTCTTCTGCATCTGGATGCCGTCGATGCGCACGCCGTTCCCCTCGAACCGCAGCGATCCCGACACCGTCTCGAACGGTTCGCCGTACGCGATGCCGTTGTCTATTGTGAGCGTGCCGAAGCCGAACGGGCCCTGATACGGCCCGTAGAGGTGGTACTCGCCCGACACCATGCCCTCGACGTCGTAGTCGTCGATGTCGAACGCGTGCTTGAAGTCGCTCGCGGTCCACTTCGCGACGCGGATGCGCCCGTTGATCTCTTCGCCTTTGTCGCGCCGTGGGAATCCCAGCGAGAAGCGGCCGGTGACGGCGATCTCTCCGCTGTCTTTCCGCATGCGTCCGCCGGTGACGTCGACGTAAGAGTTCTGAATGACGAGTCCCGCTTCCCCGCTCCCCCAGGTGACGTCGAACGCGCGCATGTTTTCAGCAACGAAGTGCCCTTCGACGCGCGGCCGGCTCAGCGCCTCGGTCATCACGCCGGAGAATTCCGCGGTGCCGCCGACGGTGATCGCGTTCGTCGGCGCGCCGAATGCCGTCATCATTCCGGCCAGCACGCGGTCGCTTTCCTGCAGGTCGGTGCTCGTCACGTGAAATGGAATGCGCGAGTTGTCGCCCCACGCCGTGCGCCCGCCGAATGTGACATCGGTGTCAGGCGTCGAGAAGCGGCCGTCTTCGAACTCGAGCCAGTGCTCGTCGTACCGGTAGGTCACCTCGCCGGCGATCGGCAGATGGCCGATCGGCGGATGCATCCCGCCGGCATCGGGCCCGCTCGCGTAAGGGCTCGCCGCTATGCCCGCGAGTACTTCGGCGCCGGCGGGCGGAATCACCTCGGAGTAACCGTCGCCCGCGCGCTCCCGGAAGCGCCCCATCGGCCACGCGAGCAGGTTGCGGCCGCTCCATCTGCCGGCAAGACGCACGCCCGGCATGCGAAGGAAATCGCTGTACGCAGCCAGGTCCACATCACGCCACTCTGTGTCGAACCGCGCGTTGGACGGCACGCCCGGTTTTCCGGCAGACAGGATCGAATATTTCAGGCTGGCCTCGCCGCCGTAGAAACCGGTCGTGGTGTCCATCACCTCGAATTTGTTCGGATACCAGCCGAGCCTGCCCTTCAGGTTGGGGAACTCGTAGTCGTGGCCGCCGATCTGCAGGCCGGCGAGAGGGCTGTCGAAATCGCCGGTCAGCGCGCGCCCCCCCTTGAACAGATGGAAGATGCCCTTGAAGTGCCCCTCGCCGGAGAGCGTGTAGTTGTCTTTCGCGAAGAACAGCTCGCGCATGCGCTTGAAGTCGACGATCGACTTCACCTGATAGGTCATCTCCGGCCAGTTCCTGATGTCCGCGTCGCCGGTAATGTTCGACTCGGCGCCGTCGGTGAGCAGCTTCATGCTCTCGAAATGGACGATGCCTTCGTCGACGCGAAAGACGGCCTTCATCGACATGCTCATCGGCACGTAGTCCTGAATCCAGACCGTGCCGCCGTGGAAATTCGCCTCGCCGCGGTAGCCGTTGAACTTCGTGACGGTGATGTCGAGATTCGGCGCCACTGTGCCCCATCGCGATCCGTGATCGTCGAACGTCACCGTGCCGTTCCTCGTCCTCACGTACTGCATCGTCGTGACGAAGCGCCGCGGATTGTTGCTGCTGGCACCCATGTTGAACTTCGGAAAACTGTGTTTGCCGCCGGCCCACTGCTCGAGCACCATGTGCCAGTCGGACATCACGACCGAATCGACGAGCACTTCGCGGTGGAACAGCGCATCCCACGTGAGCGACACTTCGATGAGCTTCGCGGTCAGGAACGGGCGATCGGTGGGGACGAGACCTTCGATGACGAAGTCTTCGAGCACGAACTTGGCGTTGAAGAGGCGGACTCCGAGCCTGCCGATGTGCATCGGCCGGCCGACGCGCTTCGATCCCTCGCGCTCGGCGAGGCCGCGCAGCCCCGGGCCGAGATCAACCGTCAGCGTGGCGACGATCGACACGGCGAGCGTCACCGCCAGCACGAAGACACCCAGCTTCGTGAAGCGGAACGCGAAATGCGATCGGATGCGCTCGAAGCGCTTGAACCTTAGGGGCATTACGTAACTACTGAACTACTGAACTACTGATCTACGACGATGAGCACCGCGCCCGAATCCACCGCGGCGCCGGGCACGACAAGAACTTCCTTCACGACGCCATCCGTTGGTGTGCGCAGGTCGTTTTCCATCTTCATGGCTTCGACGACCACAACGCCCTGGCCCGCGGTCACGCGGTCGCCGACGGCGACCAGCACGCGGACGACGCGTCCGGGCATGTTCGCCTTAATCGAAACGGGGTCGGGAGGGGTTTTCCCTGCGATCGGGATGGAAAACCCCTCCCGACCCCGTTTCGGCGCATCCGGCGGCGACACAACCGCTTCATACAACTTCCCGCTGAACTCAACACCGATCGCACTGTTGTCGCGCGGATGCAGGCGAATCTCGCGCGCCGTGCTGCCGTCGACGAGAGACAGCGTGTCGGCGTCGATCCACAACGCGTCGACCACGCGGCTCTTGCCCTTGATCGTGATGGTGAATATGCCGGCCTTCTCCGCAGGCTCGATGGCCACCTTCCAGGGACGGCCGTTCACCATGACGTCAACGTTCATCGCAGCCCGTCCAGGCGGCCGCGTTGGGCCCAGAGGGAAGCAGCTCGACTGAAGTCGAGCCCTACCGAAGGCTTCGCCCCGGGCGCTTCGGTAGACGTGTCAACGGTGGGGCTCGCCACTTCCGTCTCGCTCGACGTTGCGGTAGGGCTCGACGTTGCGGTAGGGCTCGACGTTGCGGTAGGGCTCGACGTTGCGGTAGGGCTCGACTTCAGTCGAGCTGCCTCCCACAGCGCCGCGGCTATCGCCGCAATTTCCTCCTGCACGTCGTTCCTTGCACCGTCCTTCTTCCCGCTCTCCTCGAGCACCCGATCGACGTACGTCGTGTCGAACTCGGCCGACGCGAACGCGAACGAGGCGACGAGGTCGCGGCAGAACCCGATGGTCGTGCTGATGCCGCGCACGTCGTACTCAGTCAATGCGCGAACCATACGAGCAATGGCTCCTGCACGGTCGGGGGCCCACGCCACGACCTTCGAGATCAACGGGTCGTACGCGGTCGGCACCGTCCACCCTTCATAGGCGCCGCTGTCGTCTCGGATGCCCGGCCCCGCCGGCGCGCGCAGGTGCGTAATGCGGCCGGGCGACGGGAGAAAGCCTTCGGCCGGATTCTCCGCGTAGACACGGACCTCGATCGCGTGGCCTGTCGCTCGACTAAAGTCGAGCCCTACCGAGGAGAGCCCTACCGAGGAGAGCCCTACCGAGGAGAGCCCTGCCGAGGAGAGCCCTACCACGTCGCGGCGCGCGAACATGTCCTCCAACTTCGCGCCGCGCGCGATCTCGATTTGCGCGCGCACGAAATCGACGCCCGTCACGGCCTCGGTGATCGGATGCTCCACCTGCAGCCGCGTGTTCATCTCGAGAAAATAGAACTCGCCGCTCGCGTCGACCAGAAACTCGATCGTGCCCGCGCTCGTGTAGCTCGCCGCGCGCCCGAGCGCCGCGGCGGCTGCCATCAGGCGCTCGCGCAGCTCCGGCGTGACCGCCGGCGACGGCGTCTCCTCGATGAGCTTCTGATGCCGGCGCTGAATCGAACACTCGCGCTCGACGAACGGCACGATCGTGCCGTGCGTGTCGCCGAGCAGCTGCACCTCGATGTGCCGCGGCTTCTCGATCAGCTTCTCGAAATACACCTCGTCGTTGCCGAACGACGACTGCGCCTCTGAGCGCGCCAGCGATATCGCGCTTTGCAGCTCGTCCGCCGATCGGACAACCCGCATGCCCTTCCCGCCGCCGCCGGCCACCGCCTTCACGAGCAGCGGATACCCGAGGTCCAGCGAGGTGTCTCCACCGGGCACGACGGGCACGCCCGCCGCTTTCGCGACGTTGCGCGCGTTCGTCTTGCTGCCCATCGCGCGCATCGCCGCGGCGCTCGGGCCGATGAACGTGAGCCCGGCCTTCGCACAGGCCTCGGCGAGCTCGGGGTTCTCGGCCAGAAATCCGTAGCCCGGATGCACCCCGCTCGCCCCCGACGATCGGGCCGCGTCGATCACCTTATCGATCCGAAGGTAGCTTTCCGATGCCTGGTCAGGCCCGATGGCGTGCGCTTCGTCCGCCAGGCGCACGTGCAGCGCATCGCGGTCGCATTCCGAATACACCGCAACCGTGGCGAGCCCCATGTCGCGGCACGTCCGGATGATCCGCACGGCTATCTCGCCGCGGTTGGCGATCAGTATCTTTTTCAAGTGGGTCGAACCTGAGGCAGCGCGCCTGTAATTGTAGCATCTACGCGGAGTTAGCGGGTAGCTAGAGCGGGATGTTGCCGTGCTTTTTGGGAGGGTTCTTGTCGCGCTTGGTGGTGAGGGTGGACAGCGCCAGTATCAGCTTCTTCCGCGTCGTCCTGGGCTGAATGATTTCGTCCACGAATCCGCGCGCCGCGGCGACAAAGGGGCTCGCGAACTTGTCGCGAAACTCCGCCACCCGTTTTGCGCGCTCGGCCGCCGGATCCTTCGCCGCTTCGAGCTCTTTCTTGTAGAGGACGTTCACTGCCCCCTCGGGCCCCATCACCGCGACTTCGGCGGTCGGCCACGCGTAATTGAAGTCGGTGCGCAGGTGCTTGCTCGACATCACGCAATACGCCCCGCCGTAGGCCTTGCGCGTGATGACGGTGACCTTCGGCACGGTCGCCTCGGCAAACGCGTACAGCAGCTTCGCACCGTGCTTGATGATGCCCCCGAATTCCTGCGCCGTGCCTGGCAGAAATCCCGGCACATCTTCGAACGTGATGAGCGGGATGTTGAACGCATCGCAGAAGCGCACGAACCGCGCGCCCTTGACCGACGCGTCGATGTCGAGCACCCCCGCAAGATGCGCCGGCTGGTTCGCGACGATGCCCACCGAGCGGCCGCCCAGCCGCGCGAACCCCACAATGAAGTTGCGCGCGAAGTGCGCGTGCACTTCGAGAAACTCACCGCCATCGGCGATCGAACGAATCAGCTCGTGCATGTCGTACGGCTGATTCGGAGACGCAGGCACGAGCCGGTCGAGCGCCTCGTCTTCGCGATCCGGCGAGTCCGTCGTCTCGACATCGGGCACGGGATCGAGATTGTTGCTCGGCAGAAACTTCAGCAGATCGCGAATCAGCGTGAGGCACGCGCGGTCGCCGTCCACGGCGAAGTGCGCGACGCCGCTCTTCTCGTTGTGCGTCATCGCGCCGCCGAGCTCTTCCTTCGACACGTCCTCGTGCGTCACCGTCTTGATGACGTCGGGGCCGGTCACGAACATGTAGCTCGATCCGCGCACCATGACGGTGAAGTCGGTGATCGCCGGGGAGTAGACGGCACCGCCGGCGCACGGTCCCATCACCGCCGAGATTTGCGGCACGACACCCGACGCGAGCGTGTTGCGGAGAAAAATGTCGGCGTAGCCGCCGAGCGAGAGCACACCTTCCTGGATGCGCGCGCCGCCCGAATCGTTCAACCCGACGATCGGCGCGCCCATCTTCATCGCCAGGTCCATCACCTTGACGATCTTCGCGGCGTTGGTTTCTGACAGGGATCCGCCGAAGACGGTGAAGTCCTGCGCGAACGCGTAGACGGGACGGCCGTCGACGCGGCCGTGGCCGGCGATGACCCCATCACCTGGGATGACTTGATCGGCCATGCCGAAGTCGAGGCAGCGATGTGTGACGAGCTTGTCGATCTCTTCGAACGTACCCGCGTCGAACAGCAGGTCGATGCGCTCGCGCGCCGTCAGCTTGCCGGCCGCGCGCTGCCGCTGGAGGCGTTCTTCGCCGCCTCCCAGCTCAGCGCGCCGTTCGAGCTCGTCGAGCGTTCTTTTTGGATCCACTTACACGCGCGCGGCCTGTGACTTTTCCCAGTCCTTGAGGAAGTTCGCGAGCCCGATGTCGGTCAGCGGATGCTTGAAGAGCTGATCGATCACCTTCGGCGGGCACGTGCAGATGTCGGCGCCCATCTTCGCGGCCTCGATGATGTGAATCGAGTGGCGGGTGCTGGCGACGAGGATTTCGGTCTTGAACGGATAGTTCTGGTAGATCTCGACGATCTCCTGGATGAGGTTCATGCCCGTCTGTCCGATGTCGTCGAGGCGGCCGACGAACGGGCTGACCATCGCGGCCCCGGCCTTCGCGGCCAGCAGCGCCTGCGCGGCTGAGAACACAAGCGTGACGTTCACCCTGAGCCCCTCGCGCGACAGCGTCTTGCACGCGCGCACGCCGTCTCGCGTGAACGGCACCTTCACGACGATGTGCTCGTCGATCGTGGCGAGGTCGCGCCCTTCGCGCAGCATCCCCTCCCAGTCGGTGGCCAGCACTTCCGCGCTGACGGGCCCCTGCACGATGCGGCAGATCTCCTTCATCGTCTTGCGGTAATCACCGGTCTCTTTCGCCATCAGCGACGGGTTCGTGGTGACGCCGTCGATGATGCCGATGTCGGCCAGCGCCTGGATGTCCTTGACGTTGCCTGTGTCTACAAAGAGCTTCATAACACCACCTCGTTCACCGTTTACCGTTAACCGTTCACCGGGTTGCTCAGCTCGCCGATGCCTTGAATCTTCACCGTGAAAGTATCGCCGCTCTTCAGCGGGCCCACACCTGAGGGGGTGCCCGTGGCGATGACGTCTCCAGGCAGCAGCGTCATCACGCTCGAGACGAAGGCGACAATCTGCGGGACAGTAAAAATAAGCTGGCGCGTGTTCGACGCCTGCTTCTTCTCGCCGTTCAGCCACCCTTCGACGTCGAGCGCCGACGGATCGAGCCCGATCGCGATGCACGGGCCGATCGGCGCGAAGGTGTCGAACCCCTTCGCGCGCGTGTACTGAATGTCCTTCCGCTGCAGCTCGCGCGCGGTCACGTCGATGAGGCACGTCAGCCCCAGCACGTGCTCCATCGCCTTCTCGGCCGATACGCGCGACGCGCGGGTGCCAATCACGACGCCGAGCTCGGCCTCGTGGTGAATCTCGCCGACGTTCGGCGGAATCCGAATCGCCTCGCCCGGGCCGACCACCGCGGTCGACGGCTTCATGAACATGAGCGGCTCGGACGGCAGCGGCTTGTTCATCTCCAACGCGTGATCCTTGTAGTTCAGCCCGATCGCCACGACCTTCGACGGCGTGACCGGACACAGGATGCGCGCGGGCTTCACTTCCAGCCCCGCCTTCGCAGCGGCATCGATGAGCTGCTTCGGCGAGGCAGGCCCCGCGAACACATCGCCTTCAACCAGCCGAAAGGTGCCGCCCGATTCCAGCGCGTAGCGCGGGGTTCCTTCGTGCTCGATTCGAAACAGTTTGGACGTGGTCAACGAATCGTTTCCTCCACTGGTTCCGAGGGTGCGCTCTGGTTTGGCGGCGCCGATCGGTCGACGGCGACGACCTTGTACACATAGGAACGGCCGCGGCGCGCGGTGGTATCCAGGTACGACGGCTCGGCGATCGGTTCCTTCGTCAGGGGAGAAAGTTTGTCACCAGGCGCTTCCCCGCGCAAGACCAGGTAGCCGCCGAGATCGGCCTCGGTATTGGCTTCCCACAACAGGCTGACGCCGTTGCCGCCCGAGATGAGCGCGAGCGATCTCGGCGGTGCGGGCGGAAACGTATCGACCGGCGTCACGCACGTCGGAGGACTTGGCGCGCTCTCGACCGCAATCGCGCCCGACATCTCGACGCGCCGCACGACATAACACCGCTCGACACCGAACTCGATCCGCGGATCGGTGAAATCGGGAGCGGTCAGGAGTGTGGCGTTCAAAGCCACGATAGGGGCGTTGGGGGCGCTGGGTGCGTTGGGCTTGTCCGCCGTAGCGATCTGCGCAGGCGGTGCGGAGGCGGAGGCGTCATACACGGTGTACCCAAACCTCGGCGTTGGAGGCGGCTGTGGGCGCAGGGGCGGTACGGGCTTCGGCTTGACGCCGGTTGTCTGCGCCGGAATCACCGCCACGAGCACATCGTCCGTGTCATCAGTTTCGACATCGGCGTACAGCTCCGACGTGCCCTCGGTTTCGCGATCGACCGGCTCAATAGGTGCGAGGGGTGCGACAGGGGCGACAGGTGCGTTAGGTGCGGCGGCGGCCGCATCCGGTGAAAGGCCAAGCACCTTTGGGTTGAGCCCCACCGGCACAGTCATCGGGATGTCCTCCGGCCTGCCTGGCCAGCTTAGGGACAACGCGTCTGCCGTGTAGGTGATGTCGATTTTTTCCGGCGGCGTCAACGGATCGAGCAGCGCTACCTGGATCGGTCCCGCGAACGGCCCGCGCTTGTTGCGGCTGTCGCTGACGCCCGTGATCACGTAATAGCGCTGCGGCGGAAGGTCGAAGTTGACCGTGCCGGGCGTTTCGATTTTCTCGATGACCACGACGGGGGCATCGGGATCTGGAGGCGGAGGCGGCCGCACCGGAGGCATCGCGCCGATCTCTCTGTGCTTCGGCGTCAGCGTCTCACGGATAGCCGTCGTCCGGCCCTGCTCGATCAGGCCGACCTGAAGGTCGGCATCCGCCTTCGCAGCAGCTTCCGCTTCCTGCTTCGGCGCGGCAGGCTCTTTCTCATCTCCGGGTTCTACGGGTTCCGGCGGCTCTTTGATGTCGATCGACGCGACGAGATCGCCGTACTTGATGTAGTCCTCGGGCTTGGGCAGCGGTCCCGTGTGCCCGTATACCTCGACCTTCCGCAGATCCGCGGGACCGGAGCCGTCGGTATTGAGCGTCGGCACCTGGAACTCCAGGACGATGTCGTTTTCGATCCGCTTGACGACGACCTCGCTGACCTGGCGCGGCAACAGCACGATGGGCGCCAGCGGCGCCCCTTTCTGTCCGCATGCCACATGCGCGGCACCGAAAAGCAAGACGAACGTAAGGAGACGATTCACAGAATGTAGCGGGACAGATCTTCGTTCTTCACGATCGCGGCGAGCATCCGGTCGACGTAGGCCGCGTCAATCGTAATCATCTTATCGCGCAGGTCCGGGCCCTCGAAGGAGATTTCGTCGAGCAGCCGCTCCATCACGGTGTGCAGGCGGCGCGCGCCGATGTTCTCGGTGCGCTCGTTCACGCGCGTCGCGAAATCGGCGATCCGATCGATCGCGTCCTCCAGGAATCGCAGCGTGATGCCTTCGGTGTCCATCAACGCGATGTACTGCTTGACGAGCGCGTTCTTCGGCTCGGTCAGGATGCGCACGAAATCCCCCTTGCCGAGCGGCTCGAGCTCGACGCGAATCGGGAAGCGCCCCTGCAGCTCGGGAATCAGATCGGACGGCTTCGACACGTGAAACGCGCCGGCGGCGATGAACAGGATGTGATCGGTCCGCACCATCCCGTATTTCGAATTGACCGTGGTGCCCTCGATAATCGGCAGGATGTCGCGCTGCACCCCCTCGCGGCTGACGTCGGGCCCCTGCCCGCCCCCCTCGCGTCCCGCGATCTTGTCGATCTCGTCGATGAAGATGATGCCGCTCTGCTCGACGCGATCGACAGCGACGCGCGCGACGCTGTCCATGTCGACCAGCTTGCCTTCTTCTTCCTGCACGAGGAACTCGAATGCCTCGGGCACCTTCAAGCGGCGCTTCCGCGTGCGCCCCTGGATGATGCCGGGCAGCATGTCCTTGATGTTGATGTCGATCTCTTCGAACGACGAGCCGGTGATCACCTCGAACGACGGAAACGCGCGCTCGCGCACGTCGAGCTCGACCGATCGCTGATCGAGGCGCCCGTCGCGCAGCTGCTCGCGGAACTTCTCGCGCGTCTGGTGCCACGAGTCCTGGGCCGTGACGTTCGGCATGTACTCGACATTGCGCGGCGGCTCTTCGGGCTCGATCGTCGCGCGCGGCGGGGGCAGCAGCAGATCGAGCAGCCGCTCTTCGGCGTTCTGCTCGGCCTTGCTGTGCACTTCTTCGAGCCGCTCTTCGCGCACCATGTCGACGGCCAGCTCGGTGAGATCGCGCACCATCGACTCGACGTCTCGGCCGACGTAGCCCACCTCGGTGAACTTCGACGCTTCCACCTTGATGAACGGCGACTGCGCGAGCCGCGCGAGGCGCCTCGCGATCTCGGTCTTGCCGACGCCGGTCGGGCCGATCATCAGAATGTTTTTCGGGACGATGTCCTCGGCCATCTCCGGCGCGACCTTCTGGCGCCGCATGCGGTTGCGCAAGGCGATGGCGACCGCGCGCTTCGCGTCTTTCTGGCCGATGACGTACTTGTCGAGCTCGACGACGATCTGGCGCGGCGTCAGCGTGTCGGTGGCCGGTGCGAGTGTCTCGGGTAGGGAAATAGCCATCACAGCTCTTCGATTGCCAGGGTGCCGTTGGTGTAGATGCAAATCGACGCCGCCACGTTCATCGCGTGCTCCGCGATCGCGCGCGCATCGAGATCCGTGTGGCGCACCAGCGCCTTCGCGGCGGCCAGCGCATAGGGTCCGCCCGATCCGATGCCGACCACCCCTTCGTCCGGCTCGATGAGATCGCCGTTGCCCGAGAGCAGGAACATCGACGTCCTGTCGACCACGACGAGCATCGCCTCGAGGCGCCGCAGCGCGCGATCGGTGCGCCAGTCTTTCGCGAGCTCCACCGACGAGCGCTCGAGGTTCCCCCGATATTGTTCCAGCTTGGCCTCGAAACGCGAGAACAGCGCGAACGAGTCGGCGGCGGAGCCGGCGAACCCCGCGAGAATCTTGTCGTTATAGAGGCGCCGGACTTTCTTGGCGCTCTGCTTGACGATCGTATCCCCGAGGGTCACTTGCCCGTCGCCCGCGAGCACCGCGCGGTCGCGGTGCCGGATAGCGAGAATGGTGGTGGCGTGGATCACT
>CAYHHH010000084.1:13240-18727 GCA_964356125.1 uncultured Bifidobacteriaceae bacterium | reverse complement strand
GGGGTGCGATCGTAGTCCCACCGCATGAACCCGAACCGCACGTCCAGCACCGTCGACGAGTTGAAGGTGTGAGTGTCGGCCACCATCACCTGCGTCGTGATGAAGTGCTCGGGCGAATACGGATCCCCGTTGGTCTGGCCGTTGCCGTACACGTCGACCGGCAGGTTGGTCGAGTCCCAGCGCGTGTAGCGGCCGAGGATGCGCTGGTTCTGGCTCAGGTTGTAGTCGGCGCGAACGTTGTACTGGTTGTTGTCGCCTCCGATCGAGGCGTTGCGCTCGAAATTGTTGTTGGTCCAGCGGCCCGCAACCGTGGGTTCGCCGTAGATGGGAAAATTCAGCAAGCTCTTCGCAATGGAACTGATGCGATTCGACGGGATGATGTTGCCGGGAAATTGCTGGCGATTGGGCACGCCGGCCGCGCCGCACACGCCGTTGAAGGCCCCCGTGCCGGGGTTGTTGATGCCGCACTGCGTCCACGGATCGTAAATGGGCACGACCGCGCCGGCCGCAGTCCGGTAATCCGAAAAATCACCAAGCTTCATGGCGGCCGTCGGCACCGTGCGGCGGAACAGCACGCCCTCGCGGTTGCGGTAGCCTTCGTAATTCGCGAAGAAGAACAGTTTGTCTTTGAACACCGGGCCGCCCAGTGAACCGCCGAAGTTGTTCTGCACGAACGGCGGCTTGTCCAGCCCCGCCCGCGCGCCGAAGAACGTGTTCGAGTTCAACGCCTTGTTGCGATGGAATTCGAACAGGCTGCCGTGGTAGGCGTTGGTGCCGGACCGCGAGGCGATGTTGACGACGCCGCCAACGAAGCGGCCGAACTCGGCGCTGCTGTTGTTGGTTTGCACGCGGAACTCTGCGACCGACTCCGGGCTCGGCGTCAGCACGACGATGTTGCCGTACGCGGAATCCTGCACCGTCACGCCGTCGAAGTACGAGGCGCTCTGATTCGCCGTGCCTCCGCCGATCTGGAAGTTACCGCCCGCGAACACGTTCTTGCCCGTCAGGCTCCCCTCGCTGCCCCCTTGCGGCACGACCGAGGGCGCCAGCGAAATCAGATTGAGAATGTTGCGGCCGTTCAGCGGCAGCTCCTGCACCGGGCGGCTGCTGACGACAAGACCGACCGACGCGTTCTCGGTCTGCAACACCGGCGCCTCGCCGCTGACCAGCACGGTCTCGCTCAGGCTGCCCAACTGCAGGTTCACGTCGATACGGGGTGCCGATTGCACGTTGACTGCGATGCCGTCCCGCACGTAGCGCTGGAACCCGGCCAGCTCGACCTCGAGCCGGTAGGTGCCAGGAACAAGGTTGACGAAACGCAGGGTGCCATCTTCGGCGCTCACGCCTTCGCGGCGTTCGCTGGTGCCGGTATTGACGAGCACGATGGTCGCGCCAGGAATGACGCCGCCCTGGTCGTCCTTGACGACGCTGACGAGCGATCCATAGAAGCTCTGGCTCATGGCGGGGACGGCGGCCAGCGTCAACGACAAGACGAGCAGCGCGGCCCTGGTCCACGCCGAGTGGTGGTTCAACATTCAGCCTCCTGAAAGCAAAATACCGGTATTTGTGGGTGCGATGTGCGTTTTGGAACAATCGATAATCGATTATCCGTGGGGGGTTGTCAAGCGTAATTACCGGCCGTCACCGCCGCAGGGCGCGCAGCGCATCGAGCGCGGACTTACGGATTATTGGATCGGTGCTTTGGTCCGCCACACTCCCGTACTCGCGTGCCGCCTCGTCTATGCGACCCATCGCGGCGAGCGCGTCTGCGAGATCGATGCGCGCCTGCGCGAGGCGCGGCGCCAGTCGAACCGCCGCTCGCAACTGTGTGACCGCTCTCGGATAGGCACCCGTCAACGCCAGCACCACGCCATAACTATGGCGGGCTTCCACGTAATTCGGGTTCGCGAGTATTGCCTTCTCGAAATGGTGCCCAGCTTCGGCGTAGGCCTTGCGGCTCGCCAGGAGATTGCCGAGGTTGTTCTGCGCCTCTGAGAGGTCGGGCTGATGGCGGATGGCCGCGCGGAAGTGCGTTTCGGCAACATCCGTCTCCCCCTTCTTCAGGGCGGTCAACGCCATCGTGTTGTTCGCGCGAGGCAGGTCGGGGTCGAGCGTCAGCGCCTGACGCAACCTCCCTTGGGCCTCGTCAATCCGATCCTGCTGCAGATAGACGTTGCCCAGATCGGCCAACGCATCCCCATCCTTCGGGTGCAGCGTCACCGCCTTTTCCAGCGCCTGCGCGGCCTGCGCCAGCCTGCCCAGCGTGGTGGCTGCCGCGGCCAGTTCCTTGAGGGCGGGCGCGAAGGCGGCGTCGCGCCGGAGGGTCTCCTCGCACCACCGGATAGCGGCCTCGTAGTCTGAGGTCTTCGAGTACGCGCGGGCCAGTTCAAAATAGAAATCCGCGCGCGCGGGCCGGTGCCTTTCAATTGCTTGCTGCAGGCGCGGAATGCCCGCGGCGAGGTTCGAGCCCTCCAGCACCTGCGCGAGTGCCAGGTACAGTTCGTTCTCGGGCGTCGCCGGCGGTTTCGGCGGATAGTAGGCGACGACTTCGCCACGGTAGTCGCCGTGTTCGAAGTTGTCCGCCTCCTTGCGCGGCGCCAGCAGATCGACGGCCGCCCTGCGCCGCTGGATGTAATGGTCGGTGACGACCACGTGCACGGCATCTTCCCCACGCCGCTTCGGCATGTGGCAGTCGAGGCAGGTGGCGCGCGCACCGGCATTCTGTACGCGAGGAGTACCGCTGCGATGCACATCCTGGTGGCAGCTCTGACACACCGACACGTAGTGCTGCACGGCCGTCGCACCGCGCGGGCTGTCGTGCGGTTTGTGACAGGTGACGCACGTCATCTCGCTCCGTTGAAAGCACGCGGATTGGCCTAGCCGGTACGGGGCGCTCGCAATCCCGAACTTGTCGTCGCGACCGGTACCCGGCGCGTGATCGAAGTACATGAAGTAATCGCTGAGCGCCTTGCCGGGAGTGAAGGAAAACGGCGGATGCTCGTAGCGCCGAATCTGGAACGGCAGCGGACTGCTCGTCGTCTCGAGATGGCACTGCAGGCATGTCTCGAGCTGCCGTTGCCGGTCGAACGTCGCCGGATTCACGATCGCCTGAAGGCCCGCCTGGAGCCGGCCGGCTTTGATGGCATCGATGTGTTGCTGGCCGGGGCCGTGGCAACGCTGGCAGTCGATACCCTCGGGCAGCGGCTCGGCGAATCTGGGGCCATTGCCGTCATCCTGCATCGCGGCGCGCGGGTAGCCGTTATGACACGACATGCAGTCTTCCACGATGAGACGACGGAAATCGAGATGGGCGCGGCGATCGTAGCCGGGACTCATCGCCCAGTAACCGCCGCGCTCGGCATACCAGGTCACCGGCATCTCCCGCACTCTGCCGTCAGCGTTGCGGTGAAGGAACGTCTGCGCGTGATTGCCGGACCCTATGACGTAGCCAGCTTCGAGCTCGACCACGTTGGCTTCCTGTCCGTCGAAGCCGACTTCATGTCGTCGCTGGTAGAACTGGCCGCCGCGCTCCAGCATCGTGTAGTGCCGGTCGGACGCGGCGTGGTGAAGGCGGTTGCGGATCGTGAAATCGGCGAGGCCGCCCGCGCCGAAGGCGTCGGCGGGCCAGGCTCCCGGCCGCAGCTTCGCAAAGGTGCGCGCCATGCCTGTCAGGCGGTACGTGCGTGCGATTTCAGCGTGGCAGGAGGCGCACGCGTCGGGGTGAGCGTAGCCCGCCGTCGCAGCCGCGTGTTTCAGGTCGGGTCCGCCCTGCTGTTGCACCTGGTTGGGCCGAGAGATTCCGCGGCGCGTGTACACAACCCCAACGACCATCATCGCCGCGGCCAGCAGAACGACGATCAACGGCTTCGGGGTTACTCGCACGTGACTCTGCGGTCAGCGGTCGGCCTCATCGTCGGCTGTCCAAGGGCAGCGCATAGACGTGAAGGCGGCCGCCGATCTGCGATTCATCCACGTTTCTCGCGACGGGGCGCCCGCCGCCCGCCATGATGGCGACGTATTGCGTTCCGCTCTTGCCTTGATACGTGATCGGAACGGCGCGGCCGTTTTCAGTCAGGTCGGCCACCCAGAGTACTTTTCCCGTGCGCGCGTCGAACGCGCGGAACCGTGCATCCTGTGATCCGGCATTGAACACGAGCCCGCCGGCCGTGGCCATCGGCCCGCCGCGATTGAGTGTCCCCGTCGGCGGGATGCCAAGCTTGTCGAGCTCTTCGAACGAGCCGAGCGGAACCCGCCACGCGATGTCGCCGGTGTTGGCGTTGACCGCGACCAGTTCTCCCCACGGCGGCGGCTGACACGGCCAGCCTTTTCGTCCATCCCAGAAATTCGTGCCGAGCATCGGCGGCGCGTTCTCGGGGCCGTTGCGGATCCACATGTTCTCGGTCCGCTCGCTCTTGACCATCTTGTTGAGCATCCCGTGATCCTGCGTGGGGAAGAACAAGAAGCCGAGATCGGGATTGAACGCCGACCCGTTCCAGTTGCCGCCGCCGGTCCAACCCGGAAAGATGACGCGCAGCTTCGGCCCGTACTGCGCGTAGGGACCACCGGTCATCGCGCCGCCTTCGAGCTCGAGCAGCCCCTTGCAATACGCTTCGTGCTCCGGGGTGACTTTGGCAATCTCGTGCGGCGCAAACGTCATGCGCGCAATCGGCGGCGGCTTCACGGGAAACGGCTGGGTCGGCCAGTACTCGTCGCCCGGAGTCGGATTGTCGGACAGCACCGGCCGCTCTTCGACGCCGAACACCGGCTTGCCGGTGACGCGATCGAAGACGAACAGCAGGCCCTGCTTCGTGTAGATGGCGACGGCCGGAATCGTGCGGCCGTTGCGCTTGATGTCGATGAGCGCCGGCGGCGCGTTCAGATCGTAATCCCAGTTGTCGTGATGCGTGGTTTGAAAGAACCACTTCAGTTTGCCGGTCGACGCGTCGAGCGCGAGCAGCGACGACCCATACAGGTTCGATCCGAGCCGATCGCCGCCGTAGAAATCGGTCGAGGGCGTGCCGGTCGGCACGTATGCGATGCCCCGATCCTCGTCGACGGTAATGAACCCCCACGCGTTCGCGCCGGCGCGATCGACCCATTGATCGTTGCGCCACGCATCGTGGTTCGGCTCGCCCGGCCTGGGAACCGCGTGGAACGTCCAGAGCAGTTTTCCGGTGCGCAGGTCCCACCCGCGCACGTCGCCATACGGTCCGATGCTTGGCGCTTCCTGCGAGTGATTGCCCGTGATCGCGATGTTCTTGTAGATGGCCGGCGGCGACGACAACGCGACTCGCAGCTTCGGAAACTTTTCGCCGACGCCCTGCCGCAAGTCCACTTTGCCGCCCTGTCCGAATCCCGGCGTGAACTCACCGGTCTTGGCGTTCAGCGAGATCAGCAGCGCCGATCCGTCGCCCGTGCCGAACACGATTTGCGGTGGGATGCCGCTGGTGCCGGGCCAGTACGCGATGCCGCGCGTTGACGGCGTGT
>CAYHHH010000084.1:0-13140 GCA_964356125.1 uncultured Bifidobacteriaceae bacterium | reverse complement strand
ACGAGTTGAAGATTCGCGACGTTATTCGTGTTGATCTGCTTGAGTGGCGAGTAGCGCTGCGCACCCGCGTCGTGCCCGTGCGACGGCCAGTCCCGGGACAGCTTCGGCGTCTGCGCGGAGACGAGGGTGATGGCTGCGACGACGAGTGCTGCGGTACGGACGGCGTGCATGCTATCGCCTGCCCTTCCAGTTGTTCCAGAAAATGTAGGTGCCGCGCTTGGTCGACGTGATGATCTCGGGACTCCCGTCCTTGTCGAGATCCGCGAACGCCACATGCGAGCCCACACCGGAGCGGTTGTGGACGAGCTCGGGCACGAACTCGGCGCCGCCGGGCGCCTTCGCGTTGCGCACGGTGCGATAGACGTAGAGCACCGGCGCCCCATGCGGGTCGGGATCGATGAACGTATCGAGATGCGACCAGAACCGCTTGCCGGTGATGAAGTCCTGCAGTCCGTCACCATCGACGTCGCCGTACGTGGCCCCGTGCAGCTGCGAGAAGATCACGCCGCCGGCGTTCTTCGTCGAGAAGTCCGTCATGATCGGATGCTCGACGAACGACCGTGTCCCGTCGGCCGCCTTCTTCTGCTCGAACCACGACAGTCCCAGCCCGTGCGCCTGCAGCGACGTGACGACGTCGTTGAGGCCATCGCCGTTGACGTCGTACACAGCCATCTCCGCTCCGCCCGGACTCGATCGCGTCCACCTGCCAAATGCCGCGGGGTGATAGGTCCAGGTTTGCGACTTTGGACTTTGGACTTTCGACTCTGGACTAGCCGAAGGCTGCTGCCACCAGCCGAAGGCGTTCAGGAAATCCACGCGCCCGTCGCCGTCGACGTCACCGACGCCCATGCCGTGATTCCCCCACGGACCCGGTTCGCTGATCGCGTGTGTCGTCCACATCCCCGTCGGATTGGCAGGATCGGGCTTCGTATAGACGAACGTGTTCTCGCTGTCCTTGAAGATGAACTCGGGCTTGCCGTCCGCATCGACGTCCTTGAGGAGCATGAACTCGCACGACATGCGATCCGTCACGGTGTAGGTGTCCCAGCGCCGCGACTCCCCTTTCGGGTTCACGTAGAGGATCGCGTTGCGCTGAAACACCGAGTTCAGCACGTCGGGCCATCCATCGCCGGTGAAGTCGTAGGCGTATTGCAGGCCGTTGAAATACGCCGTGCCCGGATCGATCGTGCCGCCGATGTAGATTTCGCGCGCGACGTTGTAGTCCGGACCGAGGTAGTAATACGGACCCGCGACGATATCGGGCGTGCCGTCGCGATTGAAATCGGCGACCGCAGGCCCCCACGAGTAGTAGAACTCGTTCAGCCGCTGCATCCGAAACTTGCTCGACACCTTTTCCGGCTGCGCCGGACGCGGTTGAAGATCCTTGTGCGACACAGCCTTGAATCGCACTTCTCCCGTGCCGCCGACGTACAGCGCAAACGGCCCGTACGCGCCGAACTCCGTCTCCGCAACCCCGTCGGAGATCCCGCCGGCGTCGTTGAGAAACGAGCGCAGGATGTTCGCGTCGAGCACCAGTTCAATCGTGTTCCACTCGCCGGCGCGCACGCCCGTACGGGGACGCGGAATCGGCGATGCGATTCCGCCGGGGAATGCCGGCAGCTGCGGAGGACCTCCCGCACGCGCACCGGCCGCCGGCGCCGCGGTCGGCGGCGCTGGCGCCACACGTAACTGTCCGCCGCCCGGCGCGCGCAGCCCCTCTCTCGACGTCTGAGCGCCCTGACGATCGACCGTCACGCGATACGCCGCGAGATCACCGTCGTTCAGCGACACGAAGATCCCCTGCATCCCGCCGTCCTGTGTGGGCTCGGCGCGCAGCAGCACGCCTGTCTGGCAGCCGGCGGCGCACCGGAATTCCGCGAACACCGCCACATCCTGATAGGAACGATCGGCGACCAGCCAGCCGCCCGCCGCCGCACTCGGCGTGCCGACGATCTCGCCGTTCTCCGCACGCCAGGTGCTCTGTCCGATCGGGCGCCAGGATGCGAGGCTCGACCCCGTGAACACCACGTCTGGCGCGAAGTTCGTGGACGCGCCGTGTCCGGGTGAAACGAAGGCCGCCGCCAGCGCGGCGACAGCGGCCAACTGCGAGCGGCGTCGATGCTTCATGAAATCCTTTGTCTACCGGCGCCGTACAGCGCGGGGTTTGCGGCGGGTTTTCCGTTCTTCGGCGGCTTCTTCCTCGAGCGCCGCGCGGAGCCATTCGCCAGGCTCCTCGATATGGAGCCGCAGCGCGCGCTCGGCCGTATCGGGATCGTGCGTGCGCAGCGCATCCACAACCGCGGCGTGCCGCTCGACGATCTCGCACAGCGAATGGTGCGACTTCGACACGGTGAGAAACGTCGTCGTCGCCAGGCGCATGCGGTCCCAGATCTGCTGCAGCAGCCGGTTCCCCGAGGCCTCGACGATGGTGAGATGGAACGCGAAATTCGCTTCCACCGCGCGGCGATGATCGCCGCGGGCCGCGGCCGTACGCATCGTTGCGAGGAGCGCGTCGAGCTTTTTGAGCGTGGCCTGATCGATGCGCTCGGCCGCGTGGCGCGCCGCGAGGCCTTCGAGGACCGCTCGAATCGGATAGATCTGCACGAGCTCCTCGACCGAAATCTGACGCACGATCGCGCCGCGGAACGGTGAGCTGACGACGAAGCCCAGCAGCTCGAGGTCGCGCAGCGCTTCGCGCACCGGCGCCTGACTGACGCCGAACTGCTGGGCGATGCGCATCTCGACGATGCGTTCGCCCGGTGCGAGCTTGCCGTTGAGGATGTGTTCGATCAGCCGATCGCGAATCTCGTCGCGGAGAACGCGGCGTTCACGCCGCGGCGCACGTGCTCGCATCACTTCGCCGATCCTTTCTCGGGCAGCGCGTACGCGACGTACGCCCTCACGGGCGGCGGCAGGCTCGGCCGTTCGGATGCGCCCTCCTGGCCGACGATGGTGGATGTCGCATTCACAACATAGAACTGGCGCCCGTTCACTTCGTACATCGCCGGAATGCCGCGCGACCCCGCGGGCATCTGCCGTGTCCAGAGCACGCGGCCGGTCTCCGAGTCGTACACGCGCAGCACGCCATCGCCTCCCGCGTGGAAGAGCAATCCGGCCGAGGTCGAAATGATACCGGTGCGCTGACTGGGGTAGCCGGTGTTCCTTCCGCCTTCCTTGACGGCGCGTGGATCGTCGCCACCCGCCGGCACCTGCCACTTGATCGTGCCGGTGTTGAGATCGTACGCCGTGAGGGTCGAGTACGGCGGCTTCATGAGCGTGCTCTCCATGCCGTAACCCGTATACATGCGCACTTCCGGCACCTTGACATCGGGCGGATACGCGGGACCCACCATGCCGCCGGCGCGGCCGGGCGGAACAGCGCGCCCGCCAGGCGCGCCGCCGGACGCGACGATGGGACCGCCGGTCGGTGTTGGCGTGCCCGGCCCTGCTCCACGGCCTCGCGCAGGCGCGGCGTTGGGATTTCCGAGAAACGACACCAGCGCGTCGAGATCGGCCGGGATGAGATCGTTGGCGGGCGGCATGCCGGGACGGCCGCCGACGATCGCTTCTCGCAGCGATTCCGGCCCCATGCGCGCGGTGATGTCCACGAGCGACGGGTAGTTGCCGGAGCCTTTCAGTTCCCCACCGTGGCACGACTCGCACTTCTCGTCGTACAACACACGGCCTCGCGCGATCGCCGCGGGTCCGCCGGCTAGCCCCCCGCCCGGCGCCGGCGCGTCGGTGCTGAGCTTGTAGATCGACGGCACGTTGATGCTCAACACGTACACGATCCCCTTTTCGGGATCGGCGGCCGTGCAGCCCCAGTTCGCGCCCCCCTGCGCGCCGGGGATCGCGATCGTGTCTTTCAACGCCGGCGGCGTGAACAGCCCCTCGTTGCGCGCATCGCCGATGCGCTTCTTCCAGGTCTCGCGCTGATCCGGCGTCAGAACGTACGGGTTGATGTCGTCGACGCTCAGCCGCTGCGGCGCAAACGGCGGCGGCGCCGTCGGGAACGGCTGGGTCGGCCATGCCGCTTCGCCCGGAATTTCGCTCGCGGGGACACGACGCTCGTCAATCGGCCAGATCGGCTCGCCGGTGACGCGATCGAATACGTACAGGAATCCCGTCTTGCCGGCCTGCGCAACGACGTCGATCGTTCTTCCGTTTCGCCGGGCGGTTGTCAGTTGCGGAGCCGCGACGTTGTCGTAGTCCCACAGATCGTGGTGAACCATCTGGAAGTGCCACAACCGTTTTCCCGTGCGCACGTCCAGCGCGAGAAGCGACGTCCCGAACAGATTCGCGCCGTGCCGATCGGCGCCGTAAAAGTCGTAGGTCGGCGATCCGAGCGGAAAGTACGCGATGCCCCTGGCCGGATCGACCGTGATTTCCCCCCACGTGTTGACGCCGCCGATGTATTTCCACGCCTCGGGAGGCCACGTTTCGTACCCGAACTCTCCCGGATGCGGGATCGTGTGGAACTGCCAGACGAGCTTGCCCGTGACGACGTCGAACGCGCGCAGATCGCCGGGAGGCGCCACGTAGTTCTCGCCCGCCGCCGATCCGAGGATGATGAGGTTCTCGAACACCTTGCCGGGGTTCGACGACTGCGTCTTGACGATCGTCGCCGGATCCCGTCCAAGCCCCTCGCGCAGGTTCACCGCGCCATCGTTGCCGAACGTGAGAATAGGCTTACCCGTTTGCGCGTCGATCGCCTGCAGGTAGCTGTTCAACTGAAAGAGCAGCCGCCGATCGGAGCGGTCGGTGCTCTCCCAGTAGTTGATGCCGCGCGGCGCAATGCCCTGCAGGCCCTCATGAATCCAGATCTCGCGCCCCGTCGTCGCATCGAGCGCGACGAGCGCATTGTTTCGCGCGAGGACGTAGACGACGTTGTCGACGACGAGCGGACCGAACACGTACGAGATATTGTCCTGCGTCGGATACGTCCATGCGACATCCAGCCGGGTCAGATTCGACTTGTTGATCCGATCCAGCGTGAGATATCGCGCGTTGTCCGGACCCCCGCCGTACTCGGTCCAGGTTCGGCGGGCGGATTGTGCATGGCCGGGCTGAACGGCCGCTGCGGCAATGAAGGCGAGCAAAAACGCCGCTCTCGTGCGTCTCATGAGACCTCGTTTAGACAACGGACCGTCACCCCCTCAACGTCACGCCCTGCTTCAGCAGATACGCGCGCGCGATTCTCGCCGTCTCGATCGCTGGAACGGGCTGGTTCGGACTGCTGTCGAGCTCGACCATCACCATGCCGTTCATCGGCTTGCCGTTGATCATCGCGAGAATCGCGGGGATGTCGACCTTGCCCTGCCCCAGCGGCGCGTATCCGAGAAACGCGTCGCCGCCCGAGAAATCCTTCAGGTGCAGGTGATGGATGAGCGGCAGAAAATCTTTCACCACCTGCACGGGATCCGATCCGCCCTTCTGCAACTGGCCGATGTCGGGCCCGAATTTCAGATAGCGTGTGTCGGCGGCTTCCATGACGGCGTAGGTCTCTTCGCGCGTCTCAATGCACGTGCCCGTGTGCTGGTGAAGCACGGGCGTCAATCCGAGATCTGCGACGGCTTTCGCCGCTTCGTTGAGGACGTCGACGATGCCCGCTTTGTGCTCGGCGAAGTTAAAGGTGCTGCGCTGGACGCCGTTCGGTCCGAAGACGATCACTTTGCCGCCGTACTTCTTCACGAGCTTCGCGGTCGCGAGCGTGCGGTCGATCGACGCTCTGCGCTGTGCGGGATCGGTGAGGTTCGGTCCGCCGTAGCTGGACATCAGCGGCAGCTTGTGCTTCTCCAGCAGCGGACCCAGTCCGCCGTGCGCTTCCATCCCGTCGATCTGCCATCCGAACAGCTCGATGCCGTAGAAGCCGAGGCCGGCGATGTCGGTGACGATCTGCGCGACCGCGGCCGGATCGGCAAGCCGCATCGGCCCGGGGCCGGGCGGATTGCCCCACGGCCACGTGATGCCCGTGTGGCCGACGCGGATGTCGAGCTTCTTCTGCGCCTCAACCGGAATTGCCGCGCCGATCGCGGCCGACGCCGCCAGTCGCGAGAACGTCCGCCGATCGATTCTCATACTTCGCTCCTACTGGTACGTAGGCCGGGTCTTGGTTTCCAGACCCGGCTAGTACGTAGGCCGGGTCTTGGTTTCCAGACCCGGCTAGTACGTAGGCCGGGTCTTGGTTTTCAGACCCGGCTAGAACCTGCGCGTCCAGGATGCCGGCCATCGCTCGATGACGACTTTTTCCTGCGTGAAGAACTCGACGGCGTCCCGCCCCTGCCCGTGCAGATCGCCGAAGAAGCTGTCGCGCGCGCCGCTGAACGGGAAGAACGCCATCGGTGCGGCGACGGCGATGTTGATGCCGATGTTGCCGACCTCGGCCTCGTGGCGGAACCGGCGCGCGTTCGCGCCGCTCGTCGTGAACAGGCACGCTTGATTCCCGTACGACCCCGTATTCACGAGCTTGATGGCATCCTCCACGCTCTCGACGCAGTGGGCCGACAGCACGGGCCCAAAAATTTCGGTCGTGGTGAGCTCGCTTGCGTACGGCAGCCCGTCGATGACCGTCGGGCCGACGAAATTGCCGCGGCCGTACTTATCGCCTTCGAGCGTTCTGCCGTCGGCGAGCGGACGCGCCCCTTCGGCAACCGCCTGATCGATCGCCCGCAGAACGCGCGCGCGGCTTTCGGGGCTGATGACAGGTCCCATCTGCACGCCCTCGTCCATGCCATAACCCACGACGCGCGACTGAGCTTTGTCGCAAATGGCATCGAGAAACGGACCGTGTGCCGCGCCGACCGTAATCGCGAGCGAAGTCGCAAGACAGCGCTGCCCCGCGCATCCAAAGGCACTGTCGGCCACCACCTCCGCGGCCGACGCAAGGTCCGCATCGGGAAGGATGACGACAGGATTCTTCGCGCCGCCCTGGCACTGCGCGCGCTTGCCGGCTGCGGCTGCGCGGGCATATACGTGCCGGGCAACCGCGCTCGACCCGACGAAACTGACCGAGCGCACGGCGGGATGATCGAGGAGCGTGTTGACGACATCCCGCCCGCCGTTCACCAGGTTCAGCACGCCCGGAGGCAATCCGATCGCATCGATGAGCTCGAACACCTTCTGCATCGTCAGCGGCACGCGCTCTGAGGGCTTGATGACGACGGTGTTGCCGCAGGCCATCGCGTAGGGCAGGAACCAGAACGGGATCATGCCGGGGAAGTTGAAAGGGGCGATGATCGCCGAGACGCCGAGCGGCTGGCGAATCATGATTTCGTCGATGCCGGCGGCGATATCTTCGGAGTTGTAGCCCTGAATCAGGATTGGCGTGCCGCAGGCGACCTCGACATTCTCGACGGCGCGGCGCATCTCCCCGCGCGATTCGGCGAGCGTCTTGCCGCACTCCTGCGTGATGGTTCGGGCGATGTCGTCGAAATGGCGCTCGAGCCGGTCCTTCAGCTTGAAGAGGAACTGCACGCGGTCGGTGACGGGCGTCCGCCGCCACGCGGGAAACGCGCGGCTTGCGGCGTCAACGGCCTGGGCCACCTCGGCTGGGGTGGAGAGGGGCGTCGTGCCGAGATGCTCGCCTGTTGCCGGATTGAGGACGCGCAGCCCGTCGACGGCCGACGAAGCCGCCCACGTGCCGCCTATGTAGTTGCGCATCAATGTCTGGCGGGCGCTGCCGCCGGTGGCGATGGTTGTCATTATCGATAATCGATTTTTGAGAGCGAGCAGAAGTGTACGAGGGCCGCGCGGCCCCTGTCAACACGCCGACGTGCACTTAGGCGCGGACCAACGGCGTTTCGTTCCAGTGCACCATCGGCAGCCCGGGCACCGGCGCGTGGAAATACGGAATGCGCTGCCCCTTCAGCGATCCGACGTACACCGTGCGGAGGTCGGGGCCGCCGAAGGTGACGCTCGCCATCCACGGCGCGAGACCGCGGCCGGTCGCGAACAGCACGTCTTCGGTCACCGTGTTGTTCACGAATGCCTGCTCGAGGGCGCCGACCTTTGCCGGATCACCTTCGTCGAGCAAGACCCGCATGTCGCCTTCCGGTGTGATCACGAACAGCTTGTCCGAGTAGACGAGCGTGCCCCACAGATTGCCGGCGGTATCGAAGGCAATGCCGTCGGGCCACGCGCCGCGGCCGAGCGACGACGGACCGAACGTTTCGCGATGACGAACGTGTCCGGCATCGTCGATGCGAAGGCGCGTGATGCGGCCGCCGGTCGTTTCAACCACGTAGAGATATTCCTCATTCGCATCGAAGCGGATCTCGTTGGTGAAGCGAAAACCGTCCGCCACGATCCTGATTCGCCCGTCGTCGAGACGCGCCAGATAGCCGTCGGCGAGATCCGTGCGCAGTGCCTCCATCCAGTTCTTCACGCGCGTCGAGACGGTAATCCAGATGCGATCGCGCGAGTCGCGGAGCACGAAGTTGACCTTGCCGATCGGCAAGCCGTCGATCTGGTCGGCCAGTACGCGGGACGTCCCGTCGCGCGACATGATCTCGAGACAATCGGTGCCGAAATTCGAGATCAGAAAATCACCGTTTCTGGCGAAGGCAAGCCCGTTCGGGAGCGTACCCTGCAGATAGCGCGTCGCCTCGCTGCCGGCATGCTCGAAATGCTGCGACCGGCGCTGCGTGACCACCTGCTGCGATCCGTCGCGCTCGATGCGGACGACTCCGCCCCGCGCATCGGCGGACCAGAGCGTGCCGTCGGGCTCCGCGAGGATGCACTCGGGCCGCTGAAGATCGTGGCCGATGAAGCCGATCGCGCTCCTGTCGATCTCGAAGTCCAATATGGGATTTCGCGTCACGCACGCAGCTCCATAGACGGCTTACGCCAGCGCGTTCCGGCAGTAGTCGAGGCACTTCGCGACTTCTTTGACCGCATCGGATCCCTCCGGCACGTCATATTCCACCTCGATTGTCGCCGGCATGGTCCACTTGTTCTTTTTCACTATCTGCAAGAGGGTTGCAAGAGGCGTGTCGCCGGTGCCCCACGGCACGTTCTTCTGGCCGTTTGCGGGCGTCGTACGATCCTTGAGATGGAAGCTGGCAATCCTGTCGTGGAACTTCGAGAGGAACGCCACGGGGTCTCCGCCGGCGGCGACGAAGTGTCCGAGGTCCACGTTCGCCATGTTGCCTTTCGACACCGCGAACGCCTGTTCGAACGCCGACATGCTGCCCTGCAGATGCGTGTGGTACGCCACGTAGATCTTCTTCTTCTCCGCAAATTCTCCGAGCCGCTTGAGCGCCGCGACGTCGTCGGTCAGCTCCAGCGTGGTGTGCGTACACCCGAGGGCCTCCGCGACGTTGAACATGTACTCGAGCTCTTCGTTCGACATGTTCGGGCTGAGCCGCTTCCACGCGAAGATCGTCACGCCCGCATCGTTGTACATCTTGCGCAGCGCCTTGAACCGGTCCATCGACACGGAGGTGCGCCACGCTTTCAACTGCTCGGCCGCTTCACGCTGCGCGGCCTGCTGTTCGGGCGTCGGAGGCTGGCCGCCGCGGCGGCCGCCGCCGCCACCGCCACGCTGCGGCGCCTGCGGCGCACCGGCGAACGCTTCCACCGGGCCGCCCATGAATTCGATCTGGCTGATGCCGGAATCGACCACGTATTTCAGCGTCGCTTCGGCGCTCTGATCCTGCATCGTGCGGTAGCTGTACGTGATCGCGCCGACGCGCACGCCGTGAATGGTCGAGTTCGGCTTCGCCTGCGCCGCCGCCGCAAACGGCCGGCCCAGCAGCGAGGCTGCGGGCAGCGCGGTCAGCGCCAGTTTTCCGACTTCCCGTCTCGTGTATCGCATGCTGCGGTCTCCTTCACAGCAGAATCTACCATTGACGCCCCCTCCGCACGCTCGTATTCTTCGGTCGCCAATGCCCACACCGCCGGCTGCCGGCCCCTCGACTGCGCTCGGAGCAGGCGACACGAAGGTGCGCCGGAAAGTCCTGGCCATGACGATGGCGCTGGCCGCGATTACGTACCTCGATCGCGTCGCCATCGGGGTGACCCGCCCCTACATCGCCCGCGACCTCAACCTCACGCCCACCGAGATGGGCTATGTGTTCAGCGCATTCTATCTGTTCGTACGCGCTGTTCGAGATCCCTACGGGGTGGTGGGGCGATAAGGTCGGCACCCGCAGAGTCCTCACCCGCATCGTCTGCTGGTGGTCCGCGTTCACGGTGCTCATCGGCTTCGCGTGGAGCTACTCGTCCCTGCTGCTGATTCGGTTTCTGTTCGGCGCCGGCGAGGCCGGTGCGTGGCCCAACGTCGCGCGCACGTTTTCGCGGTGGTTCCCGCGCCGCGATCGCGGAACCGTGCAGGGCACCTTCTTCATGGACGAGCGTCCGCTCGAGAAGACGGATTGGAGGCGGCTGCTCGCGAACCGCACGGTGATCTGCCTGTGCCTGATGTACTTCACGCAGACGTTCGGCAATGCGTTCTACGTCACGTGGCTGCCGACATACCTCGCGTCGACCGGGCTGTCGGTCTCCACCGCCGCCATCCTCTCCGGCCTGCCGCTCACGCTCAGCGTCGTCGCCGATCTGACCGGCGGCATCACCACTGACATGGCCGCAAGGCGGCTCGGCCTGCGCCTCGGCCGTGTCCTCGTCGGGGGCGGGGCGCTGACGGCGGCCGGCCTGTTCACGATCGCCGCCGCGTTCACGGACTCGCCAATCGCAGGCGCGGTGTTGATTGCGCTCGGCGGCGCATCATCGAACTTCCTGCTCGGCGCGGCGTGGGGCACCTGCCTGGATATCGGCGGCCGCCGGGCCGGCGCATTGAGCGGCGCGATGAACACATCAGGCCAGGTCGGCGCAATCCTCAGCCCGATCCTCATCGCGCTCGTCGTGCAGCGATCGGGCATTCCAGCCGCCCCGCTGTTTGTGACGGGTATGTTGTTCCTGCTGGGCGCCGTCGCGTGGCTAGGGGTCGATCCGACGAAGCCGGTTTCGGACTAGTGGAGGCACAATGAGCGACGTAATTGGACGGCGCGAATTCCTGCAGTCGGTGGCGATTGTCGCCGCAGCGTCACGAGCGAGCGGCCAAACTCCACCGGCAGGCGAATGGGGCGCGCCGGTGCTCGACATTCATCTTCATCCCCGCGCGACCGTGGAAGCGAACGTCCTGCATCTCGATGGTTCCGGCGTCACGAAGGCCATCCTGCTCGCCGGCGCGAACGATGATCGCGCGAAGCAGACCATCGCCTCGCATCCGACCCGCTTCGTGCGATTCGCGGCCTTCGACATGACGCAACCTGACGCCATCGAGCGCCTTCGAACGGCCATTCAGAACGGCGCGATCGGATTCGGCGAAATCAAGTCGCAGGTCGCCGCAGCTGGACCCGAGATGCAGCGGCTATATGCGCTGGCCGCCGAGCTGAGCGTCCCGATCACGATCCATTTTCAGGAGTTCAGTCAGCCTGGCAGTCAGGGCACGTTCAACACCGGCCTCAAACAGTTCGACGCGATGCTCAAGAAGTATCCGAAGACCACCTTCATCGGCCACGCGGACGCGTTCTGGGCGAACGTCAGCGCGGATTACGCTGAAGACACGTCGTATCCGAAAGGCCCCATCAAGCCTGGCGGCGTGACCGACAGGTTTCTTGGCGAGTACCCGAACCTGTACGGCGACATGTCGGCGAACTCCGGCAACAATTTCCTGAACCGCGATCCCGAGTTTGCCGCCGCATTTCTCGTGCGCCATCAGAACAAGCTGATGTTCGGCAGCGACTGTTCGTGCGCCGACGGGCGCGGCGGCGGCGGCCGCGGCGCCTCAGCCGGCCGCTGCATCGCGCGAGCGACGCTGACCATGTTGAAAAAGCTCGCGCCGCCGGATGTGTTCAGAAAGATTGTGTGGGAGAACGGAACGCGCCTGCTCAGGTAGCGCAGGGCTTTAGCCCTGCCAGCGCGCTAGTTCGCGAGGCGCGGAGCGCTCTTGACGGGAATCGTGACGGGGGCGCCGACGCGCGCGGGATCGAACTGGCCTTCGACCAGGCGCCAGGCATCGGTTTCTTCGAGCAGCTTGCTGGCAAACGACGTGTGCAGCGCGTGGCCGCCGCGATGCGCGACGAGGTGCCCGATGATCGGATACCCCACCAGCGCCATGTCGCCGATGACGTCGAGAATCTTGTGGCGCACGAACTCGTCTTCGAAGCGCAGCGCATTCAGGACGCCGGTCTCGCCGATGACGATCGCGTTCTCGAGCGACCCGCCGAGCGCGAGCCCGTTCTGCCGCAGCATCTCGACTTCCTTGAGGAAGCCGAACGTGCGCGCCGGCGCGATCTCTTCGATGAACGACTCCTCGGTAATCGCCATCGTCCGGCTCTGGTGGCGCAGCATCGGGTGATCGAAGCTGATGCTGTAGGTCACCTTGAAGTGATCGGACGGATAGAGCGCGATCCGCTTGTCGCCGCGCGACAGCGCAATCGGGCGCACGATCTTGAGACACTTCTTCGGCGCCGCCAGCCGCTTGAGGCCGGCTTCGTGAATCAGATAAATGAACGGAGCCGCGCTGCCGTCCATGATGGGCACTTCAGGATGATTGAGCTCGACAATGACGTTGTCGACGCCGAGGCTGACGAGCGCCGCGAGCAGGTGCTCGACCGTTTCGACCGAGCCTTCCTTCAGCGACAAGCCGGTGGCGTATTGGATGCCGCCCAGGTGCGTGACGACCGCTGGAATCTCGAGCCCTCCGAGGTCTGACCGGCGGAAGCGAATCCCGTGGTCGGCCGGAGCCGGCTTGAGAGACAACGTCACCTTCTTGCCGGAGTGGAGCCCGATTCCGGCGCAGGAGACCGCCCGCTTGAGGGTGCGTTGTGAGTCCATTAAATAGTTGAAAGTTCAGGCCGTTAGAACATGTCGGCCGCCCGGTCTGGAGCAATTCCAGTGCCCGCAGGAAGGAGTCATCGCTCACTGTCGCTAAATTGTTACATCAGCGATATTTAGCGGAAATACCTGATCACGCCTGCCGACGCCGCTTTGCGAGCGCTGTGGTACGAGGACCACACAAATAGCCCCAAAGGGTGTTGTAATCTTACCACACCACGTCAGAAAACTGACGCGCGTTACGGATTGGCGGGTCCACAGAACAGGACCCGCCCTACGTACCGTATGTAGGCCGGGTCTTGC
>CAYHHH010000083.1:0-18813 GCA_964356125.1 uncultured Bifidobacteriaceae bacterium | reverse complement strand
ACCCTGCCGGAGACGAGGACGTAGAGGCCCTGACAGGCACTACCTTCGGCGAACATGACCTCGCCTTGCGCGTATCGGCGAAAGTGTGCCCGATCGGCCAGGGACAACAACTCGGCCTGGTCCAGCGCCGCGAAGAGCGGCTGCGCTTTGAGACTGGCTACAGTACTCGACACCTACCCATCATGCCATTCGCTGGGACGTGGTTGTTCGACAATCCGCGGATCGGCACCGGCGATCAAGTCGTCGACTGCCTACGTCCGCTCGCAAACGCGCGGCCGGAGCCGGACTTCAAGTACCGCTCGAAATGCGCCAGCGGCGATGCCGGACCGTGTGTTCGGACGGACCTTCGTTGTGCCACCGAAGCCTCTCTTGGACATCCGCGGTACCACCGACGTAGTGACGCGCCGGATCGCGTTCGCTGCGCAGGATGTAGACGAATCGCTGACCGATGCCTCCCATGGCCAAGGCTGTGGCATTTCACGCGCCAGCGAGAATTGTTAGGGCGTCCTGTGATGGGCGTGGCAGGAACCCGCGAAGTACGCAGCTGTTGCACGCTTCGAAGGACGGACAGGTACGCTGAAATAGTATAGGTCCGCCTTCGCCCGCTGTGCGGGCTATGGCGAGACAGACGGCCGCAGCATAGATGCTGTCGCGGTCGTGAATGAGAAAGCGTTGCGGTTGATCGCCGGGAACCACCGCACGGAATTGCTGGACGGTGCAGTCGGCCGTGGGGTGCTCCGTCAGGTTCCACTGCATGGCTCTCCAGTCGGTCAGCCTGGAGAGCACCACGAGGGGCGAGACGGCTTCAGCGCGCGCCGCCGCGGTTACCGAACTCGCGCCAGTTTCGTGTCGCACGGAATATTTGCGGAGCAGGCCGTCGGATCGCCCTCGATGAGTGTTGCCAGGCATGCGGGCCTCCTGTTGGCTGCGTGAACGGCTCAACTGCGATCCCCCGATGTCCCCTACTGACGCAGGAGGATTGCCGATCTCGCCTTCGCGCGCAGTCCCCCGTCGAACGTGACCGGCGTCAGCTGACCGATCGTGGCGAACGCGGCGAGGTATGAATCCGCCCAGTCCTTGGTGGCTGGCTGCCGACGACGGGTGAGTACCCGGAAGCGAGCCTCGATTTCCGGCGGCTCGTCGACCAGTCCCACGCGGGGATCCTGCAGCCATCGGTCGTAGGCCGCCCATGCCTGCGGCTGGGTCATAACCTCGTCGCCCATCACCGCCTTCGCTGTCAACAACCGCAGCAAGCCGAGTTGCGTGAGGCGGCAGAACATCAGAGTCGCCTCCGACGACAGCGTCCCGAACCACGTAGCCGCAATCGCATGATGGACGTGCCCCTCGTAGGTCAGCGCCACCCAGACGTTGATGTCAGGAAAATACGATGTCGTAGATGGCGGCATTGTCGAGGGCCACGGTGCCAGGGCGCTTGGACCGGACGATCGGCAGCGACACGGGAGTTCCGACCTTCCGGCGCTCCGACTTCAGGACCTCCTTCACGCCGCGCAGGATGAGGGTTCTCGTTGAACTGCCCTCACGCGCCGCTCGTGACTTCAGCTGGCGGTACACTCCGTCCGGAATATCGACAGTCGTGCGCATGGGACTATTCTGCCATATTTATGGCACTGGAAGGTGACCGAACAATACTTACACGACGCCGAATCGAGCGGCCTCGCAAGTGTTTGATTATAATGGCCTATGAGGGATTCCATGCATTCCAACAGATTGATTCGCTTTGCGTTCTTCGTGGCGATGTTGGTGGTGGCGCCGTCGAGTCTTCCGGCGATACGACCGCTGCCGGCGGCGGTGGATGCCGCGGCGCTGCAGATCACCAAGCGCCATGAGCATGGCTATGTGAGCGTCGGAAACAGGTTCTATCTGCTGGGCGGCCGCGGCATCAAACCGGTCGATATCTTCGATCCGGCAACCGACACCTGGACGAAAGGCGCACCGACCCCGGTCGAAATGCATCACTTCCAGGCCGTCGTCTTCGACAACAAGATTTACGTCGTCGGGGCGATGACCGGGGCCTATCCGAAGGAGCCGCCGCTGTCGCACGTCTACATCTACGATCCCGCGGCCGATGCCTGGAGCCAGGGTCCGGAGGTTCCCGTCGATCGACGCCGCGGCGGCGCAGGCGCCGTGCTCTACAACGGCGAGATCTACCTCGTCGCCGGCATCACGAACGGCCACTACGACGGGCACGTCGCCTGGACGGATGCCTTCAACCCGCGGACGGGCCAGTGGAGGCAATTGCCGGACGCGCCCCGCCCGCGCGATCACTTTCACGCCGCGATCATCGACGACAAGATCTACGCCGCCGCGGGCCGGCGAAGCTCGGCCGCGACGGGGCAGACGTTCCAGTTGACGGTCCCTGACGTCGACGTGTTCGACCTCGAGACGAAACAGTGGACGACGCTGCCCGCGGCCGGCCACATCCCGACCCAGCGCGCGGGCGCAGGCGCGGTCGTCATGAACGGCAAGCTCATCGTCCTCGGCGGAGAGAGTGGGCAGCCGCTCGCGCACGACAGCGTCGAAGAACTCGATCCGGCAACGGGACGATGGACGGCGCTGCAGCCGTTGTCGATGGGCCGGCATGCGACGCAGGCGGTCCTGCACGACGGCCGAATCTACCTCGCGTCAGGCTCACGGACGCGCGGCGCAACCGAGGTGGACACGCAGGAGGTCTATTCGCCTGCCCCGCTGCGCTGAGGGTGGGTGTTGGCGCGGTGCCTCGCGCGAAGCGCGATCGCTCGAGCTTCTGATCCCACACCGCGTCCTCGTAGCCGTGCCGCGAGTGGCCCAGCGTCATCCGAAAGACCCACGGCCGGCGCCACTCGCCGGTCGCGGCGTCGAGCCTATCTCTGTTGGCACCACGCGACCACATGCTCGCATCGATTCGAAGGCCAATTTGTAATTGAAGATTAGCCCCTGACGGGAAGTGGTCAGCTGACTCCTCGCCAATCGTAACAGTGCCTCATCGCGAATCTGAGCAGCCACGCGTGCCGCCTCGAAGACATGTCCCGCCGTGGTGTTCAGGTCGTCCAGGGACACCGAGCCGATGAACTCCCTGAAGCTCAGCTCCTTTCGACAAATCGGTGATGTGGTATCTCTCGTCCGGCCTGCAGAGGTAGCGCCGAATGCAGAACGTACAGATGAGTGGCGCTTTCAGAGAACAAGTAGATGCCGCGCAGCGGGATCTCCTTGGGCAAAGAACCGCACGGTCCGTGGTTGTGCCACTCCAAGCGCTCGTCGACGTTGCTGGTGATCCCTACGTAGTGCCGTTGAGGGTCAACGTCACTAGGAAGGACATAGACGAATCGATTTCCAATCCCGCGCATGCCCGCCGCGACGCAAGTTTGGAACCGCGTCAAATTTATTTCGCAATTCGACTGGCGACCTGAAAGGTCCGCAGTTTCTGCGCTATTTCCGTCGAGGGTCTGGTGAGGGAATGGAGGTCCGCCTTCGCGGCTGCGCCGCTTCGGCGAGACAGACTTCGCGTGAATGGGACTCGCTTCGCTGGTGGATAGCTCGCGCGAACCGGACACGCCTGCCTAGACGAAGCTCGACCGAAGGTCGAGCGAAGTCTGGCTGGGAGGCAGGGATTCGAACCCCGATAACGTGCTCCAGAGGCACGCGTCCTACCGTTGGACGACCTCCCAATCCTTGGTATTCCGAGGCGGGCTTGTCTCGCCGTAGCTCCCATTGGCGACGGAGCGTAGGCGGAACGAAACCTTGATTATATCCGGGATCACGATTCGGCTGAAAGACTCAGCGGTCCGGCTAAAGCCCGGACACTACCCAACGGCAGGGCTAAAAGCCCTGCGCTACTGAAATCTGACTGTCGACCTGCGACCGTCGACTGTCGACTCTCGACTTCCTAATCCCTAATCCCCAACCCCTAATCCCTGGTGGGGCGCAGTCATGTTAGAGTCCGCCCCAGGAGGCTCATCATCATGGCCCTGCTCCGCCGCCTCGGTCTCCTGTTCCTGCTGATTGCGCTCGCGCTGCCGCTGTCGGCGCAGTCCACCCGCACCGTCATCGTCCAGACGAATTCCGCCGGCGACAGCGTCCACCTGATCGATCCGGCCACCGATACGATCGTCGGCGAAATTCCCGACGCCGAGGTCATCCATGGTGTGGCCGCCGCGCCGGACGGAAGCCGGCTCTATCTCAGCAACGAGTCGACGACGACGCTCGATGTGGTGGATGCGAAAGCGCTGAAAATCACGAAGAAGATTCCGCTGACCGGGCATCCGAACAACGTCGCGATCCGCAAGGACGGGCGCCGCCTGTATGTCGCCATTCAGATGCCTGACGGGGGCGTCGACGTGATTGACACGGTCGCGCAAGAGCGCGTGAAGTTCATTCGCGTGCTGCGAGGCGTGCACAACACGTTCATCACGCCCGACAGCAAGTTCGTCGTCGCGGGATCGACCGGCGGCTCGGTGGCAACGGTCATCGACACCGCGACCGAGCTGCCTGTATGGTCCATTCATTTCGAGGGCGGCGTGCGCCCGCTGTGTTTTGAGACCAACCCGGACGGATCGACGAAGCGGATGTTCGTCCAGTTGACCAACCTGCACGGCTTCGCGATCGTCGACTGGGACAAACGGCGGGAAGTCGGCCGCATCACGCTGCCGGATGTCCCGCAGGCCGAGCGGAACAGCGAGGGCATCCAGGGCGCTCCCGCGCACGGCATCCTGATCGCGCCGGATGGCAAAACCCTCTGGTCGACCAGCAAAGTCAACAGCCACGTCTACGCGTATTCGATGCCCGACCTGACGTATCTGGGAGGCGTGCGCGTGGGCACGGTGCCGGATTGGCTGACGTTCACGCCCGACAGCAAAAAGCTTTACGTCGCCAACGCGCACTCGAATTTCGTGTCGGTCATCGACGTCACCGCGCGGAAAGAGATCGCGAAGATCAAGGTGGGACAGGTGCCGAAGCGCAACATCACGGCGCGGATTGCGAACTAAACAAAAATCAGCACGTCTTCTTCTACCTCGGCGATCTCGACGGAAGCGGCGCTGACGGCCGTCACTCGAAACCGATACAGGCCGCGCGGCGCCGGGCCCGACAATCGTTCGCCGTCGACCTTGAACGAGCTGTTGTGGCACGGGCACAAGTAAACCGGCTCGTTGACGGGACGGCCGATCTCTCCGATCACTTCCTGCGGAAGCCGCTTCGGATCGTCCACGTAATCCACGTCGCACAGCTCGTGCGGGCAGCGCACGCACACGGCCGAGAACTGCTCGAGCCGCTCGCCGGTTGCCGTGCGAAGAATCATCCCGCTGATACGGATCTGTTGATTCGGTGTGGCTGCGCTCTGCAGCGTGACGGCCTCGGCTGTAAATGGACGAACCCGCCACGGAATCGACAGAGCGTCGATCGGAACGACGACCGGCTGTGAGAGCGGACGATATCGAAACAGGCGGGAGACTTGCGCGCGAACAGTTCTGCCGAAGCCAATGACGACCGCCAACGCGCCGCCCGCGAGAAATGCGCGCCTCGAGATTATTTCGCGGAGCCGCGCACCCATTCCACCAGCACCTGAAATTCCGGATGGTCCTGCGACGTCCAATGCTTGCCGCCGCCGTGCCAGTGACTGCCTCCGGCCTCTTCGGCCAGCGGATTGAGCAGCAGAACGCTCTTCATGGGTTCGCCGGGTACTACGAGGCGCTGCACGCGCTCGAAATTCCGACGGGCCTGCTCTTCCGTGTAGGTTGTCGTGCCTGGCATCAAGGGCTCGAGAAAGCTGTTGCCGCCCGCGCGCGTGTGACAGGCCGTGCAGCGTGCGTTCCCCTTACGCGGGCTTGTGAGGATGGGGAGCACGCGAGTCTTGAAGACCTCGAAGTCGAGGCTCGACTCCGGCGACGGGGCCGAAGCCTGCTGCGCACGCACAGGCGGCCACATCGTGAAGAGAAGCGACAAGGCGATCAGCGCCGCTTGTGATGTCTGAATGAGGATTCTTATACCACGGGTCGGGCCGGCCCGGTGGCGTGGATCCGCTGCTCGACCTCGGTGAAGCGCGCCGCCGCTTCCGGCTCGGGCCATAACAGCGCGACCACGGCGCCGACCACAAACGAGAGCGGGATCGACACCAGTCCCGGATTGCGCAGCGGAAACCACGCCGTCGCATTTTTCAGCACGTCGATCTGAATCGTGGGCGACAGATAGATGAGAATGAGGCTCGACGCGGTGCCGACGAGCATGCTCATCTGCGCCGCGCGCGTCGTGAACTTGCGCCAGAACATCGACATCAGCAGCGCAGGAAAATTCGCGCTCGCGGCAATCGCGAACGCCAGCCCCACCATGTAGGCGACGTTCTGTCCTTTGAAGACGATCCCCAGCACAATCGCCATCACACCGAGCACGACCGTCGACGCGCGAGCCACCCTGAATTCTTCACGATCCGATGACACGCCGTGGCGCACGACGTTGACCCAGAGATCGTGCGACAGCGTCGCGGCGCCGGCGAGCGTCAGGCCCGCGACGACCGCCAGAATCGTCGCGAACGCCACCGCCGAGATGAAGCCGAGAAACGCATCGCCGCCGACGGCCTGCGCCAGCAGCGGCGCGGCCATGTTGCCTCCGGCGTCGATCGCGCGGATCGCCGGCTGCCCTACCAGCACCATCGCACCGAAGCCAAGTATGAACGTCAGCAGATAAAAGAATCCGATGAACGCCGTCGCGTAGCTCACCGACAGGCGCGCGGTCTTCGCATCCTTCACGGTGTAGAAGCGCATCAGGATGTGCGGCAGCCCCGCCGTGCCGAGCATGAGCGCGAGGCCGAGCGACATCGCGTCGAGCGGGTTCGACACGAGCCGCCCGGGCGCAAGCACCGCGACGCCGTATTGATCGGATGCCGCCCTGAAGAGCGCCAGCGGGCTGAACGAGAACCGCGACAGCGCCATCACCGCCAGCATGAACGCACCGCTCAAGAGGAGAACGGCCTTGATGATCTGCACCCACGTGGTCGCCATCATGCCGCCGAAGAGGACGTACGCGAGCATCACGATGCCGACCAGCACGATGGCGGTCTCGTACTGAAAACCAAACAACAGGTGAATCAGCGTGCCCGCGCCCACCATCTGCGCGATCAGATAGAACGACACCACCGCGAGCGACCCGATCGATGCGGCGACGCGCACCGGGCCCTGCCGCAGCCGGAACGCCACCACATCGGCAAACGTGTATTTGCCGAGATTACGCAGCGGCTCCGCGATGAGGAACATCACGACCGGCCAGCCGACGAGAAACCCGATCGAATAGATCAGGCCGTCGAAACCCGACAGCGACACCATGCCGGCGATGCCGAG
The DNA here is from genome assembly GCA_964356125.1 of uncultured Bifidobacteriaceae bacterium. GTDB lineage: Bacteria > Acidobacteriota > Vicinamibacteria > Vicinamibacterales > JAMQPK01 > JAMQPK01. The sequence goes on along the minus strand of CAYHHH010000083.1, from coordinate 11,488 downwards.
AAAGCTCGCGGCGCTCATGTAATCGCCGGCGAGCGCGAGGCCGTTCTGCAGCCCCGTGACGCTCCCGCCGGCGGTGTAGAAATGATCGGCGCTGCGGGTGCGCCGGGCGGCCCAGTACGTCACGCCGAAAGACAACGCGATGAAGATGAAAAAGAACACGCCCGTCACGGGCGGCCCCGGAGCGCGTCGATCGCCGCGTCGTAGTGCGTGTTGGCCCAGCGCACGTAGATCCAGATCAACACCCACGCGGCGACGATGACGAGCGCGCCCAGGAGGATGCCGAGGCTCAGCCCCGGCACCACGATTCGCGCGAGCAGCGGCTTGGCGTACGCGACCAGCAGGATGAAGCCGAAATAGAGCACCATCATCGCGACGGTCAGCCCGACGGCAATCCGCCACCGCGCGTCGTCCAGCGCCTTGAGTTCTTCGGTGTGGTTCATATTTCGTAGTGCCGGCCTTCAGGCCGGCCGACGGAGTATATGTTACGGGGTGACGGGCGAGAAGAATTCCGCGGGCGGAATAACCGGCGCGGCGCCGGCGCTGATGGGTGGCGGGGGCGGCGCGATCACAACCGGCAGTGGAGCCGGTTGCGCCAGCTCCTGGCGCCGCAGTTCCCACTCGTTCAACGCGAGACCGCTTGCGGCCAACACAAGGCCCGTGGTCACCAGCAGCGCCGCCCGTCGCACGCGCCGCCGTCCGCGGCGCTCTTTCGGGATTGCGGCTGCAGGCGGCGTGGCCGGCTCCAGCAGAACATGTTGGCGGTCGCCGACCAGGTCGGCCATCATTGCCGGCAGATTCGGCGGCGGCGGCGCGGGCGCCTCCGGCTCCACCGGAAAGCTCATGTCCAGCGTCAGAGCCGGCGCGGGCTTCGCGTAACCGAGATCGCCGAGCGCGGCGGTGACGATGGCCGGCGTGACGATCCACGTCCGGTCGAGATGGCCGCGGTTCAGCGACTTGTCGACGATGAGGTTGGTGACACGCGGATTTCCATTCGACGCCTTGAACACCGCGTCGAGGGCCTCGGGCGTGAACTCGACACGATCGGATCCACCGCCCGCGATAGTCAGGCGATGCGCGATGTATCCCTGCAGCGCGTCGCGCTCGAGCGGCTCCAGTGAGCAGCGCACGGACACGCGCTGGTCGACCTGCCTCATCGTCGGATCTGTCAGCTTGTCGCGAAGCTCGGGCTGGCCGACGAGCACGAGCTGCAGAAGTTTTTCCGGTCCCTCGAGATCGGCGAGGATGCGGATCTCTTCCAGCAGCTGCGACGACAGGTTCTGAGCCTCGTCGATGACCATGACCGCGTACGCCTGCAGCGGCACCAGCGATTTCAGAAAGTCGTACAGCGGATAACTGAGCTCGGGGCGCGTCGCCTCACGCAGCCTTCCGCTCTTCACATCGTCGACCGACATCACGCCGAACTCGATGAGCAGCATCTTCAGCAGATCTTCGCGCGACACGAAGGGGTCGGGCACGAAGGCGCAGAAGGTCTTGCGGTCGAGCGACGCGAGCACGCTGCGGCACAACGTCGTCTTGCCGGTACCGGGCTCGCCGGTGAGCACGATGATGCCTTCGCGGCGGCGGATGCCGGCGCGCAGCTCGTCGAACATCGGCGCATGCGCGCGGCTCTTGTAGAGGAAGCGGGGGTCCGCGGAGAGGCTGAACGCCTTTTCTTTGAGCCCGTAGTAGGGCTCGTACGTCAGGTACGGGGACCGGGTCCCCGTGCTCGCCACCGTGAAATCGACGAGTGCGTCTCGCATTGCTCGCTATGCATTTATCGGCCGCTCCGGCGGAAACTTGAGTGTAAAAGTGGTTCCGCCGCCAGGCCGGCTCGTCGCCGTTACCGTACCCCCGTGACGCTCCACGATGGCTTTGACGATGGAGAGGCCCAGGCCGCTGCCGGCCTCGCCGGTGCGTGACGGATCCACCTTATAAAACCGATCGAACACGTGGGGAAGATGCTCGGCAGCGATGCCCGAGCCCGTGTCGCTGACAGTAACGGCGATGCTGCCGTCCTCGAACGCGGCGGTCAGCGCCACCCGGCCCCCTTTTGGCGTGTGGCGCAGGGCATTGGCAGCGAGGTTCTGCAGCGCCTGTTCGAGCCGCATGGGATCGCCTGTGACGATCTCCGCGCCGGCGGCAATACTCGTCGAAAGCTCGACGCCCTTCTGTTCGGCCGCCCGGCCGTGGCGTGCCGCCACGCGGCCAAACACATCCTCGAGCGGCACATCCTGCGCATCGAACGACTCGCCGCCCCCTTCGAGGCGCGACAGATCGAGCAGATCGCCGACGATGTGCTCGACGCGCCGCGTTTCGTCGCGGATGATGGCGAGATAACGTTCGCGCGTGTCCGGATCGAGCGACTGCGCGTGCAGCGAGAGCGTTTCGAGATAGCCGCGCATGCCGGTGAGCGGCGTCATCAGCTCGTGCGAGACGTCCGCGAGCAGCAGGCGTCGCGTGCGATCGGCCGCCTGCAACTGCACCGCGCGCTGCTGCAGATCGTGCGTCATCTGATTGAACGCGCGCGCAAGCGCCGCGACTTCGTCGCCGCCGTCCTCGCGGGCGCGCGCCGTCAAATCTCCGGCGCCGACCTGACGCGCGGCGTCCTCGAGGCTCCGCAGCCGCGGACGAACCGGGCCGAAGATCAACAGCGCCGCAACCGTAGTCCCGAGCACGACGAGCACGGCGCCAACCATCGCGAGCGTGGGACCAAGCTGACGCAACGCCGAACGCGGCAACGCAATCACAACGCCAACGGGAACACCGTCGACGATCACGGCGCCCGCAGGACCGGTGCGGCGCAGCGCCTGCTGCGCGGGCCATGGCGGCGTGACGCCTTCAGGTCTCGCTTGACGCGGGCCGCCTGCGCGCCCTCGACCGCCGCGTCCGCGCATGAACGATTCCGGGTCGGTATTCAAGCGGTCGCGCACGTCGCGGATGAAACTGTCGGACGGCCTCGGGCCGCTGGTCGTGACGACCCGGCCATCCTTCATGATCGCGGCGAGGGGTATCTGTCCCTCGTATTCGTGGCGAAAGAACTGCTCGATATCGAGCTTCGGATTCGCGATAAGCGCCTCGCTCAAGTCACGCGCGATGAGGCGCGTGACTTCGGGAGGCGGCGGCCCGGGTGCGACCTCCATACCTGCGATGAGGTACACGAGCGCACCCGCCTGCAGGGCGAGCATCGCCGCAAGAAACAGCACGAAGCCGATCGCGATGCGCCAGTAGAGGCTCTGATACCACCTAGGCATGAGAGGGCTCGGCAAATTTATAACCATCGCCCCACACCGTCAGGATCAATTGCGGATCCGCCGGATCGATCTCGATCTTCTTGCGAAGGCGCTTCACGAGCGTGTCGACGCTGCGCCCGGTGACGAACGACTGCTCCTGCCAGACGCGCGACAGCAGGCGTTCCCGCGTAAACACGATGCCCGGATTCGAGGCGAGCACATATAAGAGGTTGAACTCCTGGCGCGTCACGTCGATCTGCTGTCCGCGGACGCGCACGCCGCGGCGCGACGGATCGAGCTCGACGTCGCGAATCGTGACAGGACGCGCATCGCCGTCGGCCGCCGTCAGCGGCGCGCGGGCGCGGCGCATCAGCGCGGCCGCGCGCGCCACGAGCTCGCGCACGCCGAACGGCTTCGTCAGGTAATCGTCCGCGCCGCTGTCGAGCCCCATCACTTTGTCCGCTTCCTCGCGCCGCGCGGTCAGCATGAGAATCGGCGTGTCGCGGTTGGGACCGTGGCGGCGAATCGCGCGCGTGATGGTGACGCCGTCGACGCCGGGCAGCATCAGATCGAGGATGATCAGATCGAAGCTCTTCTCGTTGGCGAGCACCATCGCTTCCTTGCCGTCGGCGATGGGCACGCACTCGTATCCCTCGACGCCCAGGTGCAGGCACACCAGGTCGCGGATGTTCTTCTCATCCTCGACGACGAGCACTGTCCGAGATTCCGTTAATGTCAATGTTTAGATTGTAGTTTGTAGTTCCCGCCCCGGCCGCGTGTCACGGTCTTTTCACAGTTGCGCCGCAGGACTGCCATGACCCTTTCGTCTAATGAGGTATAGGAGGACTGATGAAGAACACATTTCTAACAGCAATCGTCGTGGCCCTCGGCCTTGGAGCCACGGTGCCGTTCGTCGGCTGGGCGCAGGATCAGCCGCAGCCGCAGGCGCAGGGACAACAGATGCGGCGCGGCGGGCCCGGCCGGCCGGGCGGACCTGGCGGGCGCATGGGCGGCCCGATGGGCGGGGACTTCGGGCTCAGGGACGTGATGCGCGATCTGACCGACGCGCAGCGCGAACAGGTGAAGGCGATCCACGAGCGTCATGCGGATCGCATCCGCCCGCTCGCCGAGCGCGCGCGGGCTGCGCGTGAGGCCGTGCACACCGCCGTCATCTCGGGCAACGCGAGCACCCTTCAGGCGTTGAGCATCGAGGTCGGCAACGCGGAGACCGAGCTCACCTTCGCGCAGGCGCAGGTGCAATCGGAGATCTTCAACGTGCTGACGGCCGAGCAAAAGCAGAAGATCGCCGAGCGGCGCAAAGAGATGGGGGAACGCCGCTCCGAAGCGCTGAAGCGGCGGCAGTAGGTTCCGGGTTCCGGTTCCGGTTCCGGTTCGAACGTGGAACCGGAACCGGAACTTGGAACCCATTACCACTGGCAACGCTGTTGCTTTGTCTGCCAGTTATGCGTGCTTTTGTCCCCTTTCAAAGACGGTTTCTCGTCACGGTTGCCAGTGCCGCTGTCCTCTTCATGACAACCGCACGGGCCGATGCGCAGGGGATCGGCTTCCAGGGCGGGGTGACGGTCGATCCGGAGCAGGGGTTCGTCGGCACGCATTTCGAAACGGGCGAGCTGTTTCAGGGTCTCCGGTTCAGACCCGGCATCGACGGCGGGTTCGGCGGCGATTACTCGACAGCGACCCTCAATATCGAATTCCTCTATCACATTCAGGTCGGACGCTCGTGGAGCCTGTATCAAGGCGGCGGGCCCGCCGTGGTGTTCCGGCGGCAGAACGACAACAGGAGTACACACGCGGGCACGTTCATCACGTTCGGCTTCGCGCACGAGAACGGATTCTTCACCGACTTCAAGCTCGGAACGGGCGCCGCGCCGACGCTGAAATTTGGTGTTGGGTACACCGTCAGGAAAAGGGTTCCGTAGGGGTCGTGGGGATCGTGGGGTTAACGCTGAGCACGTAAGTAACGCGCGAGATCGCGAAGCCGCGACAGCGTGAGCGGCTTGCCCAGCAGCGCCAGCACCTCGAATATCCCGGGACTCACGCCTTTGCCCGTCGCCGCGATGCGAGCCGCATGAATCAGCGCGGCCGCTTTGATGCCGCGCGCGTCCGCGACGCCGCGAAGCACGTGCTCGATCGCCATTTCCTCGAACGGCTGCGTGTCAGCCTCGAGCGCCGCGATCAGGGCGTCGACATGCCGATCGAGATCCGCGGTCGTAAGGTGCTTGCGAACGGCATCCGGATCGTAGTCGACCGTTGCGGTCAGAAACGGTCCCGCCTGCTCGACGAAATCGGGCAGCCGCCGCACGCGCGGCAGCACGAGGCGCAGCACGCGCTGCAGCCATTCACGCCGGCCTGCCCCGAGCGAGGTCGAGGGGCTCGTATCGTCAAATTCATCGCGCCACAATCCCGCAGTCTGCAGCAGCGGCTTGACGTATCGAGAGAGATCGTCAGGCCCCAACCGCGCGAGATACTGCGCGTTGTACCAATCGAGCTTTTCCGGATCGAACACGGCCGCGCCGCCGCTGATCCCCTCGAGCGAGAACGCCCCGATCAGCTCGTCGCGCGACATCACCTCGCGATCGCCGCCCGGCGACCAGCCGAGCAGCGCCAGAAAATTCACCATTGCGTCGGAGAGATAGCCGAGACGCTCGTACTCGGTCACCGACGTGATGCCGTGCCGCTTGCTCAATTTCTTCTTGTCGGTGCCGAGTATCAACGGCACGTGCGCGAATTCCGGAGGCGTCCGCCCGAGCGCCTGCCACAGCAGGATGTGCTTCGGCGTATTGGAAATGTGGTCGTCTCCGCGAATCACATGCGTGATGCCCATGTCGATGTCGTCGGCGACGACCGACAGGTGATAAATCGGGAGACCGCTCGAGCGCAGAATGACGAAGTCTTCGATCTGCTCGTGATCCACTTCGATGCGGCCGCGCACGTGATCCGTATAGGCCGTCTTCCCCGCCGGCACGTTGAACCGCACGGCCGGCTGCACCCCCGAGGCCTCGAGGCGCTGCCGCTCGTCCGCTGACAGATTCAGGCAGGCGCGATCGTATTTCCAGGCGCCGCCGGCTTTCTCCGCTGCGTCACGCTGTTCCTTCAGTCGCTCCGGCGAGCAGTAGCACTTGTACGCGGCGCCCGCGGCCAGAAGCTGATGCGCCACCGCCTTGTGCCGCTCGAAACGCTGCGTCTGAAAGTAGGGCGCGTGCGGTCCCCCGATGCCCGGGCCTTCGTCCCATTCGAGGCCGAGCCAGCGCATCGACTCGAGAATGCCGGCCACCATCTCGTCGGACGAGCGCTCCGTGTCGGTATCTTCGATGCGCAGGATGAAGGTGCCGCCGTGCCGGCGCGCGAACAGCCAGTTGAAGAGCGCCGTGCGCGCGCCGCCGACGTGGAGATATCCGGTGGGAGACGGCGCAAATCGAACCCGCGGGCGATCCATCCCGCGATTTTATAGGGGTAAGGGGCAAGGGGTAAGGGGTGAGGGGTGAGGGGTGCAATCCTGGGCATGTCAAAATAGCCCCTAGGTGCCGATAACACGGGTGTCATGTTCGGAGCCCAACAACCACCGGCGCACGCCCCCGTAAAGACAGAAAGCCCTGAGCTCCACCAGGCACGCGCGAAGCTCGCCCAGCTCGAGCTGCTGCTGAAGCAGGGGAAGACCATCCTCCAGGAGCTGCGCGCCCAGGCCAACGCGGTCACGAAGGAGCGCGACGAGCTGCGCGGGCATTTGGACGCGCTTCGCGTGAAATTCGAAGCCGCTGTCGCGCAGAAAAGCGGCTTTGTTGCCGCAACAGAAGAGGCCGTTGCGGCGATGGAAGCGGCCATCGCCGAGAGAGACAGCGCGATGGCCGAGCGCGACGCGGCGGTCACCAATCTTGACGCCGCGGTCGCCGAGATCACGAACCTCACTGGCAAGCGCAATGAGGTGTCGCTGCTCTTGAGCGAGCTGCGGGCCGATCGCGATCGGATTGCCGACGAGATGAAGTCGGCGGAATCGCGGCGCGCGGCGCTCGAAGAACAGCTGGGCGCAACTGCCGGCGATGTCGAACAGTTGCGCGCCGACGCCGACCGCGCGCGCACCCTCGCCCGCGAAATCGTCGACATGTACAAGCCTTCGTCTTCGTAACGCCGTTTACCCAGCCGAAGCTGGCGCCAGCTAGCGAAGGCTGGCGTCCTCGATCATCTGCTCGTAGGACACGACCTTCCCGTGCAGTGGGATGATGCGCTCGACGCGCAGGTTCTTCCGCTTCTTCAGATCCTCGACAAACGCGCGCAGGAACATGTGGTGCGCTTCGCCAGGCTCGTAGAGATCGATGACGATGAGCGCGCGCTCGCGCGGCAGATAGGCCATCAGCATCGTTTCCGAATGCTCACCCGGAACGGCGTAGAGACGCACCATCACCGCGCCGTCCGTGATGACACGCTCGGCGCCGGCCGCTTCGATCTTCAGCGGCTTCGGGTTTTTCGCGAGCGCGTCAGGTGCGCGCGTGTGCGGCCGCTTGACCATCTCCTCGAAAAACGCCACGTTGCCCTCGTGCGTGATGACCGTGAGCCCCTCGGACACCGCCGCCCGCACGCCGCCGGAATGATCGAAATGGTGATGGCTGTTGACGACGTGCGTCAGCGGCTTGCCGGGCCGCAGCTCGCGCGCTTTGGCAATGACCGCCAGCGTGCGCGCATCGTTCTGAGGCGCGTCGATCAGCATCAGATGATCTGAAAACTCCACGAGCGCGCTGTGATGCGACCCGCCCGCGAGCAGCCACACGCCGGGCGACACGTCCTCGACCGTCACGTTCGGGGGCTGCGGAGCCGGCAGCGCGGCGGAGGCGGCGCTCGCGGGCGCGGCCAGATCTCCCGCGTCGGCATCGACGGTCTGTCTGGTCACCCGCACGTCCGTCGTCGTGAACGCATCGGTTTTGGTCGTGAGCCTCGTGGGAAGCTGCACGCCATTCACGTTCTGATAATCGGCGAACGTCGTGGTGATGACCACATCACCCAGATTGACGTGGCTGCCGGCGGTACTTACTCGCGTGGGCAGCTTCGTCGATGCGTCGGTCGCCAGCGTGAACGATCGCCCATCAGATGTGACGACGTCGACGAGGGCCTCACCGCCCTCGCTGCGAACGTTCGTCAGCCGGGCCGCAGGATCGAGCGCCGCACGCACAGCCGTGACCGGATGGCGCAGCAGCTCGGCGCGGCGATCGTCGGCCGCCGTCTGCGCGACGCGGCTCGCGGCGCCGCTTGCGCTCACGTTGTATCCGACAGCCTTGTCGATACCCTGAACCTGCCGCTGCGCCGCGAGGCCCTGCCAGTAGGTGAACTTCGGTACGCGAACCAATTCCGTTCGGGCGCGCTCCGCCGGCACGTCGATCGCGCGTGTGTATTCGGTGACCGCCCAGGTCTGTCCCGATGCGCCGGGCGCCACGTCCTGCCCGAGGTTGTATTGCGCCCCCTGGCCTTCGATGACGAGCGTGTTCACCGCGCGAAGACGCTCGGCGCCCCCAAGCGCCGCCGCGGCGTCGTTGATCAGGCGCTGCTCGCCGGTGGGCCGCGCGCACGCGGCAAGCATCACAACCATCAGCAGCGCAAGCGTTGTCTCACGGGTCATGAAATCCCCCTCGCCGCGGGATTATACTGTCCCCGGTTTTGAGCGATTTATTCTCCGTTTTCGCGTCAGATCTCCTGCCCATTTTCCTGATCGCCGGCGCCGGGTTCGCCCTCGCCCGGTGGCTCAACGCCAGCGCCACCACACTGACGCACGTCGTTTTCTACACGCTGCTCCCCTGCTTTGCTTTCCGCCTGCTGATCTCGTCGGTCGCGACCGGCCGACAGTTTGGAAAGATGGTCCTCGTCGCCGTGGCCGTCATGGTCGCGATGGCGGCGGTCGGCGCCGTGATGTCGCTGGCGCTTCGGCTCAGCCGCACCGAAGCGAGCGCGTTTCTTCTCGTCGTGATGTTCTCGAACGGCGGGAACTATGGGCTGCCTGTGGTGTCGTTCGCATTCGGCGAAGACGCGTTGTCCTATGGAACCGTATTTTTCTTGACCGGATCGGTGTTGACCAACACCGTCGGCGCGTTCCTCGCCGCGGCGGGCCGGCGGAACCTGCGCACCGCCCTGGCGAGCGTGTTGAAGATTCCGGCGATCTACGGCATCGCCGCGGCGCTCATCGTGCTCGCCACCGGCGCCGCGGTACCGACGCCGATCTTGCGGCCCGTCACGATGCTGAGCGACGCGGCTTTGCCGATGATGATCCTCGTGCTCGGCATGCAGCTCGAGCGCGCGCGGCGACCGCCGCGACCGGGGCTCGTTTTTGCGGCCGTCTGCGTGTCGCTGCTCGTAGCCCCGATCGTCGCGCTCGGCCTCACGTCGTTGTTGGATGTCTCAGGCCCCGCGCGACAGGCGGTCGTCGTGCTCTCGTCGATGCCGGTCGCCGTCGCGACAACGATTCTTGCGCTCGAGTTCGACGCGTCGCCCGAGTTCGTCACCAGCGCGGTGTTCCTGTCGACGATCCTGAGCCCGCTCACGCTGACGCCGCTGATCATGTACTTGCGGTGAAGACCAGCAATCGCCCGCTGGTGATTAGTTTTCACACAATTTCATATGTGGTGATAAACTATCGCAGATGGTGAGCAGTTGGTGACTAGTTTTCACAAGTAGAGTCTATGGGAGACTTTATTTCAGAGCCGGTGAACCATTTTCACGGCCTGGCGCTGCCTGAGCCTGCGATTCCGGCAGGTTATGCCGCGCTCATAGAGCGCTTCGATTTGGCTATTCCTCTACCGTCTCGCCTAGCCGGGATCGCCGCGCGCCACCACCCGGCACCGACGTCGTCCTGGCAGCTCCAGACACCGCGGCACCGTCCCGCCGATACGTTCGAAGGGCAGCTCGTTTTCGCTTTGAAATGGGAAGGGATCGATCTCGCTGTTCTGGCAGCTCTCTTCAAGGCTGTGGAACCGAGCGATGTCGCCGCGATCGTGCGGAACACGCCAACCGGCACATTCGCGCGTCGAATTTGGTTTCTCTATGAGTGGCTGACCGGCCGTGATCTCGATTTGCCAAACCCGGGAAAGATCCGCGCTGCCCTGGTCGTCGACCCCGAACAACAGCTGGCCCTCGAGACAGGCGTGCCCTCACCTCGTCACAAAGTCATCGACAACTTGCCTGGAACGCGCAGGTTCTGTCCCATGATTCGGTGGACGCCCGCGCTCCTGGCGTCCGTCGCCAAAAGGCTCGATACTCGTGCCCGCGAGATCATCGGTCGCACGAGCAGGGACCTCGTGACGCGCGCTGCAGCATTCCTCCTGCTCAGCGACTCGAAATCGTCCTTCGCCATTGAAGGTGAACGCCCTTCGAACGCGCGAGCGGCGCGCTGGGCGCGGGCGATAGGTGAAGCCGGGCGTCGTCCGATCACGATCGCCGAATGGGAACGGCTTCAGCGCGTCGTCATCGGGGATCCGCGGTTTGTGAAACTTGGACTCCGCGATGAGGGCGGATTCGTCGGGACACACGACCGGGACACACAGGAGCCGATCCCCGATCACATTAGCGCGCGCCCCCAGGATCTCAGAGATCTGCTCACCGGCATCATTGAGTACGACAGCCGCCTGGTCGCAGGCGGAGTTGACCCTGTTGCTGCTGCTGCTGCCATTGCGTTCGGATTCGTGTACGTACATCCCTTTGTTGATGGCAATGGCCGGCTACATCGGTGGTTGATTCATCACGTGCTGGCCTCCGCGGGTTACAACCCACCTGGCCTGGTCTTTCCGATCAGCGCCGCAATTCTCAGACGGCTCGATGAGTACCGAGCTGTACTCGAATCGTACTCCGCTGCGCTGTTGCCATTCATCGAATGGCGCGCCACCCCTGACAATAACGTGGAGGTTCTGAACAAGACGGCCGATTACTACCGTTACTTCGACGCCACGGCGCACGCCGAGTTCCTGTATTCATGCGTCGAGCAGACGGTGGAGCACGATCTTCCGCAGGAAGTCCAGTTCCTGGAAGGATTCGACAGATTCTCGGCAGCGGTGAAAGAGCTCGTGGAGATGCCAGATAGAGACATCGAGCGACTTCGGGGGTTTCTCGCTCAGAATGACGGACGGTTGTTGGGGCGCGCGCGTGAACAGGAGTTTCAAGCGCTCAATGACGACGAGGTCACCCGCGTCGAGGCGCTGTACAACCAGCTCTTTGCAGGTGCCCGAACCGATTAAAACTGGCGGTGAGGCAGGGATTCGAACCCT